>JAVBSH010000284.1:0-23101 GCA_031547085.1 Bacteroidales bacterium
TTCTGCGAAAGGTTAAAGCAAGAACTCGGAAAGCTTTGGAAGAGAAGATCGCGGGTGCGTTGAGTAGCATTACCGTATCTGACATTTTAGGTTGGTTCGCGGAAGATGGGTATAGTACATAATAAATTCAATTGCTATAAATTAAGTATCATGACAAAGAAAAAAACAACCGTAAAAAGGAAGTTCAGGATGAAAGCGCCGGTGATGCTTACCGCAGCAAAGACGGCAGGTAACCATTTCGAGGCCAACAAGGAGGCTTTTGCAGCCGACTGTCCGCAATGGTTGACGGAAGAGTGAATCAGTGGCTATTATACCCCGATCGGCCGGATGAACAAGAAGCTGGGCGTCAAAGCCAACGAGGGGCAACGCGAAACCAGCATCATCGTGAAAGGGATACAGGTTGGGGCAATCGATGATCTGTCCATGATCAGGACCAGAATGGAAAGCGGGTATCGCAATGATAAGGCCCGTCTGGACGTATTGATGGATCTGCTGAGATTCCGCAGTTACTGGAAAAAGGCGCAGGGAGGCAACCAGAATGCCCTGTTGGAACAGCTGTTCGCCTTCGACAACCACACCGGAAGCGAGCTACGCGCTGAGCTGGAAGCCAATGGAGTGCCTGCATACCGGATCGACTCGGTGAAAGCTTATGCCGACAAGCTGGAGGCAGCCAATGTGACGCAGGAGACCCTTAAGGGCAACACTCCCGGGATCACCGCCGGGATGACCGCCGAACTGAACAATATCTACGACGCAGCCATGGATATCTGCAACACCGGCAAGAAGATCTTCCGCAAGGACCAGATGAAACGCGAACTGTTCAACTTCACCCGGCTGGCGGCACAGCAGGTATCGGCAGGAAAGACAAAGATAGTGACGGGTGACGAGTGACCTGCTGGGTCTCAAAGACCCGGTAGGTCTTACTGTCTACTTGATAAAACCTACCGGGTCTTTGAGATCCAGCAGGATTCAATTTCTCCCAAAACCACTTTCACAAAATCTATGCGTTTCGTATTTCCTGTGCAAACTCCGGCGAAATATAGTTATCGTAACTCATACAAACGTGTCCGGCAAAGCGAATAGCATTCTCAATAATGGTAGCACATTGATATTTACTCATACTTTTCAGGTCATTTTTTCCTATATTCTGTGTCACCAAACCATATATCAACCCCGCATTAAATGTATCGCCCGCACCAATAGTACTCACAGGTGTAATAGGAGGAACAGGGTACGATTCCCGAACATCGTGCATACAAATGTGTGCGTTGTCTTTATTAGCCGTATAGACCAACACATCGCACGTATCCTTTAAGGTCTGCCAAGTATCTGCTACTGTTTTGGTTCCGAAGATGTGTGCAAAATCTTCATTCGAGCCTTTGATGATGTCGGCAAAACCAAAATTCTCCATGATGATAGGACGATATGTAGCCATACCGGACAAGTGCGAAGTCCTGAAATTCGGATCGTAAATCACAATGGCATTTTTAGCCCGGGCCTGTTTCAGGAATGGCTTCAACCGCACATGTACATCCGGATCTATACCGTAAAATGAACCGTATATAATGATATCATCAGCATTGAGATCGGGAAAGGCAATATCTAATCTTTTTTCGGGATACTGCTTGTAAAAATTATATTCTGCGTTGTTGTTCCCATCCAAAAAAGCCAACGCCAGCGACGATGGATAATTTTCGTAACGATATGAATACCGGCTGCTTACACCGTTTCCGCTTAAAAAGTCATTCACCAAATTTCCCACCATGTCGTTCCCATATTCGCTGATAAAGTATACGTCCAATCCTAGACGACCCAACGATACGGCCGTGTTCAGCATGGAACCTCCGGGAGTGGAGGCAACCGGCTTCCCATCCTTGAAAATAATATCAAAAACCGTTTCTCCTATGGCGAAAATTCTGCGCATGTATTCTAAATTTTAAAGTTTTATATCCGATTTTCCAGAGTGACCACCCTCTTGGTATGCCTGCATGATCTTCACACATTCAACAGCTTCTTTAACATCATGCACCCGCAATATATCGGCGCCATTCATCAAAGCTAATGTGTTGACAGCAGTTGTACCATTCAAAGCATGTTGCGGGCTGACACCAAGCAATTTGCATATCATTGATTTGCGGGAAACACCCACTAGGATCGGCGATTCAAATATTTCAAAATCCCTGAGCCGGCGAAGAATCTCATAGTTGTGTTCTACTGTTTTGCCAAAACCAAAACCGGGATCAATAATAATATCCTTTACTCCAAGTTCGCGTAAACGGTGTATCCGTTCGGAAAAATACCGGATGATATCGGCCATCAGATGATCGTAAGCAGGGTTTACCTGCATGGTTTCCGGCGTTCCCTGCATGTGCATCATGATGTAAGGAACATTCAGCGATGCAACCGTTTCAAACATACTGGCATCAAATTCTCCTGCCGATATATCATTGATGATATCCACGCCATAATCCTGTACAACAATACGTGCAATATCTGCACGGTAAGTATCTACTGATATCAATACATCCGGAAACTGTTTCCTGATTGGGGTAAGCGCCGATTCCAACCGTTTAAGTTCTTCTCCGGCATCGACAACATGTGCGCCCGGACGGGTCGATACTGCACCGATATCAATAACATTGCCACCTTCACGGATAATGGTTTCGCATCTTTTAAGCAGATCAGCCTCCGAATGATAACTACCTCCGTCATAAAACGAATCAGGAGTAACATTAAGAATGCCCATCACGATTGGCTTATCGATGTAAACCAATTTTCCATTACAGTTCAGCGTTCTCCGTTTCATCCTATTTTCAAAGTTACACAAGACACTTCCGGTAAAGCTCCGATCAGTTATAATCTCAAATGTGCGGAAACATCATCCGAATTAAATGTAAACCCAAGCCTTTTACCGGTTTGGAACCGTGCCGATTCTATTTTCGAGTTCATCTGCTCCAATGTGATGATCTTGACCGAATCGTAAGGCGGCACTAACAAGTCAAAATTTAATGTATATGAAATGGCTGATTCCACGATGTCGCGTAAAATCTCTTTGGATATGACAGCCGTCCCAAAATGGTTTACCCAATTATTCATTTGTTGTTTACCTTCCACGAAATAATAAAAATCGCGGTTGACAAATATCCGGGCAATAAGGTATCCCAAGTCTCCCGAACGATTGTAACGGAAAGAGTCGTTTAGAAAGTTATAAATGCTGATCATTCCGCAAATGGAACTATATGGATGATCCGTCAAATAAGAATTTTTCCAGATGGTATGATTCCTGTCGAATTCAAAGGCGTTGGTAAACATACTGAAAACAAGCATATCGCCTGCTATTTTCAATTGTGCTTCAAACATCCCGCGGTCGGTATATTCCACCGTTACGCGGTCGTCCAATTCTGCTATCTGGGGATTGAATTCGGTTGCCACTTCGTCCAACACACTTTTTAATGTCGTAAATGTCTTGTACGTGTTATCGAATATCTTTTGCTTGAGGACGGATTTTGTCTTCAACAAACCGATGTTTTTTTCTGTTTTCTGATTCATAGACATAGATTTAAGAAATATTGTTGTTCTAAGAGTGTAAATTCAAAAAAATGACGGCTACCATGCGTGAAACTCAAAATCCGGATATCAAAGCTCTTAAGTCGTTTCACCTCTTGATTTTTGCCCAAGATAGCCGCCGTGATGCCGTTTAGCATATTCGGACTTATCAAACCTGATGCGTTTCATCATTTGTACCACCAAGGCGTCACCCATAGCGCTCATAACGGTCGTAGAGGTAGTTGGCGACAACCCCAACGGACATACTTCGGCAGGATTGCCCGTGTATAGACAAATATCCGCTTGCTGCGCCAACTCGCCTTTCGGATTACCAGTAATAACAATGATTGGAACCTGAGCCCACAAGCCTTTCGACAAAGCTACCAATTCGACGATTTCACGGGTTTTTCCCGAATTGGAAATAAGCAACAAAATATCGTTTTTGCAAAGTATGCCAAGATCGCCATGTTGAGCATCCGCCGGATGAAGCCACACAGCCGGTGTCCCGGTAGAACTGAAAGTGGTTGCGATGCTGATGGCGATTTGTCCCGCCTTACCCATGCCGCTCACAACTACCTTACCGCCATTTTGATGTACCGACTGGTATATCAAATCCATTGCTTCCTTATAGGCTTCGGTTACAGGTATATTCATGATAGCTTGTGCTTCATGCAAAAATAAATCCTTGATTTCGTCTAACATAGAATGGTTTAAATATTCTGTAATATATATTCACTAGGGTTACCCTTGACCACAAAAGTAAATAAAAAACAGAAGCCTTATTGATTTTACAATCAAATAATAACTAAGAAGCTTGGAAAATGTTTATTTTCCAAGCTTCTTTCTATCTTGTCAATTTTCAATAAAATGCCAAAATTTGATTCTGATTTCCTTTAGAACTTAAAGAAATCCCGTGCATTATTATAACATACATTTTCTACCAATTGCCCGATAAACGGCAGTTCCGAAGCAGGCAGCTCTCCGTTTTCCACATCGTTACCGATCAGGTTGCAGAGGATACGGCGGAAATATTCATGGCGCGGGTACGACAGGAAGCTACGCGAATCGGTAAGCATGCCCACAAAACGGCTCAGCAAACCGAGCGACGACAGCGAATTCATCTGCGCCTCCATGCCAAACTTCTGATCAAGGAACCACCAGCCCGAACCGAACTGTATCTTACCGGCTACACTTCCATCCTGAAAGTTACCAATCATAGTAGCAATCATATCGTTATCGCGCGGGTTCAGGTTATAGAGAATCGTTTTGGCCAACTGATTGCTGGTATCCAGCCTATTGAGGAATTTCGACATAGCCTGTGCCACCGTAAAATCGCCAATGGAATCGAAACCGGTATCGGCGCCCAATTGCTTGAACAAGCGCGTGTTGTTGTTGCGGATAGCGCCATAATGGAATTGTTGCGTCCAGCCCTTAGCATGATCCATCTTCGCACCTTCCACCATCAAAGCCGACTTGAACTTGATGATTTCCGTGCGTGTCAGTTCCTTGCCCGGATATACTTTATCAAATATACCTTCGATCTCCGACAGTGTATAATCTTCGGCGTAAAACTCCTCGATACCGTGGTCGGACAACTTACAACCTGCCAGTGCAAAATGATTGTGTCGGTTTTGTAGAGCATCAATCAGATCTGCATATCTGCTGATGCGAATACCCGACACCTCCGAAAGCTTTTCCACATAAGTCTTATATGCTGCGGGATTTTCCACGGCCATCGCTTTATCCGGCCGCCAAGTGGGCAACACTTTAATGTCGAAACCTTCTTTTTGCAATGCACGATGATGTTCCAGCGAATCTACAGGATCATCGGTAGTACATACCGCCACCACGTTGAACTTACGCATTAGTCCACGAGCGCTGTATTCCGACGTCCGTAGCTTTTCGGTACATTCTGCAAAAATTTCGGCCGCTGTGGAAGGGTTAAATATCTTGTTAACCCCAAAAGCACGTCTTAACTCAAGGTGAGTCCAGTGGTACAGCGGATTACGCATCGTATAGGGAACGGTTTCCGCCCACTTCTCAAACTTTTCCCAGTCGGTAGTATCCTTGCCCGTACAGAAACGTTCGTCGATGCCGTTGGTACGCATGGCACGCCACTTATAGTGGTCGCCTTCGAGCCAGATCTGCCCAAGGTTGTCGAACTTGCGGTCGTTGGCTACCATAGCCGGATCTAGATGGCAGTGATAGTCGATGATCGGCATTTTGGCCGCGTGGTTATGATACAACTGCTGTGCGGTATCGGTCCGCAACAGGAAATTTTCATCCATGAAAGGTTTCATATTTTTTGAATTTTAATTTTTAATTTTCAATTGGTTACTTATTGATCAACTCATCAATCTCATCCAGATGCAATTTGAAATGACGCAAATAATCCAGCATCATCGCCTGAAGCGATACCTTATCACCCAAAGCCGTAATCCATTCATTATCCAATTTATCCGGATTTACATGATTCATCACATGCACAATGTGACGATTGGAATGCTTCCAAAATTGGATCAGGTCATACCAATTTTCGGCTTGGTAACCTTGTATGGCAATCCACCTGTCATTATTCCCAGAATTTGCATAATCCGGGAAAATCAAAGGGTTAGGCTGGTATTGCAAATGGATAATCCGATGCGTGTTGTTCGAAGCAGAATCGGCCATGTGTCCCAGAATCTGCTTGATACTCCGGTTTTGGCTGTTTCGCCTATCGGTAATCATATCTTCCGGTAAAGCCGCTAACCTTGGCTCCCACTCGTCAATCAATCGCAACAGCTCATGATTATTTACCTTTAGTTCATTCATTTTTATTTGACTTCCTGATCATTACTAACCTATTAGGTTTTGAGACTTCGCGTAAACGATCTCACCAAAGGTAAACCTGATAAGTTCCATTGATTAAAAAACACTTTCAATTTATAATATGTGTGCGGACACAGGATTATAATTTTATCTTGTGCGCGAACACGAAATTACAAATTGATACATATAATTATTGAAGCACGATCCCCAAGCTAACCTGCTGGGTTTTCCAAACCCGGTAGGTTTTAATTCAGACAAGACCTACCGGGTTTGAAAAACCCAGCAGGTCTGCACGTCACTCAATCCCGAATAGCCTTTTGATATGCCGGTCATAGATATTCTCAGTTACCTGCTGCCCCACGATTTCTTTGTGTGCTTCGAGCGCCCCAGTGTATTCTACGCCATATTCAGACGCCACCTTGTAACCAACATGTATCAACTGGCGGAAATTCGGGTTGTAATCAGGATGGTCGGGGATGTGACGCAACGTATTGGCTAATTTTTCACCAGTCCAACACTCTACCTCTTTGGTTGAGGGTAGTTCATCCTTATCAATATCAATCACTGTGGCATATGGACCGCAAAGCTCGTCGAAACGGCCGATAGCACCTGAGTAGATTGCTTTCGCCAAGTCAATGGCTTCGTCGTCGTCCGTCATTGCCAATCCTATCACCTCTTCCAGCCAAGTCGTTCCGGCTGTTTTCATGTGGATACCCTTGTCATATTTCTTAATCAATTCACCCATCACCGGGTAAATCGAAAACTTGTCGCTACCTGAGTGGATACTCAATTTGAGATTGGCAGGCAAACCGAATTCCTTCACTGCAAAGTCAATGACCAACAGGCCTTCCTCGAATTCCTTTGCAAATTGGGCAACATCGCCCACATAATCCACACCCTTATTGAATCGTCCGGTAAATTTGGGCGCAATGGTTTGTGCAGGTATTTTCTCACCGGCAATAGCGCTTAGTATAAAGAACATTTCCACAGGCGATTGCGCGTCGTTCACTTCGTCCATCGACACTTCGGCAACGAAATTGCCTGCTCCTTTGGCTTTTTCGATGTGCCGGTATATCTTACCCGCTTCCTGCACGGCATACAGGAACTTCTCGGCAATGCCTTGCAAGAGTTCCTTTGGCACATCAAACGGTACAGGTATTCCCGGTATCTGCAACTTACCGGTATATTTCATATTGGCCGCCACAAAAGCATCAATGTCGGCCTGTGCTGCTTTTTTCCCGATATAATCGGCCACATCGAGCGTAAAAAAATCCGAAGCGTCAATAAACTTATCCACGTTAGTGAGATTAATGTGGTCGGCATCAACAAAGTACTGGCCAGTATATCCCAGCGCTTTCACGGCTGCGTCGGCTTCCTTGCGCGTATCGGCAGGCGTGGAATGCACAATGGTGTGTTCACGGTTTGATTTATTCCATACCGGAACAACTTCAAATCCAAGTACTTCCCTTGCCTTAATTAAGGCTTTCAATTGCGCTTCGCCTTGGTGTGCAAAACGGTCGCCGGTTCCAAATGAATATTTTCCAATTTGCATGTCTTGAATTTTTGATAATAATTTATTTTATATTATTGATTTACAGATAAAAAATGTCGGTTAAAACAGTACGGAAAAATGCGCCGTGTGCGCACACGAAAATAGATGTTTTTTTTTGTTTATGAAAATTTTTATATTTATTTTCGCAGAAAATTTTTCTGTGTGCGCACACGGAAGATTTCCATTAACGATCAAAAATCTGAAACGTAATTTTTATGCCGAATTTATCCAGTAAGGTCAGGATTATAGATATTGCCCGGATGGCCGATGTATCTCCGGGTACGGTCGACCGGGTGTTGCACAACCGGGGACAGGTGTCGGAAGAAAAGAAAACAAAGATATTATCCATTATCGAAGAGCTTCATTATCAGCCTAATATATTGGCGCGTTCGTTGGCGATGAAGAAAACATTTCGTTTCGTTTCGTTGTTACCTGAATACAAGCCCGGCGAATATTGGGAAGCTCCCGAAAAAGGGATCAATAAGGCGCGAGCTGAGATACGTAATTATAATGTAGTGGTAGAAAAGCTGTATTTCAACCAGTTCAACGCACAGAGTTTTGTAGCAGCATCGGAAAAGCTGCTGAACAGCAACCCCGACGCCGTAATGATTGCCCCAACCTTCCGGAATGAGGCTATACTGCTGATGGAGAAACTACATGCAAGGAATATCCCCGGCGTATATATTGACTCGAATGCCGAAGACGATCACTACCTGTCATATTTCGGTCAACATTCCTATCAAAGCGGGTATGCTGCTGCACGTCTTCTCGAAAACGGCTTGCCTAAGGGCTCCGAAATATTGATCATCCGTATGTTGCGTATTGCCGGAACATCCAACCAGACACAACGCCGAGAAGAAGGATTCTTGGCTTATTTTTCGGACAATGGTTTGAAGGATAAATACCATTTCAACAACATCAAACTCTCAGCCGACAATGATATCGAAAACCTAAGGGAAATGGAACATATTTTCAGGAAGTCGCCTCATATCCGGGCAGCAATTATGTTCAACTCACGGGTATACCAATTGGCCGACATCCTGAGAAAATTGAAAATTGAAGGTGTGAAACTGATTGGTTATGACCTTTCGGGCGGCAATGTTCCGGCCCTCAAGGACGAAATCATTTCGCTCCTGATCGCCCAACGTCCCGAAAACCAAGGCTATTTGGGTATTATGGCATTGTGTAATAGTTTGGTTTTCAATAAGGAAATCAAACGCATCAACTATATGCCGATTGACATTCTTACTAAGGAAAATATCGATTATTATATCAATTATTAAAATGGTGACAGGTGACAAGTGACGGATACATGTAGCTCGTCACACGTCACACGTCACATGTCACTAAACAAATGGAAAGATTAAACAGGAAAACATTGGAAGGCGGGGTATCATACCCCGAACGAATCATACAGTTTGGCGAAGGCAACTTTTTGCGGGCATTCATCGACTGGATGGTAGTGGAAATGAATGATAAAGCAGAATTTAACAGTAGCGTAGCCGTAATACAGCCTATTGAGCAGGGTATGGTGAATGTCCTGAACGAACAGGATGGCCTATATACGCTGATTCTGAAAGGATTGATCAATGGTCGTCCGATACGTGAACGCATGCTCATCGACAGTATCAGCCGCGGCATCAACCCGTACACGCAATTTGAAGATTATCTGAAATTAGCTGAAAATCCGGATATGCGTTTCATCATATCGAATACTACCGAGGCTGGTATTGCGTTCGATTCGAGCGACAAGTTTTTTGCCAATCCACCCAAAACATTTCCGGGAAAATTAGCAGTATTACTTTATCATCGTTTCAAGACCTTCAATGGCGACCCGTCGAAAGGTTTTATCATCATGCCGTGCGAACTGATTGACCGCAATGGTGATAACCTGCGGTATGCTATTATCCGCTACTGTACAATGTGGGACCTCGGCGCCGACTTCCTAAAGTGGGTGTACGAAGCCAACACATTCTGCAATACGTTGGTAGACCGTATTGTTCCGGGTTTCCCGCGCGATTCCATCAAGGAAATCCGTCAGGAAATCGGTTACGATGATCGCTTAGTAGTTGAAGCTGAGCCTTTCCACCTGTGGGTGGTCGAAGCGCCCGACCATGTGAAGGAGGAGTTTCCCGCCGATGAAGCAGCATTGAATGTGCTGTTTGTGAAGGATATGACACCTTATCGCACACGAAAAGTGGCTATCCTCAATGGTGCACATACTTTGATGGCTCCTGTGGCCTACCTTTCCGGCATCGATACCGTTCGCGAAGCCGTGGAACATCCGGTTATCGGTAAGTTCATGGAGGAAACGCTCTACAAGGAAATCATTCCGACCATCGACCTGCCGGAAAAAGATATGTACCGCTTCGCCAAAAAGGTGTTGGAAAGGTTCAGGAATCCGTATATCGAACATGCCTTGTATAGTATTCTGCTTAACACCGTGTCGAAATACAAAACGCGCAACCTACCGTCGCTGCTCGAATACAATAAGCGGACAGGCAAGTTGCCTAATTCGCTGGTATTCTCGCTGGCCGCCCTGATGATGTTCTATAAAGGAAAACGCGGTATTCAGAACATTCAGTTACAGGATGATACGTATGTCCTCAACCTGTTTGCGCACCAATGGAACGCTTGCGATGAATCGCCCGAAGAAGTGCGTCAATTGGTGGCAACCGTTTTGGCCGATAAAGCCTTGTGGGGTCAGGATTTGACGCAAATCAACGGTCTGGCCGACAAAACTGCCGGATACCTCTCGGCTATCCTTGAAAAAGGAATGCTGGAAGCCGTGACGGAACTGGTTAAATAATTGATATTTGAAAGTTAAAATTAGCGACTGAATCAAACGGGTAAACGACAAACCCATCAAATATTTAGTAATCAATACATGAACCAGGCTCGAATCATCAAAATTCATCCGGCCGATAACGTTGCAGTGGCCGTCAATACCTTGAAAACAGGTGAAAAAGTTGCCTGTGACGGACAGGAAATAACGCTTACAAAGGATATCCCTGCCGGGCATAAACTGGCGCTTACGGATATCCCCGAAGGCGCAAATATTGTCAAATACGGTTTCCCTATCGGTCATGCTATTGTAGATATCGCCGTGGGCGCACACGTACATTCCCACAATCTAAAAACCAACCTTAGCGGGACATTGGAATATCATTATGAACCGCAAACGGTGACACTCAACATTCCTAATAAGAATTCGATTTTCAACGGCTATCGACGTAAAGACGGAGAGGTGGGTATTCGTAACGAATTATGGATTGTCCCCACGGTAGGTTGTGTGAACGGCATTGCCGAGTCGCTGGCGAACCAGATGCGCCCGAAAGTGGTAGCCGCCGGACTGGATGGCATGGAAGCATTCAAACATAATTACGGATGCTCACAGTTGGGAGACGACCATGAAAACACACGTAAAATACTGCGTGACATTGTGCTGCATCCCAATGCAGGCGGTGTGCTGGTGCTGGCGTTAGGTTGCGAAAACAATCAAATGAGCTCATTTCGGGATTTTTTGGGTGATTATGATACAGAACGGGTGATGTTCCTCGAAGTACAAAAAGTGGAGGACGAAATTACCGAAGGTTTACGTTTACTGGACGCACTTTGTGAACGTGCATCGAAGGATGTTCGTGAAACAGTGCCATTATCTGAATTGAAAGTGGGTTTGAAATGCGGCGCTTCCGATGGCTTTTCGGGTATTACAGCAAACCCGCTGGTGGGTGCTTTTTCCGATTTCTTAGTGGCACAAGGCGGTACGACCATCCTCACAGAAGTTCCTGAAATGTTTGGTGCAGAAACGCTTCTGATGAACCGATGCATCAACCGCGAGGTATTCGATAAAACGGTGCATCTCATCAACGATTTTAAAGAATATTTCCTGAAAAACGATCAGTCGGTATATGAAAATCCGTCGCCGGGCAATAAGGCGGGCGGTATATCTACTTTGGAGGATAAGTCACTGGGTTGTACGCAGAAAGGCGGCACAGCACTTGTAAATGATGTGTTGATGTATGGTGATCGTGTGCACACACATGGACTGAACTTACTGAGTGCACCGGGTAACGATCTTGTAGCGAGTACTGCACTAGGAGCGGCCGGATGCCAGGTCGTGCTGTTTACCACGGGACGCGGCACACCATTTGGTAGTTTTGTTCCTACGGTAAAGATTTCGAGCAATTCAGTAATTGCAACAGCCAAACCCGGCTGGATTGATTTTAATGTAGGAGCCATCCTCGAAGGCGAAACAATGGAGCAGGCGACTACCCGTTTCATCGACTTCCTCATCGAGGTAGCCAACGGACGGAAAGTAAATAACGAACAAAAAGGATATAAGGAAATTTCGATATTCAAAACAGGGGTGACACTCTGACGATTTTTGATTTTCGATTTTTGATTGATGATTACACGATATGAAATCAAAAATTATCAGTCAAAAATCAAAAATGGATGGAACTTACGCGTTTTTTGTTTCATAAAAACCAGATATAAACCAAATAAAATCAATAAAGTGATGAACAAAATTTCATTTAACGACCTGAATGGTAAAGTATGCATCCTCACAGGAGGAGCTGGTGTAATTGGTGCAACCCTTGTTCGCGGGTTGGCTTCGGTAGGCGTGAAAACCGCTATCGTCGACCTGAATGAAGAAGCTGCTGCCAAACTGGCCGCCGAGGTACAGAAGGAATCGGGCGTAACGACAATTGGCGTCGGTGCCAGTGTGTTGGATAAGGATTCGCTGATAGCAGCCAAGAAAGTAATTAATGAGAAGTTGGGAAAAATCAACTTCTTGATTAATGGAGCAGGTGGTAACTCTCCCGCAGCAACTACGCAGATGGAAGAAATGACTTCCGACAGCCTGTCGCAACTTGACAAGACTTTCTACGGCCTCAATATGGAAGGGTTCCAGAAAGTGTACGATCTCAACTTCAAGGGGACATTGCTTCCTACGATGGTATTTACGACCGACATGCTCGAAGACGGCAAGGGCGGTGTACTCAACATTTCATCGATGAACGCTTTCAAGCCTTTGACGAAGATTCCGGCTTATTCGGCAGCCAAGGCATCTATCAACAACTTCACTGAGTGGCTGGCCGTGCATCTGGCTAAAACCGGTATCCGTGTGAACGCCATTGCACCAGGGTTTTTCCTCACCAACCAAAACCGGTTCCTGATGACCGATGAAAAAACGGGCGAACCCACGCCTCGAGGTCGTAAAGTGCTTACTAACACACCTATGGGTAAGTATGGCGAACCGGAGGATTTGAACGGCGCTATGTTGTACCTATTAAGCGATATCTCATCGTTTGTGACCGGTATTTGTATCCCTGTGGATGGTGGATTCAATGCTTTCGGCAAGGTGTAAAACCGGGGGATAGAAAATAGTTAAACTTTTAAATAATAAAATATTATGAGTATCCAATTGAAAAGAGATGCCAAATGGGCAATGATAGTACCTTCAAGTATGGGCGTGCGGATTACGCCGTTGAACGGACAGCCGGTATATAGCGGCGACATGTTCCAGATGCAGGCCACCAGCGCCGAAACCAACGTTGCCAGCATTTCGTCGTACCTTGGTTTGCCGGTGAAAGTACTTACTACTTTCGTGAAGGGAAGTCCTATTGCACAATTCATCAAGTCGAACCTCAAAAGTCGCGGAATGGAATACGAAGGTGCAGAAGTGGAACAGGGCGACCCGTGGGGATACAGGCACCAGTTCAACATTGCCGACAGTGGTTATGGTTCGCGTGGCCCCCGTGTCCACAACGACCGTGCCGGTGAAGTAGGACGTACGCTCAATGTAAAGGATTTCGACCTCGAACGTATTTTTGGGAAGGAAGGCGTACAGATTATCCACATGTCGGGACTTATTGCCGCATTGTCGCCCGAAACGAGTAATTTCTGCCTCGAGTTGGCACGCGCTGCAAAGAAATACGGGACTCGCATCTCGTTTGACCTCAATTACAGGGCTTCATTCTGGAAAGGACGCGAAAAGGAGTTGCACGAAACTTTTAAAGAAATCGCTTCCGTATCGGATATCCTGATTGGTAACGAAGAAGATTTCCAACTTTGCTTGAATGTGGAAGGCCCTGAAGCCGGCGGCAAAGCGATTAGCGATAAGATAGACGCATTTAAGGAAATGACCATGCGTGTGAAAAAGGCGTTCCCGGGAACATCTTTTTTTGCAACCACGTTGCGTCAGGTAGTTAGTGTGAACGAACACCTATGGGGCGCTATCGTACTTGAAGGCGACAAATTCGAAGTGATCGAACCGCGGACGATTCATGTGCTCGACCGCATCGGCGGCGGTGATGGTTTTGTGGGCGGACTGCTCTATGGTATCCTGAAAGGATGGGAAGCCGAAAAATGCGCACAATTCGCTTGGGCAACCGGTGCATTGGCAACCACTTTCCTCACCGACTATGCCCAACCAGCCGACGAGGAAATGGTGTGGAGCATCTGGAAAGGAAACGCACGTGTAAAACGCTGATGTTTGATCTTATATCCCGGAGATTTCGATGACCTCCGGGATATTTCCATTTATGAATTAATTAAATAATTGCAGCATGTTATACTATTCAAAAGGATCAAAAGATTACGCTTTTTCTTGCGAAGAGTTGAAAAGTGCATTGGTTGAGATATTCAATAAGCTGGGAACCAGGAAAAAAGTCCTCGCATTACCTCCCGATTTCACCCGGTTTCATTCCTTTGCAGGAACGATTTCCGAGATGACCTGGGAGCATTATGGCGATGCCCTTGCCGATGTGCTACCTGCCTTGGGTACGCATGCACCGATGAGTGACAGCGAGATTAGCCGAATGTTTGGTCGTGTACCTCGTAATCTGTTCCGCGTACACGATTGGCGTAATGATGTGGTTACCGTGGGTACCATACCATCGGAATATGTACAGAAAGTATCCGAAGGTAAGCTTGACTATACATGGCCGGCGCAGGTAAACAAGTTATTGGCTCATGGCGGACACGACCTGATCCTGTCTATCGGGCAGGTAGTGCCGCACGAAGTGATTGGTATGGCCAACTATAATAAAAATATTTTCGTAGGAACCGGTGGTTCGGAGGGGATCAACAAGAGTCACTTCATTGGCGCCGTATATGGTATGGAACGCATCATGGGTCGTGCCGAGTCACCCGTACGCAGCGTACTCAACTATGCTTCGACGCATTTTACCAATCATCTGCCAATTGTGTATATCCAGACTGTGGTAAGTAAAGACGAGAACGGGAAATTGCAGATCCGCGGCCTGTATGCGGGCGATGATTTCGAATGTTTTAAACTGGCAGCGGCATTATCGCTCGAAGCTAATTTCCTGATGGTGGAACGCCCTATCAAAAAGGCTGTGGTATGGCTCGATCCCGAGGAATTCAAAAGCACATGGCTCGGCAACAAGAGTATTTACCGTACCCGTATGGCATTGGCCGATGGCGCTGACTTGATTGTACTGGCTCCCGGCTTGAAAGAGTTTGGAGAAGATAAGGAAATCGACCGTCTGATCCGCAAATACGGTTATGCCGGCACACCCAAAACGCTTGCCGCAGTGGAACAGAACCAGGAATTGCGCGATAACCTTGGTGCAGCAGCTCACTTGATACATGGCTCAAGCGAAGGACGTTTCACTGTGACTTATTGTCCCGGCAAATTGACAAAGGAAGAGATCGAAAGTGTTCACTTCAAATATGCTGATCTTGGTGAAATGATAAAACGATATGACCCTGAAAAGCTTGTAGATGGATTCAACACCATGCCCGATGGCGAGGAGGTGTTTTATATTTCCAACCCGGCATTAGGTCTTTGGGCACATCGCGACAGGTTCAAATAAATCTGTTGTTTTCGGAATTATAAAAGGCATCCACTTGTAATAAGCAGACGCCTTTTTATGATTCCGAAAGATTTTACACAATCCCTGCAAATCCCATAAATGCCATGGCCAATAACCCGGCTGTTACCAACGTAATAGGTACACCCTTCATCGCTTTTGGAACTGCTGCAAACTCCATCTGTTCACGGAGACCTGCAAAGATGACCATGGCCAATGCAAAACCAAGCGCCGTAGCCACTGCGAATACCACGCTTTGCATCAGGTGGTAGTCCTTCTGGATAACCAGGATGGCTACCCCCAGGATTGTACAGTTGGTGGTGATCAAGGGAAGAAATACACCCAATGCCTGATATAGGGAAGGACTGACTTTTTTCAGGATGATTTCCACCATCTGTACCAAAGCAGCAATTACCAAAATATAGGTAATGGTTTGCAGAAATTCGATCCCTAATGGCTTGAGGATATAAGCGAAGATGAGATATGTAAAAATAGTGGCGATGGTCATCACAAAAGTAACTGCGCCACCCATGCCTGCTGCGGTCGAGATTTTGTTGGAAACGCCCAAGAATGGGCAAATACCGAGAAACTGTGCCAAAACAATGTTATTGACAAAGATGGCCGAGATGATAATTAAAATATATTCCATAACAAAAAGGTAAGAAATAAGAGGTAAGAGATAAAAGGTGATAAGAGTAAGAGGTAATATTTTGTAATTTATTACCTTTTACTTATTACTTTTTACCTTTAATTGATTCACAATCATAATTAAATATCCTAAAGCAATAAATGCACCTGGAGCTAATACAAATATCAGGATATTGGTGGTTTTGGGAAGCAACTGCAACCCGAATACCGAACCGCTACCCAATATTTCGCGAACCGCACCCAGCAATGTCAAAGCGAAAGCAAAACCCAAGCCGATACCGGCGCCATCCAACAATGAAGGCAAGGCTTTATTTTTGGCAGCAAATGACTCGGCACGACCAAGCACAATACAGTTCACCACGATCAGCGGGATAAAAATGCCCAATTGGTCGTAAAGACTCGGTTCGCCATTGGGGCCGGGTGAGTTCACATAAGCCGCCATTAACAGATCGACGATGGTAACAAACGATGCAATGACCACAATGTAAGCCGGGATACGTACTTTATCGGGGATTGCGCCCGCTATCAGAGAAATAGCAACATTCGACAGCATCAATACAAATGTGGTGGCCAAGCCCATACCCAAGCCGTTGATGGCCGATGTGGTGGTGGCCAGCGTAGGACACATCCCCAAGACCAGTACAAATACAGGGTTTTCCTTGAGGAAGCCTTTACTAAAATTTGCCCAATGATTCATATCAATTTTTGATTTTTGATTTTTGATTAGCCCCCGACCCCAAAGGGGAGCTACGGTTTATAGCGCTTTGCGTAAGTCCCCTTAGGGGATTTAGGGGCGTTCTAATTTTCCTGCCTTTTCTAAACTCTTATAAGCCCGGTCCACAGCATCCGAGAATGCCCGCGAACTGATGGTAGCCGCCGTAATCGCATCCACTTCGCCGCCATCCTTCTTTACGCTGAGGTTATTCGTACCTGGATTCTTGCCATTGAACTGGTCTTTAAACTCGGCATCAACCATTTTGGTACCGAGGCCGGGCGTTTCTTTCTGTTCCAGCACCGAAATACTGATGATATTACCTATTTTGTCGAATCCTACCATCAAACGCACCAATCCACTGAATCCTTTCATGGTCCATGTCTTTACGGCAATACCATTCAATTCGCCGCCTTTAGTGCCCGGATAACAGGTCAATTTATCACCGCCGTCGAAACTCTCAATTTCGTAGGCATCAGTCGACGGATCATTGTCGTAATCGCCCAATACCGCCTTGATGGCAAAGTTTTGTTTGGCTAAGGCTGCTGCCGAAATGGGCTCTTTGGTCAACTGGTACATAAAACCCAGTGATGCCGATGAAATAGCGGTAATCACCAGCAAGGTGACCACCATATTGACCAAGGTCGATTCTTTTTTAGCCATTTTTCACCTCCTTCCCGAAACGTGCGGGTTTAAGATATGTATTGATTAAAGGAACGAATGCATTCATAATCAGTATAGCAAACGACACACCTTCGGGATATGCACCAAAGACACGTATCACGACTGTAATCACCCCGATACCGATGCCATAAATGAGCATCCCAACATAACTCATAGGCGAGGTGACATAATCAGTTGCCATGAATATCGCACCGAGCAACAATCCACCTGTAAGCAAGTGAAATACAGGACTGGGATTTGTTTCGGGATTCACCAACCAAAGAATTCCTGTAAAAATAGCCGTAGTAAGGATAATGCTAACAGGAATATGCCATGTAATCACCTTCCGGATTAATAGGTAGCCAAGTCCGAGTAATAAAGCCACAGCTGCAATTTCTCCCATTGAACCGCCCATTTTACCGATCAGCAAATCGAGGGTCGAAGGCACATTATAGGTGATGATATCCGATACGGTCCGTGTAGCGCCACTGGCCGCATCCAACGCCTTAATACCTTCCTTTACCACTCCGAGCGGCGTAGCGCCAGTGAAAGAATCGACGTATTCCGTTGGATACTTACCGAAATTGAAAACCGTTTCGAGATTCCAACGCGAAACAATAGGTTTGGGCCAGCTGGTCATCTGCACAGGAAACGAAATTAGCATGAAAACACGACCCACCAGAGCCGGGTTGAACGGGTTGTTGCCCAGACCGCCAAATGTCATTTTACCTACGCCGATGGCTACCACTGCACCGAGGAACAATATCCAGACAGGAATATTAGTTGGTACGTTGAAAGCCAACAATAAACCGGTCACGGCCGCCGAACCGTCGCGTAAGGTCGGTTCCTGTTTCAGCATGTGTTTTGAGATGACATATTCGGCCAACATACAACACAACACCGACACAACGGTTACGTACAGAGCGCCTATGCCGAAGAACCATACCGACACCAGGAAGGCAGGTATCAACGCCAACAATACGTTGTACATCAGCCGCTCGACACTGTTGCCGCTGTGCACGTGCGGTGAAGGCGATACAGTAAATAATTTACTCATTTTTCAATTTTGATATTTTAATATTTTCGATTAGTGGAAACCTATTCGATGGACGTTCACGGATTTTTCCATGTTCATCCGCGTTCTATTTCGCCATTGCCCGTGCCCGGATATTTTTCAATACTGCCGCTTTACCCAAACGAATATAATCCAGCAGCGGACGTGTCGAAGGGCAGGTGTAGCTGCATGATCCGCATTCGATGCAATCCGCCACACGCTCGGTTTCGGCACGCTCGTACAACTGTTGTTCGGCCAGTGGCATCAACAAATATGGCTCCAATCCCATCGGGCATACGGATATGCATTTGGCACAACGGATGCATGCGCGGGTCGGTTTACGTTTGGCCTCCTTCTCTTCAATCAAAAGGATACCCGAACAGCCTTTGGTAGTGGGGATATCAGTCGACCCTAGCGCTTTTCCCATCATTGGGCCGCCACTGACAATTTTCCCGGAAACCTCAGGCATTCCACCAGCAGCTTCAATCAGGCTATTGATCGATGTACCGATACGCACCTTAAAGTTCGATGGTTTGGGTAAGCCCTTTCCGGTAACGGTAACCAGCCGCTCCACCAATGGTTTGTTTTTCTGCACCGCTTCGTATACGGCAAAAACCGTTGCTATATTGAACGGCACCACACCAACATCTACAGGTATTTTACCCGATGGAACCTCACGTCCTGTCACGGCTTTGATCAGCTGCTTCTCGCCACCTTGCGGATACTTCACTTTCAACGGACAGATTTCTATTTCTTTGTGTGCAGCTGCATATTTTTGTAGGTTGGCGACGGCATCGGGTTTATTGTTTTCCACGCCTACAATAGCTTTGTTCACATTCAGCGCTTTCATCAGGATGCGGGTACCCACAATAATCTCTGGCCCTTTTTCGAGCATCAACCGATGGTCACAAGTAAGATATGGCTCACATTCCACGCCGTTGATCACAATCATCTCAGCCTTTTTCCCCGGAGGAACGGACAGTTTGACATGTGCCGGAAAAGTTGCCCCGCCCAGCCCCACAATACCTGCGGCTGTAATTTTCTTCGCAATTTCTTCGACGCTATCGGTAATTTCCGCTTTCAAAGTATCCGATGTATCAATGCCGTCCTCCCACTCGTCGCCTTCCACAGCAATTTGCACCGCCATACGCTTATAGCCCGATGCATCAAGAAAAGTATCTACTTTCTTGACCGTCCCCGATACCGACGAATGAATGTTGGCCGATACAAAGCCCGTACTATCGGCAATCACCTGCCCGGTTTTCACCTGGTCGCCTACCTTCACCCTAGCAGCCGACGGCGCTCCGATGTGCTGCGACAACGGGATAGTCACCATCGCGGGAAGCGGCAATATCTCAACGGATTTTCCGGCACTGAACTTATTTTCGGGCGGATGAACGCCTCCTTTTGGAAAAGTTTTTAACATTTCAATTCTTGATTTTCAATATTGAATAGAAAAATGCTGTCAGTTTTGGATGATCAAGCTTCCACCGGTACTGTTGGTTCCACCGGCGCTTTTTCCTTTTCAGGTGCAGGTGGCGTGGTTTTCCTTGGCGGGAAGTTTAATTCGAGGATAGAATTAGTAGGACATTCGGGCGGACATTTACGGCACATCTTGCATGCAGCGGAGTCGATGTATGCAAGGTTGTTCTCCATTTTGATGGCATCATAAGTACATACTTTGAAACATTTGGAACAACCGGTACAAGCCACCGCACAATACTTTTTGGCGATACCACCCTTGTCTTTATTGACGCATGATACAAAAATCTTACGGTCTTTCCTGTCTTTGTGGCGCAACTCGATGATGGCACGTGGACAGGCTTTCACACAGGCGCCGCAAGCCGTACAATTGGCATCGTTCACTACAGGCAATCCGGTTTTAATGTCCATTTCCAGAGCGTCAAATTTGCAGGATACCACACAGTCTCCGCAACCCAAGCATCCGTAGGGACAATCAGTATCACCAGTATAAAGTACGTGCTGGATGGTGCACGACGAAGCCCCGTCGTATACACTGGTGCGTGGACGATGTTCTGGAGAACCGCTGCAACGAATCACTGCTACCAACGGATCTTTGGCGTCAACTGTCTTGCCGAGTATCTGCGCTACGTTCATCATCACAGTATTGCCACCCACAGGGCAGAACATCGGCGAAATATCGTCGGCCTTGACCAGCGCTTCGGCAAAATTACGGCATCCGGCATAACCGCATCCTCCACAGTTAGCAGCCGGCAAGGCATCCGCAACCGTGTCGATACGTGGATCTTCGTAAACCTTAAACTTTTGCGCCACAAAATACAAAATGACGGCAGACACTAAGCCCACAGCCACTAACACAATGATTGTAAACAGGATGATGTTCATGCAACATTTATTTTTTGAACAGTAAACCCGAAGGTTTTAGTGATTTTTCGATTCAACAGTTTTAGTATCAAATAGTATGGAACCAGTATCAATAATGCCGACAGTCCGCTTGCAAGTTCATTCCCGGTGATTTGGTACACAATCAACAGCGTTACCAGTACCACCACGAACGGAATCAGGTAACCAATGCACAACGCCCGGATACCCAACGATTGTTGCATGATCACTTTTACCCGCTCCCCTAAAATAAAATCGCCCGAAAAACCATCGACCCGGATATCCTTGTCTTTGTTTTCGGACGGCACACAATAACTTTTGGCAGCACAACCGCTGCATGCAGAGGAGGCGACAATGCGCACGATCATGGTATTACCACAAATCGAAGCAATAGTTCCTTCGTGCTCCACTTGCTTTTCCATCCTATTTTAGATTCATTTCAGGGGCAAATGTAAATAAGTTATTGATAAAATAAAAGTGTTTTTATCATAACATAATCACCATATTATGTACGCCGGATGCTTAAATCCTCGAAGACAATATGATATATGTTTGCAATTTCCGTGTGCGCACACGGAAATTTTTATTTGTAAGTTGTCAATTTGTGTGCGCACACGGAGAAAAATTATAAGTACGTGTTCGCACACGATTGAAAAAATGAAAGTAAAATAATTAGAATAGAATTCAAATCTAAGCCTGGAACGGACATTTTTTCATCCATCAAGATAGATTTTTAATTGGGTAATATGGGATACAATGAATAAAAATACGTAATATTGTCAAATCTTATAAAATTATAAAATAAAATGAAGACATTGTTAAAGTTCATTGTTATAGCTCTCATATTTTCGTTATCCAATACATCTGCATTATCCGGACAGGTTCGTCAGAAAAAGGTCATATATTACAGTGAGTACGGAGCTGTGGGCGATGGTGTAACCGACGATTTTGACGCAATTATCAAGTCTCACGCCGCTGCAAATGAGGCAGGACTGAAAGTGTGCGCCGACGTAGGCGCAACGTATTACATTGGCGCGACCAACAAGACCGCCACAATACAAACCGACACCGACTGGGGCAATGCCAAGTTCATTATCGATGACTCAAAGGTCGATGTCGCAAATCGCAACAGTCAAATTTTCAATGTGTCGTCCAAACTTCCATCCATCGAGATAACAACCGTGAAAACGCTTGCGAAGAACCAGAAAAAGCTTGATTTGTCGCTTCCGCATCCTTCGTTTATTGTAGTAACCGACAATACAACCATGCGCTACATCCGCGAGGGATTAAACCAAAATAACGGTTCGGCCCAGACGGATGTGTTTGTCGTCGACAAAAAAGGAAAGGTAGACATGAAAGCTCCCATTATATGGGACTATACAAACATCACATCGATGAATGCATACCCGATTGATGCCAAAACTTTGACTATTAGTGGGGGACATTTCACCACCATCGCCAATCAAGCTGAATCGCGGTACACATACTATGCCAGGGGTATAGGAATAAAACGTTCCAACGTGGTGGTCGACGGATTATGCCACGCGATCACGGAGGAACTTGACCACGGCGCACCGTATGGCGGATTCATCACGATATCGAACTGTACCGGGGTAACGGTACAAAACTGCAGGTTGTCGGGACATAAGACATATACCACGATTGGTGCTGCAAACGCTCCGGTTTCGATGGGTTCGTACGACCTGTCGGTGAATAGTTCCACCAATGTAACATTTAAGGACTGCACGCAATTTAACGATATCCATGATACAAAGTTGTGGGGGATTTTAGGCTCGAACTATTCGAAAAACATCACGTTCGATCACGTGGAGTTTTCACGTTTTGATGCACACATGGGTGTGGCAAATGCGACCATCAAAAATTCGATCCTCGGGCACCAGGGTATTAAC
>JAVBSH010000052.1:0-20895 GCA_031547085.1 Bacteroidales bacterium
GGCACGTATCGAGGAAGTGGTGAACAAATTGCAGAAACAGGTGGAAGAAGAAGTGGTAGAAGTGGGTAAACGTACCGCTATTGACCTTGGAATACAAGGCTTGCACCCCGAACTGATCCGCATGATCGGTAAGATGAAGTATCGTTCGTCATACGGGCAGAACCTGTTGCAGCACTCGCGCGAAGTGGCCAACCTGTCGGCCATTATGGCGTCGGAACTCGGATTGAACCCGAAACTTGCCAAGCGCGCCGGTTTGCTCCACGACATAGGCAAGGTACCCGACGATGAGCCCGAATTGCCGCACGCCATTATCGGGATGAAACTGGCCGAGCGTTACAAGGAAAAACCGGACGTGTGCAACGCCATTGGCGCTCACCACGACGAAGTGGAAATGACTACCCTCATAGCGCCCATTGTGCAGGTTTGCGATGCTATTTCGGGAGCGCGTCCGGGAGCACGCCGTGAAGTGGTGGAAGCATACATCAAACGGTTGAAAGAGCTGGAATCGTTGGCACTGGCTTACCCCGGCGTTACTAAAACATACGCCATACAAGCAGGCCGCGAATTACGTGTGATCGTAGGCAGCGAAAAAGTATCGGATACCGATGCCGAAAGCCTGTCGTACGACATTGCCAAGAAGATACAAGATGAGATGACCTATCCCGGACAGGTGAAGATCACCGTGATCCGCGAAACACGGGCCATCAGTTACGCAAAATAGTAGGGACGGGCACGTCTCTACATTACATTAACCTGCTGGGTCTTTCAGGCCCGGTAGGTTTTTAATTTTCACCAAGACCTACCGGGTCTGAAAAAACCTGAGGTCAATACAATCACATCACCATGCGTTTAGGCTCCATTATCCGCACAGCTATTTATATCGCATTGTCGGGCAGTGTGTTGATGGCGGCATTGTTGTACCTACTGGCACATTGGGAGCCGCATAGCCGTTGGGTTGAAGTGATCTTTATCATGATCTATGCAGTATTGGTGGTAGTTGTAGTGATTATCTTCCTGCGGCGATTCCTTTTCCAACAGTTCGATTCATTGTTTCGCTTAGTTGACGGCGGTCGTCTCACCGAGGAAGAACTGGAAATGTTGTCAGGGAAACAGGATGTACTGTCGACCATCAAGAAAAGCCTGATGGAATGGAGCAGCGACAAGGCTTCGGAAATCGACCAACTGAAAGAGATGGAGCGTTATCGTAAGGAGTTTCTGGGCAATGTGTCGCACGAACTTAAAACCCCGATCTTCAACATACAAGGCTATATACTAACCTTATTGGATGGCGGTCTGGAAGACCCTTCCGTAAACCGGCTTTATTTAGAACGCAGCGAGAAAAGCATTAACCGGATGATCCATATCGTGGAGGATTTGGAATCAATTGCCCGTTTGGAATCGGGCGAACTTCAATTAGAGATCGAGCAATTTGATATGATGCGCCTGGTAGACGAGGTGTTCGAAATGGAGGAACGGGCTGCCGAAGAAGCTAAAATACAACTGGAAGTTGAAAGAAAACAAGTGTTGGTGAATGCTGACAGGAAACGAATCATGGAGGTGGTGAACAACCTGGTAGTCAACTCCATCAAGTATGGTCGCAGAAACGGTACAACAACCGTTTCGTTTGCTGAGAAAGATAGCCTGTGGTGGATTTCGGTGACCGACAATGGTATCGGTATCGCCGAGAAAGATCGCAAACGGATCTTCGAACGGTTTTACAGGTGCGATAAAAGCCGGTCGCGCGAACAGGGCGGAACCGGGCTGGGATTAGCTATTGTAAAGCATATTGTGGAGGCTCACGGGCAAACCGTTTCGGTACAATCCGTATTGGGACAATGGACTACTTTTACATTTTCGTTGCCTAAAAACCGTTAAGTTTGCCAATCTCCTTATCCAGCCATCCAGATCCCTGTTAGCATCCTGCCCGACTCGGCGCCCAATTTCCTTGCCGAAAAGAAGAAATCGGAGTGCTGGTAAGTGCAGATACCTGCAATTTCAATTTGTTGCGGAGGAATGCCCAACTCCGTCAATTGTTGCCGGTTTGCTTCCCAAAGGTCGATGTGGTATTTCCCGGTAAGCGGGTTAGTGTATGCGATGGTTGCCATATCGAATTCGTTATTGCGGAAAGCCTCACATACTTCGTTACCGACTTCAAAAGCCTCACTCCCGATAGATGGGCCGATTGCAGCGTATATTTCCAGTGGGGTGCAGCCGTAGCCAGTAATTATTTGCCGGATAGTTTTTTGTACGATCCGCCGGCAAGTGCCACGCCATCCGGCATGTACGGTAGCAATTACTTTTTTATCGGGTGCATAGAGCAACACTGGCACACAATCGGCTGTGGAAACGGCGATACATACGCCTTTGAGGGAAGTGATGAGTGCATCCTTGCCTTCCAGCATGATCGTTTGTTCCACTTTCCCAAGTTTTAGGAATTGATCATCAATAACTGTTATCTCCGTTCCGTGCGACTGGTGAGGCACCAGCAATTTATCAGGCACCAATTCGAGCAATTGGCAAAGAATGTGTCGATTTGCATCCACGTTTTCGCGCACATCGCCTGAATAGTTACCTAAGTTGAACGACTCAAAGGCGCCCGTGCTGCATCCGCCATAACGTGTGGTGCTGAAATGGTGGACATTGCTGAATGCGTCTAAAGATTCGAACCGGAGGATAGGTTGGGCTTTGAGTATCATGGAATAATTGATTATTGATCATCGAATATTCGATGATTCCAGAACCACTCGCATTTCACAAGCACGGCAATCGAATTCAAGTCGATAACTGTGGCGATTATCCTTGAGAAACAATGGTTCTTTCCACTTTCCGGAAGGGCGTTGTTTCACCTGACACATATTATATTGGTATTTAATGCAATGCTTGGTAGTCATCAGCGTTTTGCCGCGATAGTCGTTCTGTAACTCGAATGCGTCGTCGATGTGCTCTACGCCGTGCTGATGGTAAAAGTCCTTTGCATACTGGTTGGCCACATTTCCATGGTAATCGAGGTTACATGGCTTTGCCAACCCGAACCGAGCCTGTGAGCTCGCCGAAGGCAAACTTGAAACTTGAGACTTGAAACTTTCTTTCTCCGGCTTTGCCTGATAACATTCGACACGGATATTTTCCAAATGCTGAATTGCTTGGCGGCGCATTTCATTCAATTCAGCTGCCGGGATAAAATAACCGAACATATCGGGTATCACAACCTCGCTGGCTGAAAATACACTATTTCCCAACTTACGGAGTTGCGTATTAATTTGGTTTCGTGCAGTTACGACATCTTTCGCTGGTATTTTCTGCACCTGCGTTGTGTATTCGGCTTGATTCCCATCTTCATCTTCTACACGAAGCGTATAGCCCGATTCGTGTTCACACAATCCGAACGAAACAGCAACTCGCCTGTCTGCTGAATTCCCAGCCAACATCTTCTCAAATACAAAATCGTTGTTCCGGAAGATTTCCATGCCGGGTTTCAACTGTACCGGTTTGGCCGGGAATATCTTTTTGCCTTCCACCCGGTTCACCAGCACACCCTCGAGCCCTTTCGGCAGGTTCAGCCAGCATAAACCGTCACCATTGCTGATGATGGCCTTTGTATCAATCGTAAACCACTGCGGTGTGACTTGTGTTATCTTACCCAGTCGTTCGCCGGTGGACTTTTGCGTTTGCGGTGAAGCAACTTTTTCATTCCGCCCATCGATAAAGTAAGTGGTGTAGCCGCGGTTAAAGGTTTTGTATGGATCGGGTGTAAACTGCAAATCAATGTTTCCTGATGAGGCTTTTGCCAAACGCTCATTGTTTTCAATAATCGCATCCAAGCGGCGGCGATAGAAAGCGGTGATATTTTTCACGTAATTCAGATCCTTGAGGCGGCCTTCGATCTTGAAGGACATAACGCCTGCATTGATCAATGCAGCTAAATGTCCCGAAAGGTTCAAGTCCTTGAGCGACAGCAAATGTTCGTTTTCAACGATTGTGCGGCCATCCGCATCCAATAGCCGGTATGCCGACCGGCAAGGCTGCGCGCACACGCCCCTGTTGCCGCTTCGCCCGGCAATGGCATGACTCATGTAGCATTGCCCGCTGTACGATACACATAATGCACCATGCACAAAACATTCCAGTTCGATATTGGTATGTTGCCTGATGGTTTCGATTTGCGAGATACTGAGTTCACGCGCCAGGATCACACGACGAAACCCTGCTTTTTCCAAGAAAGCGACTTTTTCGGGTGTATGGTTATGCGTTTGGGTGCTGGCAAAAAGGGGGACGGGTGGAAGGTCGTACTGCAACAGTCCCATATCCTGGATGATCAGTGCATCAATGCCTGCTTCGTACAATTGACGGATCAATCGTACGGCAGCATCTATTTCATTGTCATATAAAATCGTGTTGAGGGTCACATATACCTTTGCACGATAGAGGTGGGCAAAGCGAACGAGCTGCTCAATATCGGCTACCGGGTTTGCAGCATCGGCGCGGGCGCTAAAGCACGGAGCGCCGATGTAAACTGCATCGGCGCCGTGTATGATGGCTGCCTTGCCATATTCAAGATTCCTGGCAGGCGCTAAAAGTTCAATCGGGGTCAATCTACTGGCGGAAAATCGTCGTCGGTAATAGCATCATTGTCTTTATTCGACGAAAGCGCTTCCTTAATTTCATCCTCGTCCAATTCTTTCATGTTGGTGACAATGAAGTCGGGCGAAAGAAAATCGCCGAACTGGTTACATTCGTCAATTCCTTCGCGGAACAATCTCGTCAAGTCCGAACTGATGGGTACTACCACACGCATGGTGGTGTACTGGTGCATAAAATTGAGCTTTTCCAGTTCGCTGTCGTACTTTTGCAGGGCGTATTCCATTTCGTCCTGCAGCACTTTTTGCTGGAATGGTTTCAAATCGTCGCCGCCCTTGTTGATCAGCACCACAAAATATCTCAGTTTGTGTCCCTTTCCGCCTAAACCGGTGGAGATGAACACCTGCCGGCTGTCCAACAAATGACTTTCGAGCAGGAGTTTGTTTTCCTGCACTGCTAGTTTCGACCAATCTTTCAGTTCAGTATCGGGGTTTTTGGCGTAACTTTCCAATGCACGGTATATTTCGGGGCTCGGAATCCCAGCCATCTGTACCATTAAAGTTTTCTTATCTTCAACAGGCAGTTCGGGGTCGAATAATTCGTCTTTGCGTGCCAGCATATCCTCTTCCTTAACCGTTCCCCTCATTTTACCTGATGTTTCGAAATACTTCATCTGCACAGACACATCCACAGGCTCCTCCATGAGACTGAAGTTGTCGTTCAGGCCACCAAAGAACTCCTGTATCTTTTTATATACATTCTCGTTATCCATAATGGCAAGCTTTTAAGTGAGCACTTCTAAAACGATCACCAAATATAACTATATTTTTAATAAAAAATAACATCTGAATTTTGTATATCTAAAATCATACCAATTTTCAATACATATTCAAAATGGCAGAAAATACATTTTCTATTCAAATGATACCTCTTTAAACCCAAATATTCTCTGTTTGTTTTCCTTCGTTTTCATTTCGAGCATTCCATATTTATTGACACCTGTGATCACAGCATCAAAATATTCGTCACCGACGCAGAACCGGTTCAATTGCCCAAAACGGTACATACAACGCAGGTAATCTTCGTGGAGTTTGCCCTCCCGGCGTTCGCGAATCATTTGATAGCGATTGGCGATGCAGTTGTGCAACGTTTCGATACATTCTTCCAACTGGTAGCTTTCCCCCGTGAGTTGCCGCAACGAAACAGGATTGGGTGCACCGCTGACAAACTGTTCTTGGTTGATATTTACACCGATGCCTGCAATGGATTTCGTGATGTAAGCGCCTTCGATAAAATTTTCGATCAGTATACCTGTGATCTTCCTATCGCCCACATACACATCGTTTGGCCATTTGACAGAAACACCCGGCACTATTTGCGAAACAAAGTCGTATACTGCCAAAGAAATTACTTTCGACAGGATAAATTGTCCGGATGCTTTGACAGACAAAGGATACAAGATGATGGAAAAAGTAAGATTACAGCCGGGTTCGCTTTCCCAGGAATTTTCTCCTTGTCCACGGCCCTGCGTCTGGCTGTCGGTAATTACAACAGTACCTTCCGGCAAACGTTTTTCATTCGATAACTGCAACAATTCCAAATTGGTAGACGTAGCCTGTTCCAACCGGATCACCTGGCATCCTGGAAAAATTTTCTCCATATCAAATTCTCACTAATTTGCTGCCAATCGTACAATGCAGACACCGCCTGGGCTGGCAATACTCGTTGGCAAGTTGCAACAATGCCTGCGATGTATATGCATCGCGATTCTCCATACCTAATTTTTCCCATTGGGTAAGGATGGCATTTTTTTCGGGAGGCAGGTTTTCGAGAAGGCTGATTGCACGTGTGCAAAGATCATCCTTACCGCGAGCTTTGCCGTACACAAATAGAAACGGGACAACCGTATTGATGAGGATGGTACGGAAAGCAGTCTGCCCGAAAGTTTTACTCCGTTTGAGTGAATCCTTGCCGAACACAAAATGAGTATCCCAGTAAGCGGAAGCCTTTATATCAAAAAGTTTTTCAAATGTATCGGTGGTTTTCGCATCTATGATTTGTGAAAACAGGTGTTCGTTACGATGGATGAACGCGGCAAACTGGGTAATGCGTAAGGTGGGGAAATTGACTGGACGCAACCGCAGGAATTTCCAAAGGAAACGATCAATCGGCACCAGTTCATATTTCTTTTGCAGATACAAGTATTCTTTTCTCAGATTCAGGTAATATGTGTCAGTGATATTCTCATCGGCCAACAGACCGGCCTGCCCGAACAACAAGGCTTCCACTTGAGACAAGTTATCACTGTACTTCAGCAATATACCTAAAGGAAGCGATTTGGCCAGCGATTCGAACGGCAAGGCATTAAGGCTGAAACCAAAACTACGCGCCAACCGTTGGTAAAGGGTTTCTTCCCAGTCATTACCTGTCAAAGCATATGTCTGCATGATCGCCCCGGCTTTTTGTTCGAGCCTTTCGATGGCCAACCGCTCCAACCATAACGACAAGCTGAACGCATCCACTGTTTTTAAATCAGCCTCGCATGCAATACGCGATTTACTGTCTGCCAATCGGTTATAGTTATCGAGATAACGGGCATCAAAAAGCAGTTCCATCACCGGTATTTTTTGCCGGCGGGCATTGTAGGTATCGGCATCGTGCTGATATACCACGTGCAACACCACATTGTTGTAAGCCGGGTCAGTGTGATGTCCGTGCCGTTCCCAGTCCGACGACCTCAGGTGCACCTCCACACAACCCGCCCACAAGGTATCGCCGATGCGGACACGGGCATCCGTAAAGTCGGGCCCCGCATGTATGTTCAACAAGCCTGGCTTTATGGATTCCACCATTTCGCCGTCCGTCGTCTGGTTGCCTTCCGCGAGATACAACTGATGTTGCCAGATATATTGCAGGAAATCTTCGGTCATCGTCTTTTCAAAATTCAAGTGATCCTGAATTCGATATTCCAATGCCCAAAATTATAAAAAACGATGAAATAATTTTCTTTTTTCTATATTATTTTTCCACCCTGAACCAGTCGATTTCTGCCCGGCCGCCATCATTGTTATGCACTGGACGGGTACAAAACATCCCGACTTTGGCGCCAATCCATTTACCTTCCTTTACCCAGATCGGCAACCCATACATTGGAAACGCTTTGTTGTGCTTTGATACAAAACAGGCTTGCGATACAAAACACAACGGACAACCATATCTTCCTCATAATTATCTTATTTTGATATCAAATAAAAATATGTGTGCGCACACGATTGCAAAATTATCAATTTGTGTCCGTACACGCAATATAATTTGAAACAATTATTCCCGCTTCCCTTTATAATGTAAACGCACGTAAACCATTCATTATGGCCTCGTTTTTGGCATTACTTTTACCTTATCGATCAATGCTGCAAGCTTTTCGACCTTATCGGGATGATCGGCAGCAATATTGTTCCGTTCGACAATATCTTCCGCCAGGTTATACAGTTGGGGTTCCGGATTGAGACCTGTTTCGGTGTTTGTCCATGGCCAATAGGAAGCGCCTTTGGCAGGAGCGATGTATTTCCAATCGCCTTCAATCACCGACAGGGTACCAGATTGTTCCATTGCATATTCCCGGCCTTTGGCATCCTTACCCAGCCAAGCTTTCAATTGGTCGAAACTATCGGGAGCGGCGTCATCGGCAAGCGTTTGTCCGGTTAAAGCAGCAAATGAAGCGAACATATCCAGATGCGAAACCAATGCATGCGAATCTTTGCCTTTTTTTACATTACCTGCCGGCCAACTAACGATGAAAGGCACACGTGTTCCCGCGTCGAAAGCACTGTATTTGCCACCACGCAAAGGCCCCCATGGTTTATGATCGCCAAGCAGTTCAACAGCCTGATCCTTATAGCCATCATCCACCACAGGGCCATTATCGCTGGTGAGGATCACGATGGTATTTTCCCTCAAACCGTTTCTTTCCAGTGCATCCAACACCTGCCCTACTGTCCAGTCGAATTGCAGGATAGCATCACCGCGCGGTCCCATGCCGCTTTTACCCGCAAACTGCGGATGCGGCCAACGGGGAACGTGAATATCGTTGGTACCGAAATACAGGAAAAACGGCTTGTCCTTGCTGCGTTCAATAAATGCCACTGCTTTCGAGGTAATGCTGTCAGCGATGAATTCATCTTCCCAAAGGGCTTGTTTACCACCTTTCATGTAACCGATCCGGCTGATTCCATTGACGATGGCCATATCATGCCCGTGGCTCGGATGCAACTTGGTGAGCAGTTCCGGATGATCTTTCCCCAGCGGTTCGTCAGGAAAAGGCGTTTTGTAGCTTACTTCCACGGGATCGTTCGGGTCGAGGCTGACGATACGCTGATTCTCCATATATACACAAGGAACACGGTCACCCGTAGCCGCCATGATGTATGAGTAGTCGAATCCTATTTCTTTCGGCCCCGGAGCCACGTAATCGTTCCAAGGCTGGTTGTTATCTACACCCATTCCCAGATGCCATTTGCCAACTGCGGCAGTAGTGTATCCCGCGGCCTGCAATATGGCCTGCAACGTTTTTTGTGTCGGCTTGATGATCGATGGCGCATTACCGGCCGCTATCCCGGTATCGTTGCGACGGAATGCATATTGCCCGGTAAGTAAAGCGTAACGCGATGGCGTACTGGTGGCTGCCGCCGCATGAGCATTCATGAAACGGATACCCGAAGCCGCAAGGCGTTCCACATTAGGCGTTTTGATGGTAGTAGCGCCATAAGCGCTCAAGTCTCCATAACCGATATCATCGGCCAGGATGACCACAATGTTGGGGTGTTGCGGTTTACCAACGCCGGAACCACAACCTGCAAAACCGCCACAGGCAGCAGCGCCTAAAAGGGGAAAATAAAATGATTTATTCATGATTAGGAATTGTTATAAAGTAAGCCAAAAGAATCCCTAACGAGGTTCTCAGTGTAACTCAGTGGCGACTCAGTGTCATTATTTAGTTACACTGAGAAACGCTGAGAATTCACGGAATTACACTGAGACTAAAGATTCGACAATTCTTTGATAGGTTATTTTTTTTAAGTTTACTCAATCTATTGAAACTATTAAGGTAACAAATGAATTAGCAAAAATATGATTCACTACAACTTGATACTCAATTGCTGCCCTTCCTTCACCGTTATCCGGTTCTCAAATGTGAGCAACACCTTTTGCCCTTCCTGTTTCATTTTAACAGGCATCTTCTGCCCACCAAGCAAAACTTCGGCGCTTTTGAAGCGTTTACCGACAGGAGCATCTATTGAAAAACTTACCAACTGCACTTGTCCGTAATTCGGTTGCAAGACACATTCCATTCCCGAAGGAATATATTCCTGGGAGTACGTTCCCCAACCTTCAGCGGCAGTAAATGGTGTTTTGAACTTATCGGCATTCCATTTGGGCGCAAAACGCATATAGCCTTTCGGGCCATGATATTCGAAACCGCAAGCTGTGATGAAGGCGCCATAACTGGCCATAGCACGGGCATAATGGTCGCTGCACTCGATTTCGTTGTACGGGTTACGTTTGGAAGCATGGTAACGGTCGTGGATAGAACGTACCAACACCAATCCTTCATCTATCATGCCTTCGGCTAACATGTGGGCTGCTACCTGGTATTCGAAACCGCTCATACATTCATGGAAGTAGCCCAGCTGCCAGGTTACATTGTCGCCATAAGGCTTGTCCTCATTCTTGGGATTGGTGTTCATCACCATACCGCCCTCACCAGCCAAGGCATACGGACGACCACCCTTGTGCACGGCAATATACGGCCCCACATCCGGAGTATAGTTATATTTCCAAAGCGATTGTAAAGCCAACTTCACCTTCTTCGGATCCTGAATATATCCCAAACCTACCTGATGCGCCCACGATTGCCCGAATACCTGGTCGATATGGCAAGTATTGTACGAACCCAGCTTGGCACGCCCCTTTTCCTTATCGGGACGATGAATGTAATACTCGCCATTGAATAGATACTTGTCCATATTGGCACTGCCTTTCTTCACATAATCGGCACAACGCTTGGCAAAAACAGTATCACTCATTTCTTCGGCCATTGCCTGTCCGGCACGTACACCGGCAATACACAAGCCCACAATCCAGGCTATCTCGCCATCCCAAACCGCATCAAGCGTATTTTCCATCGGTGTATCCTCCATACCGTCGCCATTCTTATCCTGGTTAAGGATAAATTCAACGGCTTTCTTGATCTTTTCCCAGTTACGCTTCAGGAAATCATTATTGCCGGTCATCTGGTGTTCGCGGTAGATACGCAATACTGTACCGGCTTGTCCATCAATGGCAGGGCGGCTTTCTTCCTCGGCACGGAAAATGATCCCGCCGTTTTCTTCCATCGCTATTCCCAAGTCGACCCGTTCGCGGGTGTCGCGTTCCAAAGCAGGGAAAAGGCGTCCTACCGAATGAGCATATTGCCATACGTGGGTACACGTCCCGCCACAGCAACCAACACCTTCCCATGCCCAGAACCGCCCGGAACTAAACCGGTGACAGTTGGTGGTGGCCAATGTGTCGGCCGTCATCAATGTGCGTTCGAGGAACCAGTACGGTAAGGTGGAATCGCGCCATGTACGCGACCAAAGTCTGGTTTTAGACGATAATTGTTCGAAATTATCCCGGATATATTGTGCGACCTCAAGCGCTGAGGTATGTTCATTCTGATAGTATCGTCCGTTATCTTTGATCCTGTTGGGATCAATTTTCAGGTTGGGGAAATGCCAACTGATGATAAAATCAGCACGGGCTGACCCTTCCGCCTTAACGGAAAGAGTAGTTTCTACAGCCCCGACCAACGATTCCTGTATCGGCTTGGTGGCTTTGACGTCCGTTGCTTCTCCCCCTGTCATGGTTTCGGGGTTGAAATCGGGATAAGACTTGTTGTTGGAGCCTAACGCTGCAATGCACATGGTACCGAAGTCGGCATTTTGCTCCATGTCGCGTGACTTTTCGTTCATTATTTCGAGGCTTTCCAACACTGCCACCATATTAAGTTCGGCTTTGGCTTCATTGGCACGCCTGTTGAGCGTATTCCTGGCAGAACGGATACCTGTTTTATTTTCGAGATACCCTGTAATGGTCACCTTTACAGCTGTAAGTTCCTTATTTTTCACCCTGATGGTGAGAATCGTGGCAGGAATGCCGGAACTATTCTCATCAAGCGGAATAAAGGGGGAATAGGCATGCAAGGTGATGTTTACCGGAAGGCTTTTGTCGGTGTAACGCACAGTCCCGATAGGATATCCGGCTTCAAATTCGATTTCGTCCCAATCATTTTCTTCCAGTGATTTGATAACGGTTTTTCCCTCCCACTCGACTTTAATCAAAAAACCTTGTTTCAACGGCCGTACATCTTTTGCCGGTTCCACATAGCAGGCACCGTCGCGCGAACGTACCTGTTTTCTTTTCTCGCCTTCGTCCATAGGCACCACCTTAGGCTCCACTCCTTCCTGATTGTCGTTGAAAATATCCCACAACCACAAGCGCCCGTCGCCGCCAAGGTATACACCACCGGCATTGATCCCACCCACGGGCATACCGATATAACGCAGTTCATTGCGCGATTTCAGGTACTTTGTTGTTGTTCCCCGCTCGTAAAGCGATTTCACCCATTTGGGATCTAACTTTTTATCAATTGGGATATTATTAGCATCCAATTCACCGGGAGCAAAAGGTCCGGCTATTGCTTGCAACCGGCTTAATGTCAATCCGGCTGCGATGATTCCTGTCTGTTGGAAAAAACTTCTTCGTGTTAACATAATTCCAGATTTTTAATTTTATAAACCCAGCAGGTCATTCTCAATTCTCAATTAATTATCGTACTTCAGCACCGGTTTTTTGGCTGCTTCGGCGGCATTGGCTACCGGTATCAGCGTGAATCCCCAGTTATATTCCTGATTGGCCGGGATGGTGGCTTCCTTGATTGGTCGCGATCCCCAACTGTCGTATCCGGCAACACCTTGCTGCTTCATATCTACACACACTTCCACGAAGTTTTTTGGTGTAATGTCGATCGCATGTGTCTGTTTCCGCATACGGTTGCGGGCGTTATCATAGTTCTTATTGGCCACCTCTTCCGGACTCAAATTACCCCACTGGTAATCGGCTTGCGATTCTTCACTGTCGAAATCTTCGACAGGATTCCGCAAAGCATTGAATCCAATCGTTTTGTCCGCTTGTATCATCAAGCCTTTACCGTTTCTGACCGTGAGCGATAACCAACGGGTATCGGTGTGGTGGCCATTTTCCTGCGGACGGACATACGGGTAATACATGCCCCAGGCCGTATTCTGGTATAATCCGACCAACGTTCCCTTGTAGCGGTCGCAATAATTTTCTTCGGGACCGCGCCCTAGATATTGCACCTGATCCATGGTAACCGGTAAACGGAAACGAACGCCAATCCTCGGCACATCAAGTTCCGATGCCTTGCGGCGATCTTCCTTGGCTTGTGGTGAGGCAGTGGCCAATGCTTCGGCTTCGGTGACGCCTGCCTTGGTTTCTTCGGCAGTGGCTGGGGTAAACCGTGCCGAGACATGCACCACACCCGAAGGGTAGACCAGATAGTTGACGATATAAAGGTTTCCGGCTTTCAGGAGGTAACTTACCGAGACGCGCACATTCTTGCCTTCATCGGTGATTTTACTGTCCACTACATTAAAATTCTTACTCGATTGTTTCCAAACCTGCAAACGATAGGGCATGCTGTTACCATAATCGTTGTCGGTAGGACCACGCCAGAAATTGGGCTGGATGCCGAATCCGTCAGGGAAATATTCTACGCCGTTCACCTTATAGGAAGTCACCATACCCGACTTTTTATTAAACACAAAATTGACTTTCGATGAGGATGCTTTTAATGTATTGTCGTCCTGAGCAATCTTCAATTGCGACCCTTTTGCCTTATATTCCTCGGCGGGAGCTATCTGGGGAAGCTCGAACTGGTCGTAAGCGATGGCGTGCCCCACGGGGATCAACGGCTCGGCTGTCTTGGCAATCACCTCGAAATTCACAAAATAAGGAGAACCAGGCACTGCCGCCAACGAAGCTACCGATACATTCACTGTTTGCGATTGTTGCGGCGCAAGGTTAAGGGTCGGCAAGGCTGCTTCTTTCACCACTTTCCCATTATTGATGATTTTATATTGGATGGTATATTTCTCCAGATTGGTGAAATAGAAACGGTTGGTGATCCTGAAATCACCTTTGGCCAGATCAGCGGCTTCGAAACCTACATTCTGGTGTGTATATTTCACTTCGGCCATACCGGGATGCGGATTACGGTCGGGGCCGATGACGCCGTTACATACAAAGTTGCCGTCCGAAGGCGCGTTTACACCGAAATCGCCTCCATAAGCCCATATTTCCTTTCCATTTTTATCCTTACCGATAATCGCCTGATCAATCCAATCCCAGATATAGCCGCCCTGCAATTGCGGATATTTATAAATAGCCTGCCATTGTCCATACAGATCACCATTTGAATTACCCATAGCATGCGAATATTCCGAAGGCACCACCGGACGATCGGCACCCTTGGCGCCGATTTCATTCAACCATGCTGCCGAAGGATATTGCGGCACATACATATCGGAATTCCACTCCCACAAAGCCCGTTCATAATTCACCGGGCGAGCCATCAGGTTTTTATCCTTATCTTTCAGCCATATATATCCCTGATAAAAATTGTACCCATTACCCGCCTCGTTGCCCATCGACCAGATGGTGACGCTCGGATAATTTTTATTGCGTTCGAACATGTTTTCGATGCGGTAAAGGTGTTGACCGAGCCATTCGGGGTTATTACCCAACGTACCGCCTTTACGCAGGTTGTAGTACATCCCGTGCGATTCGATATTCGCCTCGTCATACACATAAATGCCGTATTCGTCACAAAGCTCGTAAAACTTACGATCCTGCGGATAATGGCTCAACCGTACGGTGTTGATATTATTGCGTTTCATCAACTCGAAGTCGCGGATCATCTGTTCGCGCGTCACGTAATGGCCGGTATAGAGGCTCGTTTCGTGGATATTCACACCTTTCAGCTTGATAGGTTGACCGTTGACGTAGAACAAAGGCAACTTGTTACCATCTGCCTCGTATTCGCTTTCCTTGATCTCGATACGGCGGAAACCGACATGGTACGGTACGGCTTCGATTAGTTTGCCGTCTTTGGTAACCGTCATCACCAACCGGTGAAGGTTCGGGTTTTCCGACGTCCAGGTCGGCACATTTTTTAACGTTGCTTCAAAGTTGACGGTTTGCTGGCCACCGGGATCCACTGTCGTATTTTGCGACGACGAAGCCACCACCTTGTTTTGCCGGTTGAGCAGTTCGTAAGCTACCGTCACGGTCGATGCGGCATTGGACAAGTTATTGATATCAATCCCTAACTTGAGTATACCATCCTTGTAAGTATCGTCGAGTGTCGACACCACACGGAAGTCGCGGATGGACGTTTTGGGTTGCGACCACAGGAACACATCGCGTTCGATACCGCTGATGCGGAAAAAGTCCTGGCATTCGAGGTATGAGCCGGTCGACCAGCGGAACACTTTCAGGGTAAGGACATTCGTCCCGGGTTTCACATATTTGTTGATGAGGTATTCGGCAGGATTCTTCGAGTCGGTGCTGTAACCAACCTCCTGCCCATTGATATATACGTACGCACCCGATTTAATACCGGCAAGATGTAAGAAAATATCACGATCCATCCAATCGGCGGGAATTTCGATATCCCTGCGATACACACCTACCGGATTATCTTCAGGCAAAAGCGGTGGTGTGGGATTACGCGGCTTGAACTCATACCCGTGGTTGGTATAGATCGCCGTGCCAAAACCCTGCAATTCCCAATTACCGGGCACTTTAATATCTTTCCAATCGGCTGTGCTTGTATTGGGATCGGTAATATTAGCAGGCAACTTGGCGTAGGCATCCACAAAATAGAACTTCCAGGTGCCGTTGAGCAACTGGTAATATTTGCTCTTTTCGTATTTCAGACTTAAGGCATCCTGTTTGTTGTCATAAGTCATAAACGAAGTGCGTGGTTTTTCGGTATTCACGCAATAGACATTGACATCCTGCCAGTAAGGAGTCTGGGCGGTCAATCCTGCCATGAACAGGCATGTCAGCAAGAAGGTTATTATTGATCGTTTGTTCATGATGTTTGGTTATTAAAATTTTTAACTTGATTCTTGATTCATCAGTAAAACTAAATGACAAAAATAGTTTTGAACGATATAAAAAACACTGACTTTTATCAAGTTTCAATTTTTGATCCGCATCGTTACCGTTTCGCCTGCTTGAAGTGTTATTTCGGCAACACCTTCGCTGATGCGCGGATTGACGGTCTCTTTTTTCCCTTTGGTGAAAGTTGCCTGTACGCCTTCCGGCACCCGGACTTTGAATGTATTCCCGGTTACGGCTTTCAGGGTGGCCGATGTGAGTTTTCCGCCAGCCCATGCTACGGAAACCTCTGCTCCTCCTCTCACCCGCATGCCGTCGAACGATCCGATGGGCATTGCATCGGGAAGTGCCGGCAACAGTTCAATCACACCCGAATGGCTTTGCAGGAACATCTCGGCAATACCGGCGCAACCGCCAAAGTTACCATCGATCTGGAAGGGTGGATGTGCACAGAACAGGTTGGGATAAGTACCACCCCTGTTGGTATAATTCATGCCGCTGTCGAACGTAGGCGAAAGCAGGTTACGAAGCAACATGTACGCGCGGTTGCCATCGCCCAGCCGCGCCCAGAAATTGATTTTCCATGCACGCGACCACCCGGTGCCACCGTCGCCGCGCACCTCGAGCGTTTTACGTGCTGCTTCGGCCAGTTCGGGCGTACCACGAAGTGTGATCTGATTGCCGGGATGCAACCCGTAAAGGTGTGACACATGCCGATGGCGTGGCTCTGCTTCTTCATATTCTTCGAGCCATTCCATCAGACGTCCATCGCTGCCGATACGGTTGGGCGGAAGTTTGGTGACTGCATTTTTCAATTTACCGCGCAACTCAGTATCTATGCCCAATACCTCGCTCGCTGTGATCACATTGGTGAATATTTCACGGACCAACTGATTGTCCATTGTTGATCCCATACAGATATTAACGGCTTTTTTAGTTCCAGGCATGAAGAAAGCATTTTCGGGTGATGTGGTAGGTGCGGTCACTAACCAGCCGTGCTTAGGCTCGGCCACCAACACATCGAGAAAAAACTCGGCAGAACCTTTCAGTACCGGATAAATCTGTTGCAGGTATTGCCGGTCGCGGTTGTAATCGTAATGTTCCCACAGGTGGGCACACAACCAGGTGCCACCCGTATTGGTAGCGCCCCACGACGGATGCTCGCCCGGCGCAGTGAAACCCCAGATATTGGTCATCATGTGCGCCACCCAACCATTGGCGTTGTAAAATGTTTTGGCGGTACGACTGCCCGGCTCCACCATATTTTGGGTCAATTGTATCAGCGGTTGGTGCAGTTCGGCCAGATTGGTGATTTCGGCAGGCCAATGGTTCATCTGCACATTGATGTTGAGGTGGTAGTCGCCGTTCCACGGGGTATTGATGGTATTTGCCCAAAGCCCTTGCAGGTTGGGAGGCAAAAACCCCGGCCGACTGCTTGAAATGAGCAGGTAACGCCCGTATTGGAAATATAATTCCACCAAACCGTTATCCGACGGATTGTCAGCAAAATCGGTCAGCCGAAGATTAGTAGGAATGGCATCCTTAGCGGGATCAGGATTCAGACGAAGATGCATCCGGTCAAAATATTGGTGATAGGCTTTCGTATGCGCCGCCTTAGTGGCTGCATACTTTTCGTTTGAAGCCTTTTGGAGCAAGGCTTGGCATTTCGATTCAAAAGCCGGATCGTTAAAATCGGTGGTGGCCGAAATAAAGATAAATGCCTCACCTGCATCACTTACCTCAATCCGGTTGTCATTTCCGGCGACCTTACCGCTACCGGACAGTTTCACTTTCACGCGGGCGTTATATTTCATCCCCTTGCCATCGACACCATTGTCCAGTTGCCCCTTCATTAGCAGTTCGTCACCTTCGAGTATGGTTTCGAACACTTGCGGCCGATCGATGCCAACCTTGAAGTTCAGGTTACCTTTTTTGGAAGCATGCAGGCGGATCACCAACACGTCGTGATCAAAAGCGGCGAAATATTCACGTGTATAAGTCACCCCGTCAGCAATAAAAGAGACATTGGCCGTTGCATCGTCCAGTGACAACTGGCGGCAATATTTTGTCAGAGCGGCATTCCCGGATGGATACTGGTAATCAATATGTAAGTTGCCCAGAAGCTCGAAGCTACCGTAAGGAACTTTGGGGCCATTCCTGGAACCGGCTCCCTTGCACACAAAAGTCTTATATACCAGTTCCTGCGCCTGGTCGTTCTTCCCTTCGAAAAGCAGTTGCCTGATTTCGGGCAGGTATTTGGCGGCATCGAGATTATCGGCATCCTGCACGCTACCCGACCACAAAGTGATATCGTTCAATACCAGAGTTTCCTTTTCGATGCCTCCATCGGGCATCATACCGATACGGCCATTACCCAACGGAAGGGTTTCTTCCCAGCGCCCGGCAGGCTGCTCGTACCAAAGTCGCAGGCCGGGTTTATCACGATTCGGTGCAAATCCGGTCAAGGCTACGAGTAATACAATAATGATCAGGTTTTTAGTCATGGTAATATATTTGATTTATTTGTTCAACGCTTTATTCAACTCATCCTTCATTTTCGGCACTCCTGGAAAACCCACTGTAAAGTACGACTGTTGCCCGGCTTTGTCAATAATCAGGTATGAAGGCACACCGTTGACTCCAAACTTGTGCTTGAGATGCTTAAATTGTTCGTTTGTCAGCCGGTAATGTTCGCCCGGTATATCCGGAATAGCGTTCTTCCATGCTGTTTCCGGTGAAGTTTGGTCGGTAAGGTATATAAAAGCTATATCTTTCCCTTCATATTCTTTTTTCAACGGTGCGAAATCCTTCATAGCCTGCCGGCAAGGCCCGCACCAGGTCGCCCAGAAATCGACAAAAATCGCTTTCCCGGCAAATGGCTTCAGTATTTCCGAAAATATTTCTTCTTCCGGTGATTCCGGTACCTGGTGTATGGTATATCCTACCGCACCTTTTTTCGATTCTATCTTGGCGATCAATTCGTTGTTTTTCCGGGTGATATAGTCCAGGTAAAACGGGTCCGACATCTGTGCCAACATGTCGAAACGGGCTTTGTCCAACGGCGAATACTCTTCCATCTTCTTGCAAATAGCTTGAGTTTTCATCAGGTCGAGTAGTAAGCCATGATCTGTTCCCAAAATTCGGGAAACGATGGAATCGGAAAGGGACAGCTCGCGGATAAAAAAATGTTTTTCAGCTATCGCATCGATATATTTTTCGTATTTGGCAGCTAAATCCGTGTACTTGGCAATAAGGTCTTTTGCTTTTTCGGATTCAGGATCAATATCCTCACTAAATCCATCCATTAATTCCTTAACCAAAGTGATATCCTCCGGAGCGATTGCTTCATCAGCAATCAATTGGTTGAAGAAATCAACGGCAGAAAATAATTGTACAAATGTATTTTCTTTTCTAAGACGATGATGTATGAAATTGCAGCTATTAACAAAACCTTCGTAATACGGTGAATACAGCATGACACTATCATTTAGCGCCAGATCTCTCATGAATGAATAATAGCCGATGTCGAAAACCGGGACAATCGAATCGGGTAAAGCTACATCAAGGCCGAGGTTATGTTTATTCCTGTATGCCCATTCGAGGTTATGATCAGCAAACATCAACTGGTGTGATATTCCCATTTTAATATCAAGAAGGGCTAGTTCGAATATTTTTGGGTCTAAGCCGGATATTCTTAAAGCAGCCTCAGCATTCTTGTATTTACCCAGATAATATTCCTTATACTGCTCAGCCGTCATTCCATAAATATCATCCTGCAAACTTGCCTGGTCTATTATCTGCCTAACCGCCGGATTGAATTTCCTGTTGTTGATGACGGCATTGGTTCCCGTACAATATAAAAGACATGTATCCTGCGGTGTATCCTTACGCAAGCGTGATTGCCGGCGACTGTATTCACGCAGGTTAATGTCGACAACTGTTTCCTTTTCCGGTGACAGGTATATGCTTTCCCTGAATTGAAACAACTTGACAGACACGCTTTGCAGTTTCGAAACCAATGCTATATCCTGCTCAAAGTTACCGTTTTCATTGATGTTTACTATGTATTCATCGCTGATACCGGTCACCGGATTACTCACAAATATTTCGAATGTTTTCATTAACGAGGGGTTGTAGCCCCAGAAACGCCCCTTAAATTTTGCTGTGCCCTGTGCCCAACCATTAGAAGATAAAGGTTTACTATCGTCCTTTTCTGAAGCTGCCTTGATAACAGAAGCAGGTATACGGTCTTTCTTAACCTGTTCGGGAGTAAGATGGATGCCCCATATCTTGAAACAGTTTTCGCAATCTCCTTCGATAAAATCAATTTTCGTTATTCCGGCAGGTAAAGGAGGAAAGAATAATTTGAACGACACTTCTCCCGACATCGGCATATAAAATTTCTCATCCAGGGGAAAACCTTCGGACGAAGTAATTATCAGTTTCTCGTTACTGCCGCTCGCTTTGATATGTGCCGTCCTGTCCATGGATATCCAGTTATTGGGAGCGGCATATGCCTTGATGTAAAAGACCGTAGCTTGTTTGCCCAACTCAATTTTTTCGATTTCGATGGTATTGCTACTCCAAGTATCGAAACTCGGAAGTTTAATCACAGTTGGTCTCTTCTCTGCAAATAGTGCAAGTTGCAGGGTTAAAAAGATTAATAACAAAGATGTTTTCATGTGGGTGATGAATGGTGGTTTGTTATAAATTTTAAAATTTAAAATCCTGTCCTCTTCTTTTGGCCTGCAAGTTAATAGAATTTTTCATATTGAAACGTGATATTTTTCAATATTATGAATCAATGTCGTTTACTTAAGAGATGTCTCCATGCGTATACTCGTACCTCGTACACTTAGTCGACATGACGGTTTTGTTGACATAATAAGGGGGGAAGGAGATTGGGGGGGGGGGGCGCCCCCGCGGGCTGCCCCCCCGCGGGTGTTAGAGGGGGGGGGGGGGTGGGGGGGGAGGGGTGTTGTGTGTTGGGTGTTGGGTGGTGTGTAGGTGGGGGTGGTTGAGGAGTGATTTAGAGTAGTAGAGAAATTATAGAGAGTAAAGTTTTTATGTAAT
>JAVBSH010000118.1:0-6690 GCA_031547085.1 Bacteroidales bacterium
GCATATTCACCTGTTTGTCCATCGACAGTAAACGGTATTTTTTCGTAATAGGCAGGAACTCCAACCCCACTATCTCGCAATAACTTGAAAATATCTTCCCTATTCAAATTATCCTCGTGGTCAAGCAGCGAAAAATTGTCCAAATATGAAATTGGGTAATTTTTATCTTTGAGATACCCAAACATCGCTTTATTAAGTGTACTTGCGCTTATATCAAGTAAGGCATTTAATTTCTTTGACAATGTAAATTTGTTATCTCTCGGAATTTCCAACACTTCTTTTGCCCTTTCATAGATTGCTTTTTCGGCAACAGACTTATACAAATCTATGTGAAGTGGGATATTTTCGTTTTGGAAAAAGTTTGACAGGATTTCAATGCTCCATATATTTTTCCGAAACGGAAAAATGGATTGAATATTCGGTTTGGTAGATATGTAACCTTCCCTGTCTTCATCGCCACGAATGCCGACATAGGAAATAGCCATATCATTACCTACAAACTTTTCAAAAGGTTCTAATTTGAGTTTCTGTGTACACCAACGGGCTTGCACAGAGGGTAAGAAATTTCCGACAGATTTCAAATAAAATTCGAAAGGCTCGAAATGGTCATTCTGAACGGCTTTCAGCCGTTTTATCTCTTTACCAAGATACACTTCGATTCTATCAACAAGTTCAAGCGTTTCCTTTAACTCTTTACCTGTATCACAGAAATAGTATTCGACATTCAGGTTGGGATAGTTCTTATTAAGATAGATGGCTAATGCCGCACTATCTTTTCCGCCCGAAATACCGAGTACATGCCTGACTATTTTATTATTATTTTCCATCTATTTCGTCCTGTAATAACTTTAAAAGCAAAGCGATATTGGTTGTTCGGTCATCACTTAATTTACCTTTGATGTCTTTTTCCAACGATTTAATTTCATTCATTTTTCCTTTTGGCAAACGCAATGTTTGTTTTTGTAAGCCTTTAATAAATGATGTTACCTCTAGTTTAAAAACATCTTCTTTCTCCAAATCAACATCCGACTTGGCTAAGTTACAAAGATTATCCAGTTCGCTGATAATATCCCGAAGGTTTTCGTAAAGTATCTTTTCTTCGTCATCAGAAATCGTTTCCAATGATTTTCCATCCATGACAGCTTGGCAAATCGAATTTATCCAAGCATTGCGCACATCCAACTCAGACATTAAACGTTGATGAAACACTTTCTGTTTTGGCAACAGCAGATGTTTTTTCAATTTTTTGAATCGCTCCTGTAATGTCTTTTTGTATTCAATAAATGGAACTTCTTCTCCGATAAATTCCGTTAGAATGAAATTTTCAATCCGGTTTGTTAGTTCTTCATAAGCCGTTCGGATTTCACGAACTAAATTTTGTAACGTATCAATGTATTCTTTTACCAATGCCGGATTATGAGCAATCTTTTCTAACGATATACCAATGGCCTTGGGGAAATCTTCAAAAAAAGTTTTTTCCGGTTCTTTTGATAGTGCAATGGCTTCGCGCAGTGCAACTGCTTTTTTCGATATCCGTTTTGTTTTTTTGTTGTATTCCGGTTGTTGAACATAAAATACCAAGAAAGGCTTTATAAGTTCAATCAGGCTATCATTAGTAACAGCATCGGTTTCTTCGATGTTTAAGAATGTTCTGTAACTATTGAATAAGTCTAATTTTATGCCGGATATATCAAAGGTCTTTATTTCAAATCCCTGTGGTTGCTTGCTTAGTAAAAACAATGTTTCATCGTTGACATCAGGAACATAGCCGTTTTCACTAAATAGCGCATAATCATCTTTACAGATGAACAGGAATATAGGAACCCAAAAGTCGATGAATCCTTGTTTTAGTTTAAATGGTTTTTTCTGTAAACGCTCTATTAAAATACTTACACTTAATCTCGTTGTTTTTGCATCGTCTAAAAAACGTATACATTCACCCCAAAGAGATTGAAAGCTTTCATCTGTTGGGCTTGATAAAGTGTAACCATTATGAATACCCGTGTTTTTAAGTAATGCTAAATAGATTGTTTTTTCCGGTGGAAATTTATCATCAGGAAAACCCAAGTTAGGTTTATCATAATCGGCAACCAATGATTTGAAAAGGCTCTTACGTGCAGGTTGCATAGCTCCCGACAATTTGGTCTTATTGACCATCTCATTTCTAAAAATGGGTGTTGCCGGATAAGCCCAGTCACAAATTTTGGATAACGTTTGGTTTAATGACTTCTGATTATGGATATTTGTAGTTTTGCCATTAAACAGCCATGTAACACTAGTACCGGAAGCATATAAACCATCCAACACCTGTTCATTCAATATTGTCTGGTAATGAATAAGCATTGTGTCTATTTCACGTAGGGCTACTTTATCATTCGGATGTTGCCGTTTCACATATTGAATGCGCTCCAATTCGACTAGCAAATTCCGAATTTCTTTCGTATTGTGATATAAGCAATATAAAATTGGTTCCCCTGATTTTGGAATACTATTTATAATACCATCTGCATCAGAGAATACAAGATTGATGGTTCCGTCCGATTCTTCAACGCTACTGTTATAGGGTTTGTCAGAAATTTTAAATTCAAAAAAGCGTGGACAACCCGTTTTGTAAAAATGTTCTTTGGCTTGTATATAAGGGAAGTCAAAGTATTTATTCAAATAAGGAACAATGTCGGCAAGGGTTTCTATCTCTGCATTTGCTATCGCCTGTTCTATATCTAAATCAGTTCCTCCAAGCAGTTTGAAACGCTTGTCATATTTCGTGAACGTGATAATTTTAAAACGAGAAAGCTTGTCAAGAACTTCTTCGGCATTTTTGATACCAAGGCTTAATTTTGCATAGTTGGCAAGAAAACTAGCATCTATAACTCCTGAACCCGATGTGAATATATTTAATAATCCAATTGTTTTAATCAGTTTTATTCCATCAACGATATATTCATCAAATTCCCCTTCTATCCGTTCAATTGCATTGCGAATTGTCATCCACTGAATGTGGTCAGGATTATGTTTCGTAGTCAATGTCGAGTAGTAGTTGTACATCAGGTAATCGTACACACAACTGATATTATAAAACGGATTATCCTTGTTCTCGAAATCCTCTAATCCCAAATGGTCATTTGAATCGACAAACTGAAATAATGAACGCTCATTTTGTCCATATTTCTGCAATGCTTTTGTCAGGATTGATGCAGATAAGATATCAAATGGAAGAAGCTTTTCGGCAATGGATTTATCGAAATAATCATTTAAAGGAAAAGTCTTTGATTTCGCAATACTATCAAATAGTTTATCGAAAGATTTATCCTTCTTTATTTCTCCTTGTCTTGATGAAATACGTTCGGAAGCTAATAACAGCAGTTGTTCGACAGGCTCGTTAAACGTAATTTCTTTTAAGCGTCCTTTTACTTTATCCCACTCATTACGCTGTGTTTTAGACAAGCCTAACGCATAATCGTTGAATCCTTGATGAAGCGTGGTCACAAGAAGTATATTCTTGGAATCGTCATTCGCCAGTTCTGCCAATTGCTGAATAAAGTATAGTTCCTTTTCAGGATTATTGTTGGCAGCATATTCAAGAAATTTTCCAAACTCATCAATAGCAATAAACCAACCTTTGCCCGTTTTTTTGATTTTTTCGTGATGTGTTTCAATCTTTTTGAGAACATCGCGAGTTGTATAATCTTTATTTTCTAAGCCAAATTCAGATGCAAAGAGACTTAATAAGGACATAGAATCTCCAATGATAGGCAAAAACTCAAATCCTTTTACTCCTTTAAAGCTGCCGTTTAATGGACTGAAATAATTTTTCTCACCATTCAAATGATGCTCCAACGCCAGTAAAAACGAAGATTTCCCCGTACCATACGAACCAACAATATTATAGGAATGCGTCCCTGTTGTATAATTTTTGGCTATTTGTGTATAAACCTGTTGAGCATTGGGTGTAGGAATGTATTCAAGATTTTTATCCAAATCCCGAACGATATTTATTGAAGGTGAATAGTAATATTTAATTTTCGGCATAATAGTCGTTTAATACAGTCCATTTGTCAATGGTCGATTTGAATTGCAGGACTTGAACACCCGCATTACTCGAAAATACAATATTCTTGTATTTTTTAGTGAGTTGCTCTATTTTAGCATACAAGCCATCTTTGTTCAAGGCAAAAATTACTCCTGGTGAATTATGTCCAACCTCTAATTCCTTAAAGCCAATAGTATCCGTATCAGGGTATGTGTCAAGTATCGTAAATAAGACAATTTCAGCAGGAAGGCTATTTCTATCTTCATTAGAGATTCGAAGCCAGTCAACCATTCCCTTTTCACCATATCTTTCAATGCGTGTTTTGTCCATAAGCTGCAAATCGTTGAATATACCTGAATATACATCCTCCGGTTCCGATTTTCCTTCTGCATTATTTGGCTTTTGGTACATGCGTTGAAACACCGAAATGTCCGACTTTACAGTATTGATATTGTAGGAATTATCTTCTTTTGCTTCTTGCTCAAGGTAGTTATGCAACTGCTCCAAGGTAAACTCAATTCTACCTCTCCTGAACTTGTTGAAAAACAAGCTATATATCGACGAATAATCTTCTTTAACTAAAAGATAATGGAACAACCAAGCTGTCCCGACATCCTCTAAATATTTATCTTTACCCTCATCACTAAAGATGTAATGAGCCGTTTCAGACAACTCCCATTTGTCATCGCACAAACCAAAAGCCTTCATCCAAAAGCCAATGGCAGCCACCATATTTTTTCCAACGCCCAGCTCTACAACAGCATTATCATCACCGAATTTATTTCCGGTGACTAAAAAGTCGTAGCCCTTTTTAGGCCAAAACTGTTTGCAGATGAACGTTTCATGTCCAGAAAATCGCATATTTCGTTCATTGATATCTTTAACCTGCAAATATCGCATTTTTTTTTGGATTGCCCTAATAAATTCAAGACTAAAGCGTTAACTCCTAATACACTGAATTTTATAAATAGCATTTAGGCTAAGATAAGTTAAATTCACTATTAACAGGCTGTAAAATAGTATTATAACTATTCCTCCTTCTTCAACAAATGTCGTAAATTCTCATCCCCTTCAATTCGTTCCAATTCTTCCTTTACAATATCCAAAACATCTTGTTTAATCTGTTTGTAGTTTAGGTCTATTTCGGTTTGCATAGTATCATTACCATCGGTATCGGCGAAGTTGACAATTTCGGGAATCTTCTTGTACGCCTTTGTTTCGGCAGCAACCGCCGCACTGTCCACCACAATTTCGCAATGGAAAATTTTCTGTTCGATACGCTCGTCAAAGTTGTCGGAAACCGCACCGACAAACATCCCTTGTGTTAGATTTGATATTTTGGAAGGCGGAATCAACGAATCCATTTGCGTGCTTATGGACGTTGATTTGTCGTTCCGGTTAATGGTCATCGACTGCCGCTTCTGCAATACCTTCCCGAAGCGTTCCGATAGCGTTTTTGCCGTTTCGCCCACTACCTGACCGCTGAATATGTTGCCAACGGTATTTTGAATCACCTTGCTTTCCTTGTCGCCGTAGTCGCGTATCAACTGACTATAATCCTGAAAACCTAAACAGACGGCCACTTTATTACTTCGGGCGGTTGCTATCAGGTTGTCCAAACCGCGAAAGTAAATTGTCGGTAACTCGTCGATGATGACCGAACTCTTTAACTGCCCTTTCTTGTTTATCAATTTCACGATACGCGAATTGTATAAGCCCAAAGCGGCGGAATAAATATTCTGACGGTCGGGATTATTACCGACACAAAGTATCTTCGGTTCTGTGGGGTTGTTGATGTCCAACGTAAAATCATCGCCTGTCATTACCCAATACAATTGCGGTGAAATCATGCGGGAAAGCGGGATTTTTGCACTCGCAATTTGTCCCTGTAATTGGTCTTGCGCACCGCCTTCCCACGCATCCATAAAGGGACTTAGGTAGTTTTCCAACTGCGGGTACGAAGTCAGAATCGGAAAAATATCGACATACCGACGGTTCAGTAATTCAATGGCGTGCGGGAAGGTGCAGAACTTCCCGTCCTTATAGATTTTGAGATACCAAATGATTGCAGCAAGTAATATGATTGGTGATTCCACGAAAAAGTCGCCCTGCTTCTGAATCCATGTGCGGTTCAGGTTTAACATAATGGTATAGGCACTTTCGTAAGCATCCGATATGTCGGTCATAAACGTCGGATTTATCGGATTGCAACGATGGCTTTTGCGCGGATTGTCGAAGTTGATTACATAAAACTTCGGTGCAACCTTATATTTATCAAGGTTATTCAGCAAGGTATTATAAGCAATGGTACTCAAATCATCGAACTTGTAATCGTAGATATACATCGAAAAGCCTTTGTATATCTGCTGTTTTATGTAATTATTGACCACAGCGTAAGACTTTCCCGAACCCGGCGTACCCAACACAATGCTTGCCCTGAATGGGTTTACGATATTTATCCAACCGTCGTTCCACTTCTTTTTGTAGTAAAAACGGGTTGGCAGATTGACCGAATATTCATTTTCAATCAAGCGTGTTTCCTGCTGGAACGATTCGTTTTCCATATTGAAAACGTCGTCCATCAAGTTGTTTTTGAGTAAACGCGACATCCACAATCCGGCAACCAACAAAAGGATATAACCGATTGTCATTGTGAAAAC
>JAVBSH010000020.1:0-13322 GCA_031547085.1 Bacteroidales bacterium
TCTTTCGTAATTTAGCATCCGAATTTCTTCTTCGGGGAGGTTCAATTTGGTAAGCATCTTATTGGCGGATTTGACACCTGCAAAGATGCTTACTTTTTTACTTTTTAAACGCACAATTTTACTCCGCGAGAAGTATAAATGAATACTGATCCTTATTATCCCAGATAATCATTGCCTTTTGTCTTTCCTGTATTTTACATCTATTGTAGAATATCGCCTCTATTTCGTCTAACGGTCAGGCACCTTGTCCGTCTGATCGCGCATCATGAAATCATCCGAAAAAATCTGCAAATACGCCTTTCCTGTTTCTGCGGCTTTGTCCGCTTGTGTTCCTTCCTGATAAATGACCGTACGGCTCACATTGTCGAAAGCAATGCGGGTATCGCCGGTAACAAACCCGAACCCGTCGTTGAAATCGTAAAAAGCAAACGGATGAACAGGTGTGCCAAGTATATCTTTGCTAAAACGATAACTGTCGTTTTGCAGGCCTAATTGGTGCAGGATCGTAAGCGGTATATCGGTCTGGCAGGCAACAGTGCCGATCACCGTATCGGCTTTAGCCACAGCGCCGCCCAGCCATAACATCGGTACATGGAACCGGTCAGGATGATAATTGGGCACGTTACCCGGATGGCGCGAACCATGGTCGGCAGTGATCATAATTAATGTGTGCGCCCACCAGTCGGTTTGCTTCGCTGCACGGATAAAATCGCCCACGGCCTTGTCCGAATAAAACGCAGCATTCAGGAAAAGACGCTCCTCATCATTACCTTCAATGGCAGTAGGCATAGGTACTTCGAATGGTTCGTGACTGCTAAGCGCCATGAATGCTTTAAAAAACGGGGAGGGGGTGTTGTTGCATTCATCCAGCAACTTTTCCAACACCCAATGGTCATGCACGCCCCATTTGGATCCCCGGTAAGTTTCAGGCGGGAAATCCTCACGGGTAATCACTTTATCGTAACCGGCATTGCCAAAATAAGAAGCGAAATTGGAGTACCGTGCATCGTAACCATACACAAATCCGGTGTGGTAGCCCACTTGTTTCATATCCTTGTTGACATAAGGAAGCTGGCGCGTCTTTTCGGGGAAGTTGATCACCTTGGCCACCGGGTGTGCAGGATAGCCGCTCAACACGCCGAGTATTCCCTTGTCGGTACGGTCGCTGTTGGAGTATATGTTCGAAAACACAATCCCTTCACGGCACAGTTGATTCAGGTTCGGGGTGATACCCGGAAGTCCGCCCAAAGGTTCAATCAGCCGATTGGAGAAGCTTTCCAGTATGATGACAACCACATTCGGCCGTTCTTCTTTCAAAAGTATTTCGGTATCGGTTGCAGGAGGATAACAGGCAGCAAATATCTCTTCGGCTTTGCTGTCATCCATGAAATGGTATTCGGGAATATCGTTCGTGTTCATCAGCGACTTGCCGGCATTCCACATTACATTGATCGCGGCGTGGTTAGCAAATACATTACTGGGATGAAAATAGACGAACCCAACGTTCATCGGCGCTACTCCAAGACTCCCACGAATAGGGAGGATCATTAGGGCGCAGGCAAACAGGAAAACGGGGATTCCTACCCAACCGGCAGGCGCTGCATTCTCGAGCTGCGGACGGAGCAACTTCTTATAACATATCCACGTTCCCCACAACAATACGGCGAATACCGCCAGCTGTACCACTAACGCCCACAAACTGGCCGAACCGAACGCTTCTTTGGGTGTTTTGAGATAACTCAACGGTGTGCTATCGAGCCGGAATCCCCAATGACGGTATAATTCCATATCGGAAACTACCAGGATGCATGCGATCATTAGTACAACCATTGTATACACCGATATGACCCGGGCAACAACTTTTCCGCACGAAAACACCATCGCAGTGAGTATCAGCGCGACAACTGCCGATAAATAGCCGCTCATGGAAGCATCCATACGAAGCCCGTACCAGAAAGTAGAAAGCCACTCGCCGGCATTCAACGGAAAGGACAATGCATGGTTATATACTAAGAAAACAAGGCGGGCAACTAAAAAAAACGCAACCCAATACAGGAAATAGTATAAAAAGAACAGGATTCGCTGTTTCATCTTCTAAGCAATTGATAATTCAATATCGTATAGTTAAGGAATTGGGGTTGTTCGGACGAGGCTCTGCCTCAGCCGAACGCTTACTAAACGACATTGATCTAATTCAACAAATCGATCTTTTTCACGAAAAACCTGACGGCATAGTACGCTACGATGATCAGCGCAGGCCATGCAAGCAACCAAAGGATGGAAGAAAGGTACATATTTTTTTAATTGAGAATTGAAAATTAATGGCAGGGGGTGAGGCCCCTGAAATACTCATCCAGCAAAGCCTTTGCCGCCGCGAAAGAACTCATCTTGTCGTCGAGTATCTTTTGCTCATATTCGGGAAGTAAGGCCTCGATCACCGGATGACGATAAAAACTCTTAATCAAGCTATTATGAATAGTCTCGGTCATCCAGTACTTGGCTTGTTGATGACGGCGGCGCTCGAAATATCCATTGTCTTTGGTGAGCTGCTCATACTGCTGCACAGTGTCCCATATCTTATCGATACCGAACCGGGTGATGGCCGAACATATTGTTGCCTGCGGTTCCCAACCTGACGATGGCTTGGGAAATAACCGCAATGCACTCTGATACTGTGCCTGTGCCAGTTGCGCTTTTTCGAGATTATTGCCGTCAGCTTTGTTCACAGTAATCAGGTCGGCCATTTCCATGATGCCCCGCTTGATTCCCTGCAACTCATCACCGGCGCCTGAAATTTGTATCAAAAGGAAAAAATCGGTCATGGAATGCACGGCGGTTTCCGATTGTCCCACACCTACAGTTTCGATGATGATGGTGTCGAAACCCGCAGCTTCGCATAGAAATACAGTCTCACGGGTTTTCCGTGCGACACCACCCAACGATCCCGATGAAGGGGAGGGGCGTATGAAGGCATTTGGATCGGCAGAAAGCTCTTCCATGCGTGTTTTGTCGCCCAGGATGCTGCCCTTGGACCGTTCGCTTGATGGGTCGATGGCCAACACTGCCACTTTATGTCCCTTCGATGTCAAGTATCCGCCCATAGCCTCTATAAACGTGCTTTTTCCGGCACCGGGCACACCCGTAATACCTAACCGCAAAGATTTGCCCGCATGCGGCAGGCAACGTTCAATGATATCCTGCGCCATTTGCGCATGTTCCGGCAATGAGCTTTCCACTAATGTAATAGCCTGGCTCAACACAGTACGGTTACCATTCAAAATACCATCCACGTACTCGTCAAGCGTCAATGCTTTCCGTCTCCGGCTTAGGAATCGTTGCAACGAAACATCATCCACCACCGGTGGTTGCTCAATGCCCGGATTTACAATCAATGCACTGTCATGATCATGATGATCATCAGACCATGTATCGTGTTCTTTAAATTCTGTCATTATTACTTCTTGCTTTTGCCGCTCACTTCTCGTCTTTCACCTCTTGTTTTCTACGGATATGAAAGCGGATGGACTTGCTTCACTTTCCAACTGTTCAATGAAACGGGTTTTATCCACATAAGCATAGCCTTCCGTCCGGATGGTTGCAAAATTGGATATACCATTGGGTAACCGTTTGATTGATGTCATGGATAATTAATGAGCAAAACACATTTATGATGGCAAAGGTACAAAATTCTTCCTTCTTTACGCTTCGTTTTCCACTTTTCACTTCCCTGGCCGGCTACGCCAGAAAAAACGCTGAAACGGCCTGTCATGTTTGGTTTCGGGAAATATTCCCGATTTAACCAACCGGACATCTTCAATCACGTAAAAAATCAAAGGGTCAAACTCAATCAGTATTTGTTTCGCCTGGTCGAAGGTTTTGCGATCGATTACCGTATATAATATTTTCACCTTGCCTGCCGACCCATCGCCCTCTACCACGGTGGTACCAAATCCAGCTTCATTCAGACATCTTTGCAATGCTGTAATATCCTTGGCCGAGAATACTTTGATCAGTTGTGTGCCGAGTGCGATCCGTTCTTCAATATGCATCCCGATGTAGTTACCCGCAGCGTATCCGCCTGCGTAAGCAAGGTACCCCACAATGCTGTCTACATTTTTCAGGATTTGACTGATGACCACAATCCAGATAAACACTTCGAAAAATCCCAGGATCGGGGCAATATTTTTCTTTCCCTTGGATACGAATACAATACGCAAAGTGCCCAAACTCACATCGCAGATACGTGCAAAAAAGATAATCAGCGGCAACACGATGTATTGATAAGTTTGTTGGTCGGTCATAAATATTCAAGATTTAAAATTCAAGATTTAAGATTCATGGGGATTTTACAAACGAAAGAAACATTAAACATTCATCAACGTCTTCCGCAGTTTTTCCATCCCGACAGTCGCTTTTTCGCGAATCATTGTTACATCGCGGCCCGAATATGTTACTTCGTTCGGATCGATCAGATAAATAGGCGTTTTACGGCTGGCATAACCTACCAGTCCGGCAGCGGGATACACATTGAGCGATGTACCTATGATCAGTAGTATGTCAGCGTTCGCCACCACGTCGACAGCAGTTTCAATCATAGGGACTGCCTCGCCGAACCAAACAATGTGTGGACGCAACAGGCTGCCGTCAGACGCTTTTTCGTCCCATTCGATCGGGCGGTAACCGATATCAACAATTAGATTCGGATTTACAGAACTACGCGCCTTGGTTAGTTCACCATGCAGGTGGATGATTTTGGAACTGCCGGCACGTTCGTGAAGGTTATCCACATTTTGTGTTACCACGGTCACATCAAAATCTTTTTCCAATTCAGCCAGGATACGATGGGCTGCGTTCGGCTCGACCTCTCCAAGTTGTTTACGGCGGTCGTTATAGAAACGCAGTACTAATTGCGGATTTTTGCGCCAACCATCAATACTGGCTACTTCCAGTACATCGTATTGTTCCCACAATCCGCCCGAATCACGAAAAGTAGTAATCCCGCTCTCAGCACTGATGCCTGCACCTGTTAAAGCAACTATTTTTTTTCGGTGGTTCATTTTCCGTTTTTTTTATGTATGTTTGTCAAAATTGTTGCTGTTTGATGATTTACATCGATGATGTCATTATGCAAAGATAAGGGCAACTTTTGAAAAAAAGAAGATATAAAACGGAAAACAATCGAATATATTGCATTGTTTTCATCATATGCCAAATATACGGAAAATAATGATAGGGATTAAAAAGTACATGATTTGCCTTTGTTTCGTAGTAGCTATACCAGATGCAACACAAGCTGCTGGAAATAATAAGTTTGGGATTCCAAAAATTGCTGTTACATACGATCTCAATACTTTTTTTCCCGTTGATGACGCGTATGGCCCCAGAATGCAAATTTTCAGCAACAACCGGCATTTCAGAAGCCGGAAACACGATTGGGACCCGACGAAAAATACCCTAACTTACGCATACGGTATAGGATTGGGTAGCTACAAAGTGAGTGGGTTGGAGCAAAAAGGAAGCGACAACGACATGTACCATACTTATGCCATGTTGTTGTGTATTTATCAAAATAAATCAATTTTCGAACCTTTTGTTGGTGTGTATCCCGGTTTTACTTGGGGCAGTAAAGACAGTTTCTTTGTAAACCCAACAGCGGGCGTCAATATTATGGCATTCAGCATCAACAGGAACTGGAATAGCAAGTTGCTCCAAGCCTATGTTCAATTCCGGATAGAATACAATACTTCGCTTTCATCCTTTTTTTGTGGTGGCGGGGTGATTTTGCAGTTCATGAGATGATATTCGGCAAAGGCTGTTAAAAGAATCACAACGGGTAAAAATAATTTTCGGATTTTGAGTTACATATGTCGATGTAATTCAAAATCCGAAAACCATCATAGTTACAACTAATCTTGAATCGGCTAAACGATTTCCAAGCCCTGCTTTTTCAGCATATCGAGCGCCATTTCCCGTAGCTTGAATTTTTGTATTTTCCCGCTTCCGGTCATCGGGAAAGCATCTACAAAGAAAATATATTTGGGAATCTTGTGACGGGCAATTTGTCCGCGGCAGAAATCCTTCACCACCTCTTCGGTAAGCGTCACTCCTTCGTGGGGTATGATAAAAGCTCCGACTTCTTCGCCATATTTGGGTGAAGCAACTGCAATTACTTGTACATCTTTCAAGCCTTCAAGGTGATACAGGTATTCCTCGATCTCGCGGGGATAGATGTTTTCACCTCCACGGATGATCATATCCTTGATACGGCCTGTGATCCGGTAATAACCATTTTCGTCTTTCGTACCCAGATCACCGCTGTGCAGGAACCCGTTTCTGTCGATTACTTCGGCAGTGGCTTGCGGATTTTTATAATAACCTTCCATCACTAAGTAACCGCGGCAGCAAACTTCGCCCGGTTCGTTAACGGCGCATTCTTCACCAGTTTCAGGATTTAAGATCTTCACTTCGGTGAATGGATATTCACGTCCTACCGTGGTACAACGGTTCTCAAACGAGTCGGAAAGAACAGAATGCGTCATGCCCGGCGAGGTTTCAGTAAGACCGTACACGCTGGTAATGTGTGTGATATGGAGTTTGTCGGTAACGGCACGCATCAGCTCGATAGGACAAAGCGCCCCTGCCATGATGCCGGTACGCAACGATGTTACGTCGAACATGCTCAACATCGGGTGGTTCAACTCGGCGATGAACATGGTTGGTACGCCGTACAATGCCGTGCATCGTTCCTTATGTATCGATGCCAGTACTACCAGCGGGTCGAACTTTTCGACCATCACCTGTGTACAACCATGTGTCAGCACATTCATGGTAGCAAGCGTGATACCGAAGCAATGGAACAACGGGACGCAGCAGCAAAGCTTGTCATCCTGGGTAAAACCCATTCCTTCGCCTGTGAAATAACCATTGTTGGCAATGTTATAATGCGTCAGCATCACACCTTTTGGGAAACCGGTGGTTCCCGAGGTGTATTGCATGTTGACCACATCGGTATATTTTACTTTGCTTTTGGCATCTTCCAACACATCGTCGCCAATGTTTTTCCCAGCAAGGAGCAATTCGGCAGTGTTGTACATTCCCCGGAATTTTTCCTGCCCGACGTATACCACGTTTTTCAGGTTGGGAAACTTTTCATTCCTAGCAAATCCGCGCTGCGAAGTTTTCAGTTCGGGCATCATGGCGTATACCATGTCGACGTAATTACCATCGAAGACACCTTCGGTGATACAGAGTGTATGTATGTCCGAATCCTTTACCAGGTATTCCAGTTCGTTTTGTTTGTAACTGGTGTTTACGGTGACCAGTACGGCGCCGACTTTAGCCCCGGCGTAGAGGAATGTGAGCCAATCGGGGACATTGGTTGCCCAAATGCCCACATGTGTCCCGTGTTTCACGCCGATAGACATCAGTCCTTTGGCCATATTATCGACACGCTGGTTGAATTCTTTCCAGGTAAACCGTAAATCACGGTCGGAATAAACAAGAGCCTCCTTATTGGGAGTGTTTTCAGCCCAATATTCCAACCATTGCCCTACTGTCTTTTCTTGTAATTGCAATTCCATACTATTGTTAAATTAAGAATTAAGAGTTAAGAATTAAGAACCTTTAGTTCATGAGATCGCTTCGCTAAGTTCTCCATTCTCCATTCTCAATTATTTAAAACGGAGTATACACTACGCCCAAAATCTTTGCAGGTTCACCATTCCTTGCGTGTACGTGGTGGGCTACAATCGAGTCGTAATAAATACTGTCCCCTTCCTCGAGGATATATTTTTCCTTTCCGTAAACAACTTCAATCTCACCTTCCAACACGTAAATAAATTCTTCGCCTTCATGTGACGAAAGGGTGAAATCGGCCTTTCCGGAAGGATCGATCTCAATCAGGAACGGCTCCATGTGGCGGCCGGCCTTGTCCTGCGACAGCGAATGATATTCCATGTGTTTGCGCATTACCGTGGCATTTTCGGTAAAACGGATCGTATTTTTATCTTTTTGGTCTTTTTTACGACTAATAACCGGGCCAAGTTCCGTCTGGTCATCGAGGAAGGTTCCCAGCCTGACACCCAAAACCCGCGCTATTTTAATCAATGGAGCCAATGAAGGTATTTCCACATTCTCTTCAACCCGCTCAATCTGTTCCTTATTTACACCCGAACGTTCGGCGACCTCGTCTATCGACAGGTTCCGCGATTCACGGATACTTTTGATTTTTCCACCAATGATCTTATTGCTTTCCATAAAACTTAAAATGTTTTCTATAAATTTGACAGGTTAATATATTCCTTAAAAAGATGCAAAATTAACGGAAAGTTTTATATATCATCGTGGTTTCGGCCAATAATGATCGTCACAACTATTTCTTTGAAAAAATGTTATACATTTACACAAGAATAAAACACCACTGTTAAATTTTAAAATTCTGAAAATCATGGTAACAGTAAATTTGTATTTAGCTTTCAACGGGAATTGCGAAACGGCATTCAATCTTTACAAAATGGTGAGCTATGACTACACAAAAGTTTGAAACAGTAGATGAGTATCTTTCCTTGTTACCTGAAAAGACAAGAGATATTCTGGAAGAACTAAGGACGATTATCCGGCATGCAGCCCCACAGGCGAAGGAATGTATCAGTTACAACATGCCGGCTTTCAAACAGAATGGTGTATTGGTGTATTATGCAGCTTTCCGGGATCATGTAAGCCTCTTCCCGACGGGTTCGGGTATCGCTGCATTCAAAGATGAGCTGTTGAATTATAAAACATCCAAAGGCACCATTCAGTTTTCTATTGAAAAAGGTATTCCCGTCGATCTGGTCAAAAGGATTGTGGCTTTCCGTGTCAAGGAAGATTCTCTGAAAAATGCAAAAAAGAAAAACTTGATAAAGAACAAAGATGTTCAGAATCAATGAAGACAACCAATTATTATCATATATTCATTGAGGTTTCCGAGGATTGCCCAATAACAGTTGCCGAGGCACCACCACAAAAGGCCGGTGAACAAACTACGGCAGGCATTGCTGTAGAATCGCCACTTATGCCGTTGAGTCGGACGAATACAAAAAACTGTCCGGCGATAAGAATTTAAAGATCATCAAAGCCATGCGTTTGAAACGTGCGTTGTAATCTGTGGCTGTTATTACAAAGAAGCTTTTTCACACAACCGTCCCTCTTCATCTGTATAAATGAAGTAGTAATCCAGAAACTCGTGGTTTGTTTCTTTTAGCGTTTCTACCAACTGACAGGAAGCGTCGAGGCCGAGGACCATGAATGCGGTAGCATACGCATCGGCAGTCATGCAATCGTTGGCAATGACAGTGGCGCTCAAAATTTCGTTCTGTGCCGGATATCCGGTATTGGGATTGATCGTATGAGCGTACTTTTTCCCATCTTTAATGTAGTAGTTGCGATAATTTCCGGATGTAGCTATGCTTTTGTCACACAATACAATAATCTTATGCCGTACGGAAATCATTCCTGTATTGTCATCTATCGGCCGGGGGATCTCCATTCTCCAGCAAACACCGTCCGGATTTTTTCCTTTAGCCCGCACTTCCCCTCCGATTTCCACCATATAGTTTTTTATTCCGCAACTGTCAAGCAATCCGGCAATGACATCAGTGGCGTATCCTTTAGCTATAGCCGAACAATTAAGCATGGTCCGTTGATCATCTTTAATAACCCGGTTGTTTTCCAGACGTACCTTATCATATCCAACCAAAGCTTTCAGACTGTCGATGATCTCAGGACTTACATTGTCGATGTGCTGGAATCCGAATCCCCAGAGATTGACCAACGGGGCACAGGTTATGTCAAATGCTCCGTGAGTCTGTTCCGCCACATCATACGCTTTATCGAATACATGTGTAAAAAAACGGTCGACCTCTACCGGAACATTCCGGTTCACTTTACTAATGATAGATGTGGAATTGAAAGGATTCAAAGAAGCATTGTATGATAGCAGTTTAGCTTTGATTTCTTTGTCTAAAGACCTGTCGAATTCATATTTGATGTGGTAAAATGTGTGGAAGGTTATCCCTTGTGATAGATGGTATTTCTCACATCCGCAACTAAACAGTGAAATACTTATAATTATCGCTAAATATTTAAATTTCAACGGCTTAATTTTTCGTTATTATATTTGACATGTTGTTTGTGCATACAAAAATACAAGAATTTTTCAAATCTTTCTTTCGCCTACCTTGATAGCTGATGGAACCATAAAGGATGCGATTCCTACTAATGTGATGCATATTCCGCAGAAGACAAATGATGTGGCAACCCCCAGGAAATCAGCAAAAAATCCTATCCCTACCAGCCCGATGAGTGAGGGAATCAGGCTAAGCGTATAAAACATGGAAAAGACCCGTCCCAACGCCGATGAGTCGACATTTACCTGTACAATGGCAGTAAAGGCAGAATTGTAAATTGCTGCCGAGACACCATTGATGGTAGTGAATGTCACAAACAAGGCAAAACCACCCGGTGGCAGGATTCCTGAAAAGAAGAAAATAACCCCTATCAGCAAATACATGCAATTCACCAGGATCACCTTGTTGACCTTATACACACGAACTCCCATAATAGCGCCCCCTATCAGCGCCCCGGCACCCCACACCACTTCTATGAGACTTACCTGGAAGGCATTTCCCCCGAAATGTTGCAGGGTGATCAGGGGAAAAAGTACGCTGATAGGCATAATGAAGAAAAGAACTAGTATCGAGAACAGGAAAACCCAACCCAGCCCCTGTACTTTCAATACAGCCATGATGCCTTCCTTCATCTCGTGTATCATGTTTTTAACTTTCCCAATGTGCTTTTTTGGATTCGGGATGTGTACGAACAACAGGGAGGTGCAGGCAAAAAATGCTCCTGCTACATCGAGTAAAAGTACGTATTCCATTTTCCAGATGGAAATAAATAAAGCCCCTAAGGCAGGGCCGGCAATGTTTCCCACCGAATAAATCATTTGATTGATACCTGCTATGCGTGCCAATTGGGTATCGGGAGCAAGTAACGGTACTGATGCCTGCATGGCCGGTGCATGAAATGCCGAACCAATGGAGCGCAAGGCCAGTAAAATGAAAATGTGCCACATTTCGGCTATTCCCAACCAAAACAAAACGGCAAGAACAAGGGTGCATAGAGCGATGAAACTGTCGGCAAAGATCATCACCAATTTTCGGCTCCAGCGATCAACAAGTATACCGCTTACCGGACCGATAAGCGCCTGGGGAAGCATGCCCGCAATGGCTGCAATGGCAAGCATTTCGGCGGAACCTGTTTCAATACTGATCCACAGGATGATCGCAAAGTTGACGATGATACTGCTAACAATGGACAGGAATTGTCCGGTCCATATAATGGCAAAAACTTTTTTCCAATTTTCCATGATGTAAGATAATATAATAACACGCAAATACTCCGTATCAGCATGACATTTATATAAAATTATAAATTACTGGGTGTGCGTTAGAAATAGAAACACACCCGGACAAAAGCAAATAAAAAAATCTCTGGGAATGATAAAATTACCTTATCCTGTGATACACAGCCATTTTAGCGAATAAATACATAACCGATTTTGCATTATTGAGTTTGTAAAGATACAAAATTTCTGAAAAATGATTCAGACCTATCCGGTTTTTCAAGCTCGATAAGCATGTTTAATAATGTCCAATCAGACGTTAAATAAACATCGGTTTTATTTGCGTTACCACACCAACAACTATTTTGAATATTAATTGTTTATAACAAACATAAAAAATAAGATCGTAAATCTCAAAATAATATCATATTGGATATGAAAACAAAAAACAGATACAACTTCCTGATCACAGTCCTTATTCTGACTGTGGTTCTTTCTTTTACCTTTTGTAAAAGTGACGACGGACCTGCCGAACCTGTAATACCAGTTTTGTCGCCATCAACGGTCGACGTGGCGGTCAATGGACAGGCTTCGGTTAGTATTAGCAGCGGTGTTGAACCGTTTTCACTCTCAAATGTTGATGTAACCAAGGCCTCGGTGTCATTAAGCGGAAGAATCATCACCGTCCAGGGAATTGCTCCCGGCTCGTTTACTGCCACCGTTTCCGGAAGTGACGGAGGAAAGGTATCCCTGGCTATTACGGTTGCGGATATTAAAGCGCCTGTATTGACACCTTCGTCTCTCTCGTTGGTGGCAGGTGCCGAGAAAACGTCCAACATCAGCGATGGTGTTGCTCCATATACCATTTCGGGTGGAGACCCGGCTGTTGCCACAGCGACCATTGCCGGGAATATTGTCACCGTGAAAGGTGTTGCCGGCGGAACAACAAGTTTTAATGTCACTGGAACAGATGGAGGACAGGCAACGCTACTGGTTGAAATACTGGCCTCCGCCCTTCCTGAATTTGTGGATATTCCGGCTGGAAGTTTTGCAATGGGCGCGGACAAGGATGAATATTTCCAGATATATGTCCATACAGTGACCCTCAATGCTTTCAAGATCAGTAAAACTGAAATTACCAATACTCAATATTGTACATTTCTAAACGCATGGTCAGCACAATCGGGACAAGACATACCTTATAGTGAGATCGATAATTACTGGAATGGCGAAACATGGTTCAATTACCTGCCAACTTCTACGGCATGGTTCAACCAGCAGATACTATTGGATAACGGTGTCTGGAAGGCCGTTGAAGGTAAGGAAAACTATCCGATGATACTTGTCAGTTGGTTTGGAGCCAAGGCTTATTGCGATTTTTACGGTTATTCGCTACCCACCGAGGCTGAATGGGAATATGCAGCCCGTGGAGGCTCTGGTGACAATTATATCTATTCAGGGTCGGATATCCTGAATGATGTAGCCTGGTGGGAAGGCAATTCCGACGGTTACAATTATCCCGTGGGACAAAAGAAAGCCAACGGTTATGGTTTGTACGACATGAGCGGCAATGTGTGGGAATGGTGTAACGATTGGTTTGACCAATATTATTATCTGGATAGCCCTACGACAAATCCTACCGGTCCCGCAACCGGTACGGAACGTGTGGTGCGTGGTGGTGCATGGGCTTACTTAGAGTTGCTCTGCCGCTTGTCTACCCGCAGGGGAATGACCCCGGACTACCGCAGCGGCTATTGGGGATTCCGTGTTTGTATCCATTAATAACGAAAACTAACAGATAAGTACTCTGCATTAAATAAACGCCGCTTTAAAATTTTTGAAGTTCACCAGTTCCTCAAACTCTATTTTATATTCCTGTCCCACAGAAGTCAAAATATTATCCAGAGCCATTTTGAGTGACTCCCAAGAAGAATAATCG
>JAVBSH010000083.1:0-19293 GCA_031547085.1 Bacteroidales bacterium
GGATATACATATAGGAAATAATTTATACGGCGCGTTGTCGTACAATCAGGAGAAAATTGATGCCGGGTTGGGTAAGATTTTGGAAGCAAACCGCATCTTTGTTCCTGCCGACGGACAGTTTTCGGTGGGCGATTGTATGCGTGATTTTGAACGTGCCATGCCTGGGCAGGTAACAACTACGCGTGGAATTATCCATATTTCCCTCAATCCGCACCCGGAAGATAAGATCACAGACGACCAATTGGCGGACATCGGACGGGAATATATGGAACGCCTCGGTTTCGGCGGACAGCCCTATATGATTTTCAAACATGAGGACATAGACCGCCAACACCTGCACATCGTTTCTACCCGTGTCCGCAGCGACAGTACGTTAATCAGCGACAAGAACAATTATGAGAAAAGCAAAAGGATTACCGACAGCTTGGAAAAGAAATACGGCTTGCACCCGAAAGACAAGAAGCAGGGCGAGGCATGGCAGCTTTCGCCGGTGGATGCTTCGCGCGGCGACCTGAAAAAGCAAGTCGCCAACGTCGTAAAACCGCTGGCGACCATGTATCAATTTCAATCGCTCGGCGAGTTCCGGGCGTTGTTGTCGCTGTATAATATTGGGGTGGAGAAAGTCGAGGGGAATAATCAGGGACACCAATACACGGGGCTGGTGTATTCGGCATTGGATGCCGACGGCAACCGTGTCGGTAAGCCGCTTAAATCTTCCCTATTCGGGAAGTCCTACGGTATCGAAGCGTTGGAGCAAACAATGAGGAAGTCCGGCGAAGAAATCAAAACTAATAAACAAGCGACAAAGACAAAGGCGCTTGTTTCGGCGTCCCTGAATGCTTCCCGCAACGGTGGCGAGTTCCGAGCCAATCTGCGGGAGAAAGGTATCGACTTGATACTACGCTATGGTAATGGAGGACGCTTGTTCGGGGCTACATTCATCGACCACAACAGCCGCACCGTCCTGAACGGTTCGGCGCTGGGCAAGGAGTTTTCAGCCAATGCGCTCGGCGCACGATTCGCAGATTTTGCGCAGGCAAGCCGCGAGGATCTGCAACCCGTTTCGTCCGCACTCACGAAAGAAGCACAACACCCGTCCTTACAGCATGAGCCGGAGGATAAGCAACCGGCTACTGTCAAAGGATATTCAAGTGATGATTCGCCCGTCGGCAGTTTACTTTCAGTGCTGACACCGGAGCCGGATCAGCACGATGATAACCAGCCGATGCCGAAAAAACGGAAGAATAAAAAACGGAGGTATGGGAGGCAGATGTAGAGTTCTGTTATATCTATCAAATCCAAAATATGAGCAGACTTTGCATGTTTGAAACTCATAATCACTTCGTAAACAAACCCACAGAACTTTTTGGAATAAAACTTGTTATACTCATAAATAAAATGTAGTATACGTGAATAAATCGAAAATGATATGAGAAATTTAATTCTATTCGCCATACCGTTACTTCTATTAGCAAGCTGTGGCAACAATCAACAAAAATCCGGAAAGGCTGAAACAGTACAGCAAACAGGTAAATTTCAACCTGCCGATATGCGGGAACAGATGATTTACAGTCGTGCTATCGAAGCAGCCAACTGGGGCATGGCGGCCGTGAATCTCGACCTGATGTATCAGGAGGCAAAAAAAATTGGAGGCGACTACAATCAAATTGTAATCTGGCCCGGCTTATGTGAATGGAAGAATCAAACCCTCACGCCAAATCCCGATGTAATTTACATCATCCCTTTTTTCAATACAAAAGACGTGGGGCCAATCGTACTTGAAATACCTTCAAACGCCGACGGTACCATCGTGGGCAGTATTATGGATCGCTGGCAAATGGCTATTGAAGATGTCGGCCCCGGAGGAGTGGATAAAGGCAAGGGGGGTAAATACCTTTTCCTGCCACCCGGTTACAAGGATAAAATACCCGCAGGATACATCCCTATGCAGTCCGACACTTATACAGGTTACTCACTAATACGGGTTAACATGAAAACCGCCGACAAGGCAGGTGCTGAGGATGCAGTGGCTTATGGCAAACGCATTCAGTTGTATCCGCTTTCCGAAACAGGCAAATCGCCCCAAACAAAGTGGGTGGATGCTTCGGGGAAGGAGTTCAATTCGATTATTCCTTATGATGTCCGTTTTTATGAGTCGCTCGACCGTGTTGTACAGGGCGATATATGGCTGACCAAAGACCAGGCCATGATTGACCCGTTGAAGTATATCGGTATCGAAAAAGGAAAACCTTTTAACCCCGATGCCAGAACAAAAGAGATTCTCAATCAGGCCATTGCCGATGCTAAAATATGGTTTGAAGCCCGTTATGAAGCGATATTCAAAATCCCTTATTATGAAGGTACTAACTGGACATTTCCTGTCACTCAGGAATTCGGCACGGATATTAGAGAAGGTTTTATTGACCCGAACAGCTATCCTTTAGATATGCGTGGACTGGTTTATACTTTCGCTTTTTTCAGTGCAAGACATATAGGTGAAACACAATATTACCTGATGGCCATTAAAGACAAAGAAGGACAGACACTCAAAGGGAGTAATACCTATCGTTTAAACGTGCCTGCCAATGTTCCCGTTCATCAGTATTGGTCGGTAACTGTATACAACCGTGTAACCCATACGCTTTTGCGTAATCTCGACAGATACAGCCGTTCTTCACAAAGCACCGGCATCCAGAAAAATGCCGACGGTTCGATAGATATTTATTTCGGCCCTAAAGTCCCCGAAGGAAAAGAAGCCAACTGGGTTCCTACCGACCCGAATGGTGAGTTTGAGTTGATGACTCGTTTTTATGGCGTTGATAAGAGTTTCTTTACTAAATCGTGGAAGATGACGGATGTGGAAATGGTAAAATAAGATTCGGGCAAAGAATCATAAGAAAATTGGAGAATCCGACTATTATAGTCGGGTTTTTCTTTATAAATATCTTAACTCATTAATCTTTGCTTTCAGTGCTGACACCAGAGCCGGATCAGCACGATGACAACGAACCAATGCCGAAAAAACGGAAGAAGAAAAAACGGAGGTATGGGAGGCAGGTATAGAAAAAGAGCCATTCACTTTGCAGCAGACAGCTCTTTTCGTTTTATTCCTTTTCTGATTCAGGGGATTGTGATTATATGAGCTTGCTTACCATTTCCAAAAACCGTTCCTGTGTTGTTGTATGCTTCTTTTCTTTTACAGGAAATCCTTTCTCAAATTCTTGTAATTCTGTGGGGTCTATTGCATAAATACCGCCTTCGTCATATATCCCTTCTATTCCTTTCAGGGCATCGGGGTACAATTCCCATACCTGCATGGCAGCCGGATATTTTTTGTCCTGGTTCGTTATGCCATATTCCTTCGACAATTTGAATCCAAAGCGTTTATAGTATTCAGGTTCGCCGTATATCAATATAGCCGGGTATCCCATTTCCTTTGCCAATTGCGCAGTATGGGTTATCAATTTACTGCCGACGCCTTTATGTTGATATTCTGGCAACACGCTTACAGGGCCGAAAGCTGCTATTTTATGCTCTTTGCCGTTGTTCGCGATTATTTTCCCTTCCACATACAGTTGAAGCACCAGTCGCCACGATTACGATTGATTATGTCGGATAGATACTGTTTGTTTTTTATCGATCACTACTTACAAAATACCGGTACCGCTTCTCTGCCTGCATTATCTGTTGCTTTCCGATTTTCACTTGTTTGTCAAACAACGTAGTTTCAATGAGTAATTGGTTTTTCATTTTTGATTTTTTCCAGTTACCGACAATCTTTCCATTGAACAATGTCACGGGATAGAAGATGCCATAAGGGTTGAAAGCTTTCCAGTAATGTTTTTCCGGCAGCACATGTGTTCTTTCCTTGTAGCTTATCAGGAACTCGTCGTAAGGAGGTAATAGGTGGAATATTTCACCGGTATCCTGTAAGTTAGCCCAATATTGATGCAGGTAAAGCTTTTCAGATTCGAACCTGTCCGGAATAAGCTCCCGTTCGATCAATTTCACAGCATGTTTCGCTTCGGTAATGGTCAAACCCGACCACTATACGAAATCCAGGATCGAAGCGGGCGAATGACTTCTGAAATAACGTTGCGCCAGCATGGCCAGCATTTCGTCCTTATGCAGGTCTTTTGCAGGGGGAACGCGTTCATCCATCAATGCATAAGTATGTTTTTTGTTCCTTTCGACACCGTTGCAGACAAGTCCATCAATTTCGGCAAGGGATAAAAGGCAACTCAACAGGTTTTTGTCAGTTATGGTTTCCGACAATAATAATTCATCACCAATCTCCTGTTTGGCTAAGTGTCTGCCGTTTTCCAACATTTTTTCAAGCCGTTTACTGCTTTCCGAAAGTATTTTTTCATCGACTCCGAACGACTTTCCCCACGACAGACAGGTTGATTTAAGCCGTTTGCCGTTTAACTTCAACATCCATCGGATATCTTCGGCGGCCACCATGTGCCAGGTTGGACGTAACACATGCGTCCGCACGATTTCGCCCGACTCCAGTAACTTTTCCACCTGTTGTAAAGACGGTGATTTCAATCGGATGCCTACCGCCCATTTCGACATGACGCAATCCTGAGCTTGGATAGCTCCCATCCAAGAAACCAAATCTTTCGGATTGTCGAACATCGGATTGACCAATTGCTGGCTGAACATGCGGATATTGCCTACCATCGGATTTTTGAATGATTTTGATGATTTGAATAACTTTTCTCCATACAAATGTAGTATAAATAATCTTTATTTGAGTGATTTTTCAACTACGATATAATCAATAATATACAATAAATTTAAGATAGTGATCATTTTTTATCATTCAAATAAGTAAACAGGGATAAGTCCTTTGCTCGTATTGTGGATGAAGTAAAGAAACTCAAGGAGGAATTGTTGATGCAGGTATTTGGCTTTTGGACGGCAGTGTAGATTTTTTATCAATATCTGCTCTGCCTGTTTTTCAAGATCAACTGATAGAGCATGTGTTTACTCGCTTTTGAATTGCAATCACATTTCTTCCAATGCCTGTCTTGCAGGAGCCGGCACAGCACCAGAAAACTGCTTTTATCTTTTGTGGTAGTAATTCTTTATTTTTTAGTCCTCCCTGTGTTTACGATTTAGAAGTGATTTAAAAAGTATGCCGGACTGTAGTGTAATAATGTGTTTGCAAATTTATTATGACTATCTTTGTATCAAACCAATGGGTGTCGTGTGGATTGTCAAACCTTCTTACCTCCTATATTTAAAGTATTGCCGTCTTGTCGGCCGGAGGCTGACTGCGTCGCTCCCTCCGGGGGCGCAGCATACGAAGTGGAGTGACAGATCAGAAGGTAGCGACATTAAATTCTAATTTATATAAGGCCTAATATATACTGTAGTAAGAGGTTGATTGATGGTAAATCTTCAAAGTATCTGATAAGCTGGGTATTTATCGACTAACAAAGAAACATTGCCCACAACTGACGGCTTGGCAGACTGAAAACCTGACACGCATAGGATAAAGGGAGAAGCCGGAAACGGCCAAAGTAGACAAATAAACACACCATGAAAACATTTTTGAAAATAAGCGTAATCCTGATCACTATCATAGGGGTATTTGGTGTCGCTTGTCAAAGTGAAGCAAATCGAAAAGCTCAATAAATATGTAGTGGAAAAGATAATGTTTTCGCGAGAATGCCGAACGCATTAAAATTGTATATCAAACATAGGTTCAATTCATTCATTTTAAAAAACAATTTTTATGAAAATCATTAAGGCATTCACCATGGCAGCAATTGCGGTTTGCCTGTTTTTTGCCCCACTAAAAACGGGAGCGCAAAACACGGATGGTTTAATCAGTGCTATAAACGCAATATCAGGCCTAACCGCTACGCCTGACATTGCCAGTCCGAACACAACCATCGTAACCGTAACGGGTACTGCCACCAATAATGCGACACTTACACTCAATATCCCCACAGGTGTAAAAGTGCTGTGGAAAGCCGAACTTACAGGAAGTACAAGCAGATACTCCCCACTGTTAAACATCACCGGCGGTAGTATTGATGTGACTGTTGGTGGGAAGATTGAGCAAAGAGGCTTAGACAAAGCAATAATAACTTCTGGTAATGTAACGGTAAGCGGCGGTGTGGTGAGTGCAATAAACGACATAACTATTTATGCCATAGGCGCGAGTAGTACAATTACAGTCAGTGGTGGCATCGTAAGTTCTGTTGACTTGGCTATTTATGCTACAGGCGCGGGTAGTGCAGTTACGGTCAGCGGAGATGCCATTGTGCAAGCAACGAAAGAAAGGGGTTGGGCAATTAGCATTTCCTATGGTAATGTGGAAGTGAAAGATAATGCCAGAATAAGTGCTCCCGGTGGAGCTATAGCAGCCTATGGTGAGAGCAGTACGGTTACTGTCTGCGGCAATGCCATTGTGCAGGCAACGGGAGAAATGACGGATTATGGCGGTTATATTGGTGAAGCCATCGCTGCCTATGGTAATGTGGAAGTGAAAGACCATGCCACAGTGAACACCTCCATTTATGGCAAGGCAATTTGCACCTATGGTCTGACAAGCTCGATAATCGTCAGTGGCGGTGTGGTGAGCGTCGCAAATGGCATTGCGATTGAGACTGAAGGTACTGGCAGCATGATTGTCGTTAGCGGCAAAAGCGAAGTGAAGGCAATAGGAGATTACAATTATGCCATCCACGCCCGTGGCAATGTAGAAGTGAAAGAGGATGCCACCGTGAGCGCCACTACCTGCTATGCTATTTACGCCGATGGAGTCGGCAGTACAATTACTGTTAGCGGTGGATTGGTAACCAACAGCGCAACATCGACAAATTATCCTGTAATCTATTTTTCAAAATACAACAACCAATCCCTTAACGTTATGCTCAATGGAACAGGCAAAGTACAGGCAACGGGTAATGGATATGCCATCCATACTCTCGGCAGCGTAAAAGTAGAGGAAGACGCTGAGGTGAGCGCTACCACAGGAAAGACAATTGTTGCCGGAGGTACGGTTAATGTCAATGGCGGCGTGGTGTGTGCCACTACCGGCATTGCAATTTACGTCACCAGCACAGATAGCAGGATTAACATCACTGGTGGACTGGTGTTTGCTTATGGTAGCAGTATTGCTGATGTGATTTCCAACCGTTACTCTGTGCCGGATGTTAGCGGTGCAGGCGTTGTGATTGCTTGGAATCAGGCTGTCGGTAAAACCGAATACTTCATCAATACAGATACTGACCTTATTTCGCTTCCATCTGGATGTGCCGTATGGAACATATTGAATGATATAAGTGGCATTACTTATACCAATAATTCACATACAGGTTTTTTTGCACTTACGGATGTTACAGTTACAGAAAACACAACCACCACTGGTACGGCTTCACCGTATGAAATGAACGTACTGAAGGCATGGATACAAAACAGAACGCTACACATGAGTGGTTTGACGGAAGGGAAGATATGGAGTGTATACAACATATTGGGTACATTGATTTACCGGGGTATTGCGAGTAGTGATGAAGTTGAGATATCTCTGAATGTTCAAGGGATGTACATCGTTCAATCGGAAAACCGGACAATAAAAGTTTCTAATTTCTAATTCAAAAGATCAATTTTAACAACTCTCTACCATATCAACAATAAAAAACAGGCGGGCTTTTATGCCAAAAGCCCGCCTGTTTTTTATTAAATGACTGCCAATCAATACAAGAAACTCAGCAATATCCCTGCAGCTACAGCACTACCGATCACGCCGGCCACATTTGGCCCCATGGCATGCATCAGCAAGTGGTTGGTGCGGTCGTATTCCTGGCCGATGACCTGTGACACACGGGCGCTGTCGGGTACTGCCGACACACCGGCATTGCCTATTAACGGGTTGATTTTGTTACCTTCTTTGAGGAACAGGTTGATGAACTTCACGAAAAGTACACCGCCGGCAGTGGCAATGATGAACGAAACTGCTCCCAAACCAAAAATACCGATCGATTTAGTAGTGAGGAAAGTGGTAGCCTGGGTGGAAGCGCCCACGGTAAGACCGATCAGAATCGTTACGATGTCGATCATCGGGCCGCTGGCTGTGGTGGCCAACCGTTTGGTAACACCGCTTTCTTTCAGCAGGTTGCCGAAGAACAACATTCCCAACAACGGCAAGCCCGAAGGAACAATAAAACAAGTGAGCATGATACCGATCATAGGGAAGAAAATCTTCTCGGTACGTGACACTTGCCGCGGTGGCCGCATGCGGATAAGACGTTCCTTAGGCGTAGTGAACAAACGCATCACGGGAGGCTGTATCACCGGCACAAGCGCCATGTACGAATAAGCCGATACGGCAACGGCACCCAACAAGTCGGGAGCCAGTTTCGATGCGGTGAAGATAGCCGTCGGGCCGTCAGCACCACCGATGATACCGATAGCACCCGCTTCGGCAGGGGTAAACCCGACCAACAGGGCAATGGCATACGCGCCAAAGATACCTAATTGTGCAGCAGCGCCAATCAGCATCAGCTTCGGATTCGAGATCAATGCCGAGAAGTCGGTCATCGCCCCGATACCAAGGAAAATCAACGGCGGATACCATCCGTTGCGTACGCCATGGTAAAGGATGTTCAGTACGCTGCCGTCTTCATATATGCCGATTTGGAGACCCGGGAAAAACGGTATATTACCAATAATGATACCGAACCCGATAGGGATCAGCAACAGGGGTTCATATTCTTTAATAATGGCCATGGCTATAAAAGCCAGGCCGATACAAATCATCAGCACATGCCCGAATGTAAAATTGGCAAATGCAGTATATTCAAAGAACTGAACCATCTGGCTCTTCACAAAATCGAAGAACCCGGAGGAAGCTTGAAGTGTTATCATGGCGTTACTCTCCTATAACAAGTAATACATCACCTTCCATGACGGCGCTTCCTTTCGAAATCTTGATTTCGGTAACAGTCCCAGCCTTGTCCGATTCAATGTTATTTTCCATTTTCATGGCTTCCAATAGAAGGATCCTCTGTCCGATGGTCACTTTATCGCCCGGCTTTACAAAAATATCAAGGATCGTTCCCGGAAGCGGCGACTTGATCGTGCCGGTCTTCACTTGGGGAGTGACCTGCGCAGCCTCATCGGTGGAGGGAACAGCCACCGAACGTACTAACTTCGGGGTTTTGGTCTGTTTGATTTCCTTGTCGACAAGTACTGTATAGGGTGTGCCGTTCACATTTAATTCTATGGTTTGGTCTTCAACACTATTGACTTCAACAGCGTAATTGGTGCCATTGATGGTGAATTTATATTTTTTCATTTGATAAATTATTTAGAGAAGCCTCACCCCCCATCCCCCTCTCCCAAGGAGAGGGGGCGAGTATGCTTTGCAAGGATATTACTGCAGATGAGGTTTCATTTATTTGATTATTCTTTTTATAGATTACTTAAAGTGGGGTATCCCCTGTGCCTTTGAGTAGCACGTCCCCCTCCCTTAAGGGGAGGGGTGGGGCCTCTATCTCTTATTAAAATATGTATTTAACCCGTGAATCTTGGAACTCCACGGCGAATAGGCACGCGACACTTTATTGATGGTCAATACAGTATTTTCTTCGTCGTGCAACTCTTCGTTGTAGAGATGGATAGCCGCAGTGATGGCTGCATACACATCGCCACTGATATCGCCGGTTGAGGAAATAGCCTCCGCTTTGGGTATTTCTTTACCCTTGCGGCTCCTGCTGTCCTGCGCCTTGATCAACTGAACACCCACTTGTTTGAATACCAGGTAAAGCATCAGTAATGCAAGGAATACCACGCTCATGGCAATTACCGACATACCGATACCCCACGGGTCGCGCACAGCAATTACTTCCGACAGGCGCGGCTTCTGGTAATGCAACGATGCTGCATTTTTCAGGTCAATCTGACTCATACCGCGACTGGCATCTAATGCAATGACATCAAAACCCGTCACATTTTCACCTGAAATATACAACTCTTTGGCTGACGGACTATAGCTGAATGCACTCGCTTCTCCCGCGAATCCAAGTTTTTTCACTAAATTCCCGTTTAGGTCGAGAACAGCTAAATAACAACTATCACGGTGTGACGCAAGGAACACCACATGATCTTCGTAGATAGCTACGCTTTGCGGACGGTAAATGTGATGTGTATCATGTCGGCGCAATACGTTGTCCACCAAATAGGAGTTGGAAATATATAACTCATTCCCTTTGCGGCGGACGAGAACAATCTTATTATCCACATTATTGATACCTGCAAAAATGTCGTTTTTCTTGTCGAAGGCAAACAATTGCGGGATCAATGGGTCATACGCCTCATATGTTGATGCTGCTTTCGCCGGATTTTCCGCCTCCTGCGCCAATAGTGCAGGAGTGAACAGCATCAGCGTCACACTGGCAATGAACATTATTTTTATTATATTCTTCATGCTAAAATTATTTTTAGGCCTCCCCCAACCCCTCCCAAGGAGGGGAGTTGCGCGTTTATCACAACTGGTGAACAGCGCGACTCCCCTCTCCTTAGGAGAGGGGCCGGGGGAGAGGCTTCATTACAAGGGAATATTACTATGTTTCTTCGGCGGATTGGTATCCTTCTTGGTAGCCAATGCCTGCAATGCCCTGATCACGCGAAAACGGGTGTTACGCGGCTCAATCACATCATCGATAAAACCGAACTTAGCAGCAACATACGGATTGGCAAACTTGTCGGTATACTCCTGTTCCTTTTCAGCAACGAACTTGGCTTGTTCTTCAGGGTTTTCCATCGCCTTGACCTGGCGTCCGAAAAGCACTTCGGTAGCGCCGCTGGCCCCCATCACGGCGATTTCGGCAGTAGGCCATGCATAGTTAATATCACCGCGCAATTGCTTGCAGCTCATCACATCGTGTGCGCCGCCGTAAGATTTGCGTAATGTCACGGTCACCTTCGGCACAGTAGCTTCGCCGTAAGCAAACAGGAACTTGGCGCCGTGTATAATGATCCCACCATACTCCTGTGCTGTTCCCGGGAGGAAGCCCGGAACATCCACCAAAGTCACGATAGGGATATTGAAACAATCGCAGAAACGCACGAAGCGGGCGCCTTTGCGGGATGCGTTGATATCGAGCACACCAGCCAGATATTTGGGTTGATTGGCTACGATACCAACAGATGTGCCGTTGAACCGTGCAAAACCTACCACAAGGTTGGGAGAATAGTGACGGTGCACTTCCATAAATTCGTTATTGTCTACGATGGCATGTATCACATCCTTCACATCGTAGGGTTTGTTGGGATTGTCCGGTATGATCTCGTTCAGGGTATCCTCGAGGCGGTCAATTGGGTCAATACACGCTACCAGAGGAGGCTCTTCGAGATTATTCTGAGGTATAAAACTCAATAATTTCCGTATCAGCATGATACCTTCCTGTTCGGTATCGGCAACAAAGTGGGTTACACCCGATTTGGATGCATGTACCATGGCTCCGCCCAGCTCAGCATCGGTAACCACCTCGTTAGTAACTGTTTTCACTACTTTTGGTCCTGTCACAAACATATAACTGTTTTCCTTCGACATCATGATAAAGTCGGTAAGTGCTGGCGAATAGACCGCTCCGCCGGCACACGGCCCGAAAATAGCTGAAATCTGCGGAATAACACCCGAAGCCATGATATTACGTTGAAATATCTCGGCATAACCGGCCAAGCTCTGTACACCTTCCTGGATACGTGCTCCACCCGAATCGTTCAGGCCAATCAACGGAGCGCCTACCTTCATCGCCTGATCCATCACCTTGCAGATTTTCTTGGCGAATGTTTCGCTGAGCGAACCGCCAAAAACGGTGAAATCCTGCGAGTAGACGTATACCAAACGGCCGTCAATCGTTCCGTAACCGGTTATAACGCCATCGCCCAGGTAGCTTTCTTTTTCCAGTCCGAAATCGTGCGAACGGTGTGTGACAAACATATCAAACTCCTCAAAGCTGCGTTCGTCCAGCAGCAACTCGATACGTTCGCGGGCTGTCAGCTTTCCTTTGCCATGTTGCGACTCAATGCGTTTCTCGCCGCCGCCCAGCTTGGCTTTGACCCGTAGGTCAATCAGTTCTTTAATTTTACTTTGTTGTGACATGATGATTTGAAATTATAATTGTTTGATTTTTATTTTCTCTCCAACAGGTTAAACCGCAAAGTAAAAAAGATGCATCCCTTGCAGAATAATCTTGAATTTTTGAATCTTGAATTTTTGAATTTTGTTATCTTTGCAACTGAAACAAAAAAGGCGCCACCTTCGGCAAATGTCGCAGGTTTGCCAAAGTTACCGTCGCTTGTATGTGGCGCCTGTATGTTTCACCGGGATCAACTATTTCCCGATCTGCTTCTTACTATCGGACTCTTCGTCTTCGGAATTCATTTCCGCTTTCATTTCCGATGTGGCTTTCTTAAATTCTTTCATTCCCTGGCCCAATCCTTTCATTAATTCGGGAATCTTTTTTCCGCCGAACAGAAAAAGAATTGCTACAACAATGATTACGGCCTGCCACGGTCCAACCATTCCCAATAAAATAAACAGATTCATTTTTATATTTTTTAATCATCCTGATGCGAGCACGGTTTCGTTCATCCAAACCATGTTTCACACATAAATATGCTTTGTATCCAAAAAATTAACTAATGATTTTGATTGTCCGGATAAGGACAACACAAGATTTGCCAACGACAAGCGCCATCAGCAATACAAAAAGTAGTTACAGCTAAATATTCAACCGTCTCAACTCCGTAAGATTGTCGAGATAGTATGCTAATGATTTTACAATGAATATGTAGTTTTCAACAGAAAGCTCAATTTTGAAATTCTCCGTTACGGAAAATTTGTTTTTAAGAAGTCGTTCAAATGCTTTATTCTGGGCGCACGAAACAGTTATAATCCGTGCGGAAAAATTGATATTGGTCGGTTCACAAAGAATTGCCGCTTGATTGTCTGATTCTGTGATGCAACAAACCTCTGTTTTCACAGCATTGTCCAACATAGCTGCCTGAACAGCATGATCTGTTTGCGCAGGCTTCATAAGGGCCAACGCAATAAAGCAAGCAACAAGTATAGCAAACAAAAAATATTTGTTTTTCACGGTGCAATTTTTGTCTATCGCTGCAAATGTAATAACAAAAAAGTTGATTTTATTCGTTCTTGCCGAAAAAGTTTTTTGCATCATTTCATCACCTAAAGACCACCTTTTATACAGCAAAGATACCATTTGATACATATCCCGTTAAATCATGATATCCATTACAAATAATGCCCTACTTTTGCATCATAAACAGGATGATAATGTCGAAATATCTGGTATTGACAAACAGTAACGATTTGGTACGGGTTTCGCCCGACAGGATAGCCTATATATCCTCGGACGGGAACTATTCCACAATGGTACTGGTCGACAAGGAAGAACACCTGTTTACGTTCAACCTGGCTGCTTTCGAAAAAATTATCGAACAGCAACTGGGTACGGAAGCACAAACTTTCATACGGTTGGGGAAAAGCCTGATCATCAATGGTAAATATATTTACTATGTAAATGCCTCGAAACAGCAGATCATCTTGTCCGACAGTAGTTTTCCCTACAAATTCAACCTGTCGGCTTCGAAAGAAGCGCTGAAAGCATTGAAAACCGTATTGGAAGAAAGTATCAAAAGCAGGAGGATAGGGATATGAGCAATAAAGAAAACAATCGGGATCATGAAGTATACATCCTCGGTACGAAGGAAGGCGGCGGTAAAACACGCCCGTCCGTAAGGTTGTGGCTGGTATTATGCAGCATTGCTGCGATACTTGCCATCGTAACGTGTATCATCCTGCTATTCCGTCATTCACCGGAATATTATTTCGAGCCTGAAACAAAACAGGCCAATGTGGTACAAAATATTCCGGCCAACGATGTCAACGCTCCGGCTACTCCTGCAAAAGGATTTATAGAAACCACCGAAGAAACCGTGAACGACGTGCCGTTATTTATATATACGCCCCACCATGCGGAAATGTCGCTTGCCGTGGGGACACCCGGCAAGACCGACACGGGTATTGTGTTTGTGGCGCAGGCTGCCGATGTCCGTGCAGACAACCAGGAAATTGTAGGCGATTTCGTGTTGGCCGGCAAACAACTGGCACGCGGGATAGCCAAAACAGGTTTCTGTGCAATCATTGACGGTAACATAACCATCGGCGCCGGCAATAAGACGCCCCTGTTGCAGCAGGCCATCGACACCAAAGGCTATTTTTTCCGGCAATACCCATTGGTAAAAAATGGTGTGATGGTAGAGAATAATCCGAAAAACAAATCGGTTCGCCGGGCGCTGGCCTTGCGCAATGGAAAGATCATCATGATAGAAAGCAATAGCCTGGAGTCGTTCCACGATTTTGCGCAGGCGCTGGCCGACATCGGCGTGAGCGATGCCATTTACCTTGTCGGAAGTATTGCCTACGGTTGGTATTATGACAAGGACCGCCAAAGACACGAGTTCGGCATTGAGCAGGATCATCTACCGCCCAATACGACATATATCGTTTGGCGAACAAAATAAATTATCAGATACCATGCCTATTGATTGTAAGGTGGCGTTCGGCGGCGTCTCCAGACTCCGCCGTGCTAAAAGGGAAGTTCTTGCTTTCCATATTTGCAAGGCAGGAGCCTTGCTTTTAGCTTCGACATAGCGAGACGCTATGCCGAACCGTTCAGTTCACAAAAATTCGGCAGAATACCAGATAATCGTAATAGATTAAAATACATATAATAAATTGATGATCGTAGAGGTGAAAATCTCGACCTGATTGTAATTTGTCTAAACTTTTCTAATTCATTTGTTTCATGAAAAAGATAATACTCTTTATCCTTGCCCTGTCTGGCGCCTGGGTATTCGGGGTCAAACATACTTCTCCGCCAAAGGCCGACAATGGTATGCAGGCGAATGCAGGTTATGTGCGGAAAGATTGTAATTCCGTTTATTATTGGAAAACAACATTTGCTTTATCTTCCGGGGAGCGGCAATGGCTCGCCGACCACCATGTCGGGCGGCTGTATATCCGCTATTTCGACATCCGAACCGATATGGAAGACTGGGACACTGCTATCCCGGACGCCACCATTCTTTTCAATGACACGGTTCCGGCAAGTCTGGAGATCGTCCCCACAGTATTTATCGACAACAATGTATTCAAACGGTGCGACATGTCGACATACCCGGAACGTATGGTCAACCGCATCCTTACTATGTCCGGAACGAATGACGTGGAAAACATCCACGAAGTGCAACTCGATTGCGACTGGACCAAAACCACAGAAACAGCTTGGTTCGCTTTCGCGGAAGCGGTGAGGAAGGAATTGGCCGGTCACGGCATCACACTATCGGCCACCATCCGCCTGCACCAGTTGAACATGGCTCCGCCGCCGGTAGACCGCGGCGTGCTGATGTGCTACAACACCGGAGCAGTCCGCAACAGCGCCACCGGCAACTCGATACTTGATGCCAACGATGTGGCTTTATATGCCAAACGTCTGAAATCGTACGATCTGCCGCTCGACATTGCTTATCCTACCTTTGGCTGGGCTGTCTGGTTCAATGCCAACGGCACATTCCAGGCGCTCCTGCGAAATACCGACCCCGGAAACACGAACCTGGAACAGCGCGAAAGCAACCGGTATACGGTACGCAATGGTTTTTATCAGGAAGGAAAGTATCTGGCTGCCGGCGACGAAGTCCGTTTCGAGTTTTCCGACTTTTCCGAAATCATGGATACCAAACGGCTACTGGAACATCAATTGAACAATTATTCCGTAATCCTTTATCATCTCGACAACAAAAATCTTTCAAACTATACCGGTCATGAAATCGATAAAATATATGCACACAAATAGCATCTCTCTCCCCGGAGCCCACGCTGTTTCGCGTATCTTGGAAAACAAGCAGGAATCCGATACAAAGCACTCTCCCTCTCTCTTGTGGAGAGAGGGCCGGGGAGAGAGGCTATGTATTCTTCTCATTCTCCTTATCTTCACAGCAGAAACCTATGCCTGCTGGTCGCCAAACTACACGCCGGGCGAATACTGGACGTTCTATGCCTACGACAAGAACAAGCAGGCCGGAATACCCACAACCACAGGGCAAAACATCGCCGAATGGCAACAATACACCGCGGGCAAAGCGACTTTCGGCGATGTCCGCGACGTGGTGTACCGTTATCCGCTCGAATGCCTGGAACGGACCGGAAGCAAATCATTTTCACGACAGGACACCTTGTATCAAAACTCGTTTGTGAAATACCTTGTCGATGCGAAGGACCATGAAGCCATCAAGTACCTGATCCTTGCCAAGAAATGCGAAATACGCCGCGCCCTGCGCAATGACCCTTGGTGGTATCCGACCAAAGAAGATTTGGAATACGCTGACCTTCGCGGGATATTGGACGAAGCCCTGGCATACAAAGGCACAAAACTCAACGTGCGGTACTGGCTGCAAGCAATACGCGCCGCTTATACAATCGGCGAATACGACCTCTGCCTGCAATTGTGGCACGACCATATTGAACGCCAGCCTGCATCGTCCGTGCGGACCATGTGTGAAGACTATATCGGCGGCATCTATTTCCTGAACGGCGACTACGAAACAGCCATCCGGCATTATGCCAACACCATGCAGCAATCAAGCAGCTTCTGGTGGTGTGTGGACAACATGGCGGAAGTCAACTCTGACATCGAACGCATTAAAATATTGTACCAATATTGCCCCACATCACCCGAACTGGCAGTGATGGTGCAGAAAATATGCCGTGAAGCCGAAGACAAGGCCAACCCGAAAGTATTCGACGGCAACGACTCCACCGGCAATTGTTACGGATACGAAGAGTGTGGTTATGCCTATTATCTCAAAAACAGGGATCGGTACATCGCTTTGCGCGATTTCGCACTATCGGCCGCCTCGGAAGGACGTAGTGACAACCCGGCCATGTGGCAGTACGCCGCTGCGTTCCTCACTATGCTCGACGGAGACGCCACGCTGGCCATGCGATACATCACCAATGCCGGGCACATGAAAGGCAACACTTTCGTGAAAAACAACATCAAGGTGCTGCACCTCATGCTCGATGCGATGACAGGCAGCTATGATGAAGCTTTCGAAGCGCGTATCCTCCCGCAATTGCAGTGGCTCGACGGCATGATAACAAGTAACCTCACAAACGAGGTAAGGGATGAATACCTCGACTGGGAAGGCTCTATGTTTGCCAATTACAGCAGTTATTATTTCAACGACATGATGCGTAAGATCACATTATCGGTGATGGCGCTGCGGTACTTCAAATGCGGGCAGCCAGTGAAAGCGATGATGCTCACCGGGATGGCAAGCGAACACATGCGGACGGTAACCGGTTACAGGAAGAATTCCCGCCGGTACAATCCCAACTGGAATATCGATTTCTATACCGATATTTTCCGGACCATGGATTTTGCACCGGTAAATGAAGTTATTGCGTACAGGGATGCATTGCAACAAGGCGGCAACGATGCCTTCGAACGTTTTTTGGCTGCACGGTGCTACAATCATACCGACTACTTCAACGAACTGATCGGTACGAAATATATGCGCGGGGAATGGTTCGACCTGGCGGTACAATATCTGTCGAAAGTATCTGCCGGTTACGACACCACGCTCAACATATACGAATATTTCTGGCACGACCCGCTCAGCGAGCCTTACCTCGGGCGCAAATTCACCGATCCCGCACCGGGCTATAAACTCAATTTCGCCAAACGGATGCTCGCCCTGCAAAAAAAGATGGACGTCAAAAACAAAAAAACGAAAAGTATGGCGATGTATCAGTATGCTGTGGGGTTGATGCGTGCAACGAACGATTGTTGGGCGCTATTGTACTACAAAAACGGGGCCTTGTACATGCCCGACAACCTGGAAGAGGACAATCCGAAAATGACAACGCACTGCCGCGAACTGTTCGACCAGGCAATGACATTGTCGCGCGACCAGGAACTGAAAGCCCGTTGCCTTACCGCCCGCGCCTGGATATCGGGCGATGACCGATGGAATTACGGGGAGGATGCCGATGGTTATTGGCGACGAATGACCAACCCTGCCAGTATATTCACCAACGTATACCACCAATTGTTGAGCCTGCCTTATGCCAACACGAAGATATCGAAGCAGTTATTTTCGGAATGTGACATGTTTTTATCGTACCGGCAGGAAGAAAAATAGGATGTGTGTAACTGGTTGAAAACTCTCTTCCATCAAGCTACACTTTAACTTACACTGGGTTCACCCGTCGACTTTGTCGAGCTTCGATCCAGTGTGCTGGGTGTGTCGTGTTGATCCGCATGATATCCGATATCCGGCAATCATAAAAAAAGGAAAATATTTTTGCCATTTTTGTTTGATTTTCAAAAATTAATATTTACCTTTCAGCCGTCAAAATAATGAGTTCTCATGCTATAAACAATTAAATTATTGATCGACGCGGTCATTACGCTATTATAAATAAATTAAACAACACCAACGTTCTTTACTTTTTTCGTATCCGAATCCCGCCGTGGAAGGATCATCCTGTTGATGATCATCATTGGCTTTTCCTGATCCCCGGGAATGCTATTGATGTGCATCACTGGCTTGCCTGACCTTCAAAAATGACAGTGACGGGCATCACTGCCTCGCCTGACCCTCGGGAATGACATTGACGGGCATCAATGTCGCAAACCAGCCTCGGGGAGACCGGTGACGAGCATCACTGGCTTGCCTGACCCTCAAAAATGACAGTGACGGGCGTCAAGGCCTCCAACGATCCTCAGGGAAATCATTGACGGGCATCCATCGCCTTTTTCGCCCCGGGGATGCCTTTGATGCAAATCGTTGAGCAATTGATAATGAATAATTAATAATGAACAATTAAAAAACTTATTTAATCAACTAAAAAACGTAATATGAACAAAGTGAACGACATCGGGCTGGCCCGGATGCACAACAACGAACACATCAAATTGCAGTATGACTGCAAGTCGAAGATCGACGGTTTCGGCGTAGCCGCCTTAGGCGTGCTGCCCGTGTACGAACCCTGGGTCGAAGCCCTGAACAGCGAGGCGAAGACCATCGAAGTGAAAAACGGCTTTGTCGTATCGGCGGCCATACAGGCTGCCGACAAACGGCGCGACCACGACCACTACTCCATGCGCCTGTACGTGGAATCGGAAATGTACGGCCGCGACCCGGCGCGTATCGAAGCAGCCGGACGTATCATGC
>JAVBSH010000234.1:0-10381 GCA_031547085.1 Bacteroidales bacterium
CTGCGAAAGGTTAAAGCAAGAACTCGGAAAGCTTTGGAAGAGAAGATCGCGGGTGCGTTGAGTAGCATTACCGTATCTGACATTTTAGGTTGGTTCGCGGAAGATGGGTATAGTACATAATAAATTCAATTGCTATAAAAAGGTACAGGGCGCTGAGATGGCTCGGTCGTAAATATAAAGAGGAAGAAACAATCATTGAAGTTTTACGCGACAATCATACGTATCAGGTCTCTGTAACAACCCTATCTCCTCCATTACCTTATATTGATAAATGTCCTTACTCCGGGATCAAAGAATTGGAACCCGGTATATTTTACGTTAATTTGTCGGATGCTATTGATTTAGAAAATAAAATCGATGAACTGGCAGAGGCAAAAGCGGTTATATACGATAAAAGGGATGGCGGACGGGTCAATCTTTTCAGTATTATACCCCATCTAACAACAAAGCCTTTATATGCAACTATTGGGAAGACACCACAAATTATTTATCCCAACAGAAAAGAGTGGACATATAAACCTTCGGACGGTTATTTTATAGCCCCGAAAGCACCTGTATTCAAATCCAAGAGTATTGTCATCACAGCATCATCTACTATAAGTTCCGGTGAAGCAGAAATGTCTTTTATAAATTATTATCATCTGGCGGTTACTGTGGGAGACACAACCGCGGGCTGTAATGGCGCTTATAATGAATTTTCACTTCCTTGTGGATACGAAGTGCGTTTTACCGGAACGGAAATATTAAAGCACGATGGCACACAACATTACCTTAATGGCTATGCGCCGGATTATCCTGTTTCCAAAACCATTGAGGCATTCAAGTCCGGAAGGGACTTATGTCTGGAAAAAGCCTTGGAAATCGCACGAAATATGGGCTATGAATAGAGAAGTCAAATAACCATTTAGCCTGATAAAAAATATCCCTATCCCATGATCATTCAAGTCCCAATGAAGGACATGGCCAGTATCCATGGCTGATTTCAAGGCGCATACGAATTATGAGTTACCTCAAAAACAACAACTCCCGATACTTCGGCAACGTCCACATTTCATTATCTACAATCAGTTCGAGTTTATCGATATGATAGCGGATCTCTTCGAAGAAGGGTGACACAGTTCGACAGTAGGTCACGGCCTTTTCGCGCTCGTCTTCTATCCTGTTGGCCACCTTACGGGCTTCGATCATTGCATCGACCCTTTCCTTGATGGTATTCATGTGCTCTGAAATTTCTTCAATCAGCGCAAAGTCCTGCGCCGAAATAACTGCAGCACGATCACTGTCGTACAGCGCTTTAATTTTGTACACATTATCGAGCAACAATCCCTGATAGCGGGTAGATACGGGAATGATATGGTTCATGGCCAGATCGCCAAGTACACGGGCCTCAATCTGTACTTTTTTGGTATATACATCCCACTTCACTTCGTTGCGGGCATGCAATTCCTTTTCACTGAGCACGCCGGTGGAGGTAAACATCTTCACCGATTGCGGGCTCAGGTACGAATCGTAAATTACCGGGACACAGGTCTCGCAGTCCAAGCCACGGCGTCCGGCTTCTTCGCGCCATTCGTCGCTGTAACCATTACCGTCGAAACGGATCGGCTTCGATTCGGTGATGTACTTCCGGATAATGGTGAAAATAGCTTCCTCTTTCTTGGTGCCGGCAACAATCAAAGCATCCGTTTCGGCCTTGAACTGGTGCAATTGGTAAGCCACTGCTGTGTTGAGCGCAATCATCCCCGAAGCGCAGTTAGCCGATGCCCCTACGGCACGGAACTCGAAACGGTTACCCGTGAATGCAAAGGGCGACGTGCGGTTACGGTCGGTATTGTCGACCAGTATCTCGGGAATGTGGGTCAACGAGAGACGTGTCCCGGTTTTTTCGGTAACCCGGATAGGCGATATTCCCACTCCTTTCTCCAGTTCGTCAAGTACTGCCGATATCTGGCTCCCGAGGAATACTGAGATGATGGCCGGAGGCGCTTCGGCAGCTCCAAGCCGATAAACATTGGTAGCCGACGAGATACTTGCTTTTAACAGGGCGTTGTTTTTGTATACCGCCATCAGCACGTTCACTAAATATGTGATGAATTGCAGGTTCTCCTGTGCCGTGCGTCCCGGCGAAAGCAGGTTAATGCCCGTATCAGTACCCAGCGACCAGTTGCAGTGTTTGCCGGAACCATTGATGCCCTTGAACGGTTTTTCGTGGAGCAACACCTTGAAATGATGGCGTTCAGCAACACGTTTCATGACCGACATCAACAACAGGTTATGGTCTACGGCAAGGTTCATCTCCTCATAGATCGGGGCAAACTCAAATTGGTTGGGCGCAGCCTCGTTGTGACGTGTCTTTACGGGGATGCTCAACTTATAACATTCGTATTCAAGTTCGCGCATGAAAGCCGACACCCGTGCAGGAATAGCGCCAAAATAATGATCTTCCAACTGCTGGTTCTTGGCGCTCTCGTGCCCCATCAGCGTACGCTCGGTGAGCACTAGGTCGGGACGGGCAGCATAAAGCATTTCGTCCACAAGAAAATATTCCTGTTCCCAACCGAGGAATGAAGTTACCTTTTTTACGTTCCGGTCGAAATATTTACATACAGCTGCCGAAGCATTATCCACTGCCTGTATCGATTTCAGCAGAGGCGTCTTATAGTCGAGCGCCTCACCAGTGTACGAAATGAATATGGTAGGGATGCAAAGCGTATCGTCCACGATGAAAGCCGGCGAAGAAGGGTCCCATGCTGTATAACCACGCGCCTCGAAAGTATTTCGGATACCGCCGCTGGGGAAACTTGATGCGTCCGGTTCCTGTTGTGCCAGCAATTTTCCTGTAAATTCCTCGATAACGCCACCGCTACCGTTGTGTTCAATAAAAGCGTCGTGTTTCTCGGCAGTACCGTCGGTAAGTGGGTGAAACCAATGTGTGTAGTGCGTAGCGCCAAATTCCATCGCCCACATGCGCATACCTGCTGCCACGTGATTGGCAATATTCCGTTCCAACGGTACACCCTTGTCAATCGCATCAAGTACCACACGTAATGTCTCTTTCGACAGGTATTTACGCATCTGGTTGCGATCGAACACGTACATACCGTAATAATCGGACGTTTTTTTCTCGGGTATGGACACAGGAACAGCTTTCCGCTTGAAAGCTTCTTCTATTGCTTTGAATCTTATGTTTGACATGGAATTTGGGTTATACTTTTTCGACACCACAACGTACAACAATCTTGCCAGTATGTGGTAATGCCGGCAAAAGTTAATAAGTTATTTTCAATTTCCATTCACCGCTCCCACGAAGCAAATCGAGAATCGTCAATCAAAAATCGAAAATACCTAAAACGGAAATTCTTCTAATGGCTTTTCTTCCAGTTCCTCTTCTTTCGGCTTTTCAGCAACCTGATGTTCCAGATGCCCATCCACCACAATCGCCTTATAGGGGGTTACCGGGCAGGCATATTCGCAAGCGCCACATCCCACACATATTTCGGTTGTGACATGCGGAATGGTCAGTTCGCCTTTGTAGGGAACCATCCTCACCGCTTTGGTTGGACAATGCTCAGAACATGATCCGCACGAAGTTTCATCGGTAAAAACAATGCAATTATGTTTGATAAACCGGACGGTACCTATTTGGGTAGTCAGTTTTTCCTCGACTTTAAGCGGTAATATAGCGCCATTGGGACACACTTCACCACATTTGACACATTCGTAATTGCAGAAATTCTCGTGATAATCCATGAATGGCTGCATCATGCCAAAAAAGCCGTATTCGAGGAACGAAGGCTTTAACACTCCGGTAGGACACGCACTGACACACAGATGGCAAGCGGTACAGGCCCTTGCAAAATGCTCCTGATTGTGCGATCCCGGGGGACTTACGGTATGTGCCTTTACCACTTCTTCGTGACCGGTTCCTTTGCCGCTTCCCTTCACATGATCTGTTTCCCCTCTCCTCCTCCGCCGGTTTTGTGCAATAGAATTAACAGAAAGTCCGCTAAGCGCAGCAATAAAAAGTGCACTGCCTGCAATGAACTGGCGTTTGGACTGATCTGTTGCCTCGCGCAATTTTGGTTTCCGCAACGGCGCCAAGCTATAACGGATACTGCTTTTATCACACGACCGTAAACAATTGCCACATCCCACACATCGGCTGAAATCGACTTCCTGAAGTTTGATATCAATACATTGCGATTTACAGGCAAACATGCATTTGCCACATTGGTTGCATCCTTCCGGATCAATACGTACCTTAAACAGCGATACTTTCGATACCAACCCCAACAGCGTTCCCACCGGGCACACGGCATTGCAGTACAGACGACCTTTCCTCACCGAAAACCATACTACCAATCCCAACATAATTACCGGAACAATCAATGCATAAGGATCAGTTTTGGCAATTGTCACCGGGTATAAAGCATATGAACCAAAGATTTCAAATACTTTCACAAGTAAGTTGTTACCCATCATATATAGCGGACGGAACAAATCGGAAGTGAATCGTCCGAAATTGCTGTATGGATCCAAGACATTGATTAAGAAAATACTACTTGAGAATAACGACAAAACAACCGCTACAAGGATGGTGTAACGCAACCATGTTTTTGGCGGAGCAAAACGATAACGGAATTTCTTTTTCTTTGAGTTCCGTGCTTTCACGGAAAACCAACTCAATAGATCCTGAAAAATTCCCAACGGACAGAGATATGAGCAATAAACACGTCCGAAAAGAAGAGTCAATACCAAAACCGCAAGAAATCCAAAAGCCGTCAGGGCCAATCCATGCATGAGGCTTTGCAGGAATTTGAGTAATGACGGTACAAACTGTAACCACGTAATATAACCATACCAAGGAGATGATACCGAGCCGTTAAAATCCAGAAACAGAAACCCGATAGCGACCAACATCACTATTGAAATCACAAGCCGGAATGGTTTTAAATGTCGTTGCATATTTTTTAGTTACGAGTGACAAGTGACAAGTTACGAGTGACTTTAAAACTTGTAACTCGTAACATGCCACTCGTTACTATTTCAAACTTTTATCCTGTTGATATTCAATTTTGAAAGATCCATTATACCAAGTCCCATATCGTTGGCTATTCTGATATGACCAATGGTTTCCGGTTCTTTGCCAAAGATTTTTGCGGCAGCAGCATCAGCGGCTACAATATCGGTAGAGATAATCTGCGACTTTTCGAGCGATACATCGCTGGCTGAAACACCTTTAGGCCCGTTCCGTTTCAAGACGCGGTACCCGTCGATAATATTCAGGTCGGGCTTACGGTACGAAATCATGTCGGCGATACATTGCTGGAGGTCGTTTTTGTGCCAGAATCCACGATCGTATACAATGCCCATCAGGTTTTTCATGGCAAACGATACCTGTGCCCCGTCGTGGTGCTTCAGGACAGGCACATTGATGAACACATCGCATTCGAGTATCTTTTCGTGCACCATTGCATCCTTCAGCGACTTGCCTTTCGGAACGCTTACTTCTTTATAATTGCTTTTACTGTCACCTGTTACCACTTTGGCTCCGGCATCCTTGGCAGCTTTTTCGATTCCGCTGGTAGCGTATGATTTTTGCCAGTTGTCGCAAGTATGATCAAAAACAAACACGTCCTTGGCTCCGGCGGCAAAACACTCTTCAACAATTTTAGCAACCAGCTTAGGGTTTGTGTTGGCTGCCAGTTCCGGCGTCCTGTCCCAACCGATATTCGGTTTAACCGTAACCGTTTGCCCGGCTTTTACAAAAGCTTTCATGCCTCCCAACGACGCAATCCCTTTTTCAAACATCACTTCTGGTTCGCCACCCATCACCGCCACCAAATCGTAGGGCGCACGCGGATTCGACAAGTTGTTCCCGAAAGCCTCCTCAAGCGATAAAAATGTAAAACCGGCTCCGGCTGCAATACCGGCTCCTATACTTTTGGTGATAAAATCTCTTCTTTTCATTATATGATCATTTTTAATATGATATGCATTTCATTTAAATCCTAAAAAACAACGCAAGTTACAACAATAATAAATAAAACCCTGTTTGTTAAGAATTTTAACATTTTTTACGACCACACAGTAAGCACCAGTTGCCTGGATCCGCCATGATTCCTGAACTCGCACAAATAGATACCTTGCCAAGTCCCCATGTTGAGTCTTCCCCGGGTAACAGGTATTATCAATGACGAACCAATCAGCGATGACTTGACATGCGCCGGCATATCGTCCGTTCCTTCCAAACTGTGTTCATACTGATTCGACTCGGGAACCATACGGTTCATGATGGTTTCGAAGTCGTACCGTACGGTTGGATCGGCGTTCTCATTAATGGTCAATCCCGCCGAAGTATGTTTCAGGAAAATGTGCAACAACCCGTTTTCGGGCAATGCCGGCAGATGCTTCTCAATGTGCCGGGTAATCAGGTGAAAACCATGTGAAAAAAGCGGCAGGGTTATTTCTAACTGGGTGATCATAAAACCTTCACCGGATGAGGATCGGATTTCCACAACCCGTGTTTGGTACAATAACTCATCGCCGTCAGATTCATCGAAACCAACGGGGCAACGATATGGAAGTCGACTTCGATATTTCCCGGTTGCCTGTCGAAAGCATCGGCACTGTACCGTGCTTCGGCCAGTATGGTTTCGCGGTTCCATAACTGGATATATGCGATGGTATGATCGTCGTTGGCCGGATGCGTATAATGCTCGCCCATCCGCACAGTAACGGTAAACCGTTCGCCGCGCGGCACTTCATCTTTACAAATAATATGTGGCGTATGGCGGTCGAAATAATCTTTCCGCAATTCTTTTTCTTCCTGTTCTATATCTACAGATGTAAAAACTCTTGGCATAACTGAATTAATTAACTATTGATACTGAGGGCACAATGATTATCCAAAATAAATTATTTTCCAAAATTATAAATAAAATTTGGAAGTTTTATCAAATCAACATACCTTTGCAACGCAAAAAAATTGATACAAATAGTCATCAAAATATATTGCGGGGTGGAGCAGTGGTAGCTCGTTGGGCTCATAACCCAAAGGTCGTAGGTTCGAGTCCTGCCCCCGCTACTTAAAAATCCTAATCATTCAAATGGTTGGGATTTTTTGTTTTTATACTTTCCGTTTTCCGCTAAAAAATGTAATATTGCACCAAATACAATATTAAATGTTACGAGAGATGAAAACCACTAAGGAAAAAGCAGGATTGAAGAAGGGTAAATCCGGTTTATCCAGACGAGAAACAGATGTACGATGGCTGATCGCTATTGCTGTATTGATTCTATGTTGTTCCATTTCCGCGCACGGCTCTGTCAATATCGATAGTTTGTTGCGTGTGGCTCAAACAGGCGGAAAGGCTGCCGATTGGAACAATGTAGCTGCATATTATTACGACAAACGCAATGCCGCCGAACTGAAACAAGTCGTGGAAAAAGGATACGAACTGGCTATCAGGGAAAACAATATCCGGGAAACAGGCCGGTCGTGGATCTTTCGCGGTGAGCTTGTATATCAGGACGGCGACCTGGAAAAATTCCTGGAAGCAAACCAAAAAGCGTTCTCTTTCTTGAACCAGACCGATTACTATGCGGGACAGGAAGAAGCACTGAACAATATTGCCACCTATTATGGCGAACAAGGCGATCTTGATTCGTTGCAGTTGTGGACAAACCATGCCATCCGAATCAACCGGAAATACAATGGCAGTAAAAAACAACTCGGCGCCGAGTACCAGAACTTATCGTATGCATACAGCCTGCGCGGTAACATGGATTCGTGCCTGTGGTACGCCCGCGGGTCGCTCGATGCGCTGGTGGAAGCTAAAGATACGGCACGCATGCTCGACACTTACAATCAGTTAGGATGCCTTTATGTAAAAAAGAGGGAGTACCCGGAAGCCCTGAAATATTTCGAGGAAGCCCTGCGTATCTACGACTTAGTAGACGACAAGAAAAACAGGCTGTACATTTGGATCAACCTTGCTGCTATGTATGCCAGTTGGGAAAAAAACGACAAAGCGCTTGAGTTCAGTCAAAAAGCAGTAAATGCCGGACACGAGGAAAAAATAACCTACGCTAAGCTGCTGAGCACCCACGGGCTGTACCTGTTCCGTAACCAACGCTTCAACGAATCGATAGAAGCAATCCGTAAATGCCTCCCCTTTGTAAAAGATTCTCCGTATTATTTCGGAAACTCATGCCTGACCATGGCCAACGATTTTCTTGCACTCAACATGGTCGATTCCGCCGAATATTACCTCAATGTGGTGGATAAGCTCACCGAAAAGAAGCTTTTTGCCAGGGGTGACCAGTTTTATATTGCCAAAGCCAACGTTTTGTCAAAATTGCAACGGTACAAGGAAGCAGTTTTCTATGCCGAAGAGTTTATCAAGATTGACTCGCAGAAAAACCTGAAAGAATCGAATCCCAATACCTATAACCTATTATCCGATATTTTCGAAAAAGGAGCCCGTGATTACCAACGGGCTTTGGAATACAAAAAAACAGCTTATGCATTGCAGGATTCCCTCAACCAACAAAAATCCAACGAAGAACTCAACAGGTTTTATGCCCGTTTCCAAACATCCGAAAAAGAGTTGGAAATCACAAAACTAAACCTGCAACAGGAACAAATGAAAAACGAAAAAGCTAATATCATTTTATGGTTGGTGATCATTGTCGTTTTGTTCGTAATAGCCAGTTTATATAATGTGATCATCAGGCTTCGCAAGGAAAAGGAAAAGTTGGCTTATGACAGGCAGTTGGAAGAGAAGGAAAGCCGATACAATGCCTTGGCTTCGGAAGTGGAAATGCATCAAATAAAGTATTACCTGAACGGGTTGGAAGCCGAACGCATAAGGCTTGCCGGCGAATTGCACGACAATGTATCAAATGCATTGGTGGGTGTGGAAATCAAACTGAAAACTTCCGGCGCTTCGCCGGAGGAACTCGCCTGCATGCTGCACAATATACATTCGCAGGTGCGCAATATTTCGCACGCATTGATGCCACCTGTATTCCAACATGCCTCGCTACCCGAAATTCTTTACGACTACATATACATGCAAAACGAGTTAAATGGTCCGCGTTTCGATTTTGCCATTGACTCAGGCGATGACTGGGACGATCTGCCGCAGGAAACAGCGCTTGAGCTTCACCGGATTATCCAGGAAGCTTGCGGAAACGCACTCAAGCATGCACAGGCATCAAACATCGGCATATCGTTAAATAAAAACGATGGCCATATTGAACTGACTGTCACCGACGACGGCCGGGGAATGGATACGACCATCAAAAAAACGGGATTGGGTTTGCAGATCATCAGGGACAGGGCGACAAAAATGAACGGTACAGCCGAAATAACTTCCGCTCCCGGTAAAGGAACCACAGTGAAAGTGGTGGTGCCGGAACCTGCACCCATACACTTAAAAGCCGATCGTCCAATGTCGGTTAGGGAATGAAAGATATCTTCACTCCGCATGCTACGCAAGCTACAGTCGACATGTCGACCAAACATACGAGGTACGGGTATGTGCGTGGAGATATCTAACCAAACAATATCGGCATTGATGAACAATGACAAAAAAATATTCATTTTTTCGTCATTATATTTGCGTATTCAAAAATAGTTGATTATCTTTCGCGAACATTCAATAAACTTATTATTTGCTATAATCATTTAAATCCATTCATCGACGCGGCTTGTGTACGCTATTGTAATTTGAAATCAAACAATACCAACGTTCTTTCCTTTTTTCGTATCTGAATCCCAATGTGGGTCGATGATCCCGTTGACGAGCATCACCGACCTGCCTGACCCCCGGAAAATGACATTGACGGGCGTCACTGTGGCAAACCAGCCTCGGGAAGACCGGTGACGAGCATCACTGGCTTGCCTGACCCTCAAAAATGACAGTGACGGGCATCAATGCCTCCAACGATCCTCAGGGAAATCATTGACGGGCATCAATGCCTTGCCCGTACCTATGATCAATTGAAAGTTGAAAATCGAAAAATAAACCCTGTTTCTTTAACTAAAAAAAACGTAATATGAACAAAGTGAACGACATCGGGTTAGCCCGGATGCACAACAACGAACACATCAAATTGCAGTATGACAGCAAGTCGAAGATCGACGGTTTCGGCGTAGCCGCCTTGGGCGTGCTGCCCGTGTACGAACCCTGGGTCGACGCCCTGAACAGCGAGGCGAAGACCATCGAAGTGGAAAACGGCTTTGTCGTATCGGCGGCCATACAGGCTGCCGACAAACGGCGCGACCACGACCACTACTCCATGCGCCTGTACGTGGAATCGGAAATGTACGGCCGCGACCCGGCGCGTATCGAAGCAGCCGGACGTATCATGC
>JAVBSH010000264.1:0-11494 GCA_031547085.1 Bacteroidales bacterium
CCGGCTTCGGAAGCTACAACCATCACGCCGCCATTGGTGATGAGGTAACGTGCGGGACGCAAGCCGTTACGGTCGAGCATACCGCCTGCATAGCGACCGTCAGTGAAAAGCAATGTGGCCGGTCCATCCCACGGCTCCATCAGGATACTGTGGTATTCATAAAACGCTTTCAGGTCTTCAGAAATGGGATTCTTAGCATTCCAACTTTCCGGAACGAGCATGGCCAAGGCATGTGGCAGACTCATGCCCGACATTACAAAAAATTCGAGCACATTGTCCAACGAAGCGCTGTCGCTCATGCCCGCCTGGATGATGGGAAAAATATCGTCTGTCTTACCTAATGCATCGACTTTCAGGATACTTTCGCGGGCTTCCATCCAATAGCGGTTACCGCGTATGGTATTGATTTCGCCGTTGTGTCCCAACAGACGGAAAGGTTGTGCCAAGTCCCACGACGGGAATGTATTGGTGCTGAACCGCGAATGCACCAATGCCAGTCCACTGGTGAAATATGGGTTGGTGAGGTCGGGAAAATAGTACCGTAATTGCGTGGAGGTAAGCATACCTTTGTACACGATCCGTTGTGTGGACAGGCTGGCGATATAGAAACTGCGTTTGTGCGCCAGTGTGGATTTGAGTACTTTCTTTTCGATCTTTCGGCGGACAATATAAAGCTTGCGTTCCAATTCTGCGGCCGAACTGTCACCGTTGGTAACGAATATTTGTTTGATCGCAGGTTCATTGTCGCGGGACATTTCGCCCAGGATGTCGCTGTTGACCGGGACATCGCGTACGGCCAGCAGACGGAGATCCTCGCATTCAAGCGTGTCACGTATCACAGCAAGGCATAGCTCAGCCTGTTCGTTTTCCTTTGGCAGGAATACCAGGCCTGTGCCGTATTTTCCTCTTTCGGGAACAGGAATACCTTGCAACAGGATGAATTCGTGCGGTATCTGCACCGTAATGCCTGCTCCGTCGCCGGTTTTGTTATCGGCATTTTCGGCGCCGCGGTGCAACATATTTTCCAGTATCTGTAATCCCTTCTCTACGATGTCGTGCGATTTGTCGCCGGTGATGTTCACCAGCAAACCAACACCACAGGCATCGTGCTCGAAATCGGGATGATAAAGCGTATCCATGAGTGAAGAATTAAGATTCACATTTTTACAATAAATGTATCTAACTAAAACGATACAAAAATACGACAGTTTGATATTAAAAATAAAATATATATTTTAAATTGTCACTAATAGTAACAATTTAATTTTAAAATGAAATAAAACTTGTTTCTGATTAGATAGATTGTAATAAAAATGCGCTTTATGGATTACGTTTCATTACAAATTGTAAGATGCACATCCGTTTTTGTGCCTTTTTGTTATGTAACCTACTAAGAAGTAGACACTAAGAAAGTTGTTTGAGCCATGCCAGACAGATGAATTTTCGAGTTTCATAAAAAAATCACATTCCAATTTACCCGAAATTGATTTATAAAGTATTTTCAGAGATGAGCAAGCCGCGCAAGCAATTTATAGCCCATACCCTTTGGTTGTTTGCCAGCATCAAAGGTAGGATTAATTTCCTGCAACTGGAACGCTTCAGCAAATTCTGCGAACAATATTTCAGGATAGGCTCCCAGAAAAAGTTTGATTTTCTGGCCTTTAATACGGCCTTGTTGAAAGACTGCCTTTCTCCGGTTCTGGCTATAGCCATGGATCCAAGCTATATCTCCAAGTCAGGCAAGTTTACCCCAGGGGTGGGTAACTTCTGGTCGGGTTGTGCCGGCAAAGCCAAATGGGGCGTGGAACTTTGCGGTTTTGCCGTGGTGGATATACTTTCGGGTGCCGCTTATCACTTGAAAGCCTATCAAAGCCCATCTGGGGCAGAACTCAAGGCAAAGGATACCGACCTGCTTTCCCACTATGGCAGCCTGGTAGTGAAGCATGCAAAAGAATGGCTGGATTTTTCCAAATACCTGCTGGCAGATGCATATTTCTCTAAAAAGCCTTTCATTGACCTTGTGATGGACGCCAGTATGCATTTGATCAGCCGCCTGAGGGATGATGCCGATTTGAAATATCTTTACAAAGGGCCAAAAAGAGAAGGCAAGGAACGCCCAAAAACATACGACGGAAAGGTAGATCCAAAACATCCCCACATGAAGCATTTTACTCTGGAAGAAACCACAGAGGAGTACCAAATGTATTCCGCAGTGGTTTACAGCAAGGCTTTCAAACGGACAATCCGGCTGGCGCTGGTGATTTTCCTCAAGGACGGGAAACAAACAGAAACACGAAAATTGTACTTCTCTACCAATACCCAGTTGACCGCTACTTTGGTCTTCAAATATTACCGCTCGCGATTCAATATCGAGTTTATTTACCGCGATGCAAAGCAATACACCGGATTGTGCCATTGCCAGGGAAGAAGCAAAGACAAACTCGATTTCCATTGGAACGCTGCCTTGACTACGGTCAACCTGACAAAAATACATCATCAAAATGATGAAAATCCAAAAAAGTAAGGCTTCTCCATGGCCAATAGCAAAACGATGTATCATAACACTTTGCTATTGGAACGATTTATTGACGCGTTCGGTATTAACCCAAACTCTGCTTTAAATCAAAAAAAGATCAAAGAACTATTGAATTTCGGCAATATAGCCGCTTAATTTTTAACGAACCATTGGAAATAGGATATAAAATTAAAGTAAAAAATGTCTGGATTAGATTATTCACGTAGGGAATTTATCAAAAGAAATGCTTTGGGTTGTGCTGGTATGGCCTTAGGAAGCGCCATTCCGGCAACACTCAAGGCAGAAACCATGTTTTTTCCGCCAAAAGAAGCCGTCGAAACGCTGGAAATATCTGTATTTGATATTGACGCCACACCACCCGTGGGAAGCTACCTTACTTACGATCAGATGACTGCTTCGTGGGACATGGGTTTAAGGGCTAAAGGCATTGTATTGACCGGGGCAGGAGCTCCGATTGTTCTGTGTGCCATCGACTGGATCGGCATTTCAAATGAAAGTCAGGATGCATTCAAACAAACCCTGGCCGATGCCGTTCGAACTGATCCGAAACGGGTGGTAGTGCATACGTTGCATCAGCACGACGCTCCGATTTGCGATTTTTCGGCAGAAAGGATGTTGAAGGAAATGGGCTTGCCACCCATGAGCTTTGAAAGTAGTTTTGCACGGGAGTTCTTAGTACAGTTGGGAAAAGCGGCGAAAGAATCGTTGAACTTACTCCAGCCTGTAACGGACATCAGCATCGGAAAAGCCCCGGTTTATGAAGTCGCATCCAATCGCAGGGTTGTCAAGGACGGCAAGGCGGGTCCTTTGCGTGCAACTGCCTGCACGGATCCCGCTTTGCGGAGCGAGCCAGAAGGATTAATTGATCCCGATGTCACACTGGTCGGTTTCTGGAACGGAAAAAATCCGGTTGCTGTGATGACCTTTTATGCCACTCATCCGCAAAGTTACTATCTGACGAAAATCGCCAATCCAGATTTTCCGGGTGTGGCGCGGTTCTACCGGCAATTAGCCGTACCCGATGCCCTGCATATTCATTTCACTGGTGCCGGGGGTAATATCGGTGCCGGAAAGTATAACGACGGCTCGCGCGAAAATCGCATGATATTAGCCAAACGCCTTGCCGATGGTATGGAACGTGCATGGAAGGACAGCGTGAAAATGCCGGTTACCGCCGCCGATGTTTTCTGGAAGACAGAACCCGTGCTCCTTCCTCTGGCGGACGAGATGATCCGGGAGGCCGAAAGTAAAATCAGGACATCCGATATGCGGTTCCGGTCGAATAACATGTCCTTGGTCATTTGGGCGGAAAGGGTACGGGCAGGAAAAGCGATTGACATTGCATGTTTGAGTGTTGGAAAGGCAAGGGTGCTGTTTATGCCCGGCGAACTCTTTGTGGAATACCAGCTTGCCGCCAAGTCATTACGGCCCGATCTATCAGTATCAATGGCCGCCTATGGCGACTATGGCCCTTTTTATATCGGCACCAAAGAAGCATACAGTCAGGGCGGCTACGAAATTGTTACCAGCCCCGTAACCGGGGATTCGGAAGAGATTTTAATGAACGCTATTCGTAATTTATTGACTGTACAATGATCCATTTTGACGCTTTTTGAAGATTTTATAACGCAAATAGTCATCAATCAGCATTAAAGTATCAGGTAATTTTGTCTACTCAATCAACGATAATTTCCTGGTATCAAATTAATCTTAATCATATAAAAAATGAAAAAACCGAATTCCTTGATCTTAACACCTATTTTACTGGTATCCATGATGATTTCATTAACCCAATGCGGCCCTACAGCTAAAGACAGCGCCAGTGACACATCGAATACCCAAAAACCGTTGGTTGCAAAACATTATTATTCCGGTTTTCCCGATGCACACGATACTTATAATGCAATATCGGCAGCAAGCGATGGAAAAATTTATTATGTGTTGTCATCAACAAAGCACGACGTAGGAGGACAATTCTATGTATATGATCCTGCTACGGACAAAACGCAATTTATTGCTGACTTGTCAGACGCATTAGGCGAAAAAGCAAAGAAATACATCGCACAGGGCAAGAGCCATGTTGAATTTTACGAACACAATGGAAAATTGTACTTTGCGACACATATAGGTTATTACGAAATGATCGACGGATCGGAGCAACTACCTAAAAATGCTCCGGCAGGATATCAGCTTTATCCGGGAGGCCATTTTGTTGCCTACGACATGAAGAGCGAAAAACTGGAAAGTTTGGCGTTAGCGCCTCACGGCGAAGGTGTCCTCACCATGACCATGGACAAGCAACGCGGACACCTCTATGGCATTACCTGTCCAAAAGGATATTTGTTGGATTACGACATCAAAACAGGAAAATTGAGAGACCTTGGCCTGGTAGATCAAATGGGCGAAGGAGGAGTCATCGGGAAAGATTACCGGGTGATTTGCCGCTCCATGTTTGTTGATCCCCGTGATGGGAATGTATATTACTCCACAGCCGAAGGAGACATTTTCGCTTATCATCCCGACTTTGAAGCGCCTAAGAAGCTGGATGGCATCGATTTGAGGATCGACTATTTTGGTAGCTATGACTATACCGGAGCCGGTAGTATGGCCTACAACTGGAGGAAAATGTTCTGGTACGAACCCGAAAATGTCGCTTATGGCGTACATGGCAACTCCGGGTATCTGTTCCGGTTTGATCCTAAAGCGAAAAAAATAGAAATTGTAGAACGCATTGTATCCGAACCATCAAGGAAAAGTGGTATGTACGACCTGTTTAGCTATGGTTACCTTGGTTATATGCTGGGTAAAGACCAAACCATATATTACCTGACAGGCGGCCCGATCTATAAAGATGGGAAACGCGTAAAAGGTGTCGACAAAATAGCTATGGGTGCAGCGCGAGGCTTGGAAAACCTTCATTTAGTAACTTATAATATTCCTGAAAAGAAGTATACAGACCATGGAGCTATATTCTATGGAGATGGAAACATCCCAACCTATGTCAATTCAATAGCAATGGACAAACAGGGGAATGTTTATACGCTTGCCCGTTTCATGCACGAAGGTAAAGAAATAGAAGACTTGGTAAAAATACCACTACATTAAGAATGAGCGTTATGCAGTCATCAAGAAGAAGTTTTCTAAAAACTGTCAGTACCTCATCAGCGCTATTAGGGACCACTGGCGTGCTGCCCGGATTTTTGGCTGCAAGCTGTGGTCGAAGGATTAGTACCAAAAGGAATACTGGCAACATGTCGGTATACTATGATCGGGAGATAATCACCGTCTGTAAAGCAGACAAGGATTTTCCGCGTCACAGTGAGGCGTCGATCATTGAACTGAACGATGCTTCGCTTCTGATAGCATGGCAGCGGTTTGAAGGCAGTAAGTTCGGCTCCGGGGACACAGCCCCGAGTACGATTGCCTTGATGAATTCGCAGGACGGCGGTCGGACGTGGAACAATTTCCGCATCGTTGTAAAGCGCGAGGAGGGCGAAGTCAATTGTTACAGCCCTAATTTCCTGCGTCTACAAAACGGGGAGATCCTTCTGTTGTACAAGAAATATGTCCAACTTACCACGGGCATGCCACAACTCTCCACCGTCTATGCCATCCGCTCCTCGGACGATGGGAAGACCTTTAGTCCTCCTAAGATGCTCTGGGAGCGGGAACGGTTCGGTTTTTCCAACGATTGTCTCATGCGTCTCTCTTCGGGTCGTGTGATTCTGCCGCTGACCTACACGGAAGGAGATATGTGGAGCCCAAGCGAGAAAATACACGTACGTGTCGCTTACTCCGACGACGATTGCGGTACTTGGGTATTCAATGAAAAGAACATCTCCCTGCCGATGCGCGGAGCGATGGAACCGTTTGTGGCGGAACTGGCGGACAACAGACTGATCATGGTCATGCGCAATCAGCTCGGCTCTCTGTTCAAGTCCTACTCTGAAGACCAGGGCGAGAACTGGAACCACCCGCAGACCACGGGGCTTTCGATCCCCGAATCCTGTCCCTACGTAACCCGGATTCCGAACAGCGACAAAATCATGGTGATCTGGAACAACGCGGAGTATAACATGCATTTCAGGAGTCATTACGGCAAACGTACTCCGTTCACGGCAGCGATCTCGTCCGATGGCGGGATGACCTTTACAGATTTCTGGGATATTGAAGACGACCCGAATGTCGCGTACTCAAATCCCGGTATCACGTGGACACGGGACGGTATGTGCCTGCTCACCTACTGGACAGTTCCCTATACCAAGGATTGGATTCTGAGTGGCCTGATCGATCTACGGTTGGCACGTTTCCGCGTCCGACAGTAAAATGGTCATTAATATCTTCCAATCATTAAATATCTTTGCATGACCAGTTGCATGGTTAACATTAAAATTCAATTGAAATGAGCGATAGAAGGACATTTATCAAAAAAGCCGGCGCCAGCGCCATAGGATTAACTATAGGCGGAGTGTTGCCTGGTTTCAGCGCATCGAGTTATGGACAAATCCTGGGCGCCAACGACCGCATCAATGTGGCGATGATAGGAGTTAACAGCCGGGGTAACGCCTTGGCAAACAATTTTGTGCAGCAAGCAGGCTGTGAGATTGCTACGATTTGCGATGTAGACAAACGCGCCATCGAAAAGTGTATCACAAGCGTAAAAAACAGCCAAACGCGAGTCCCGAAAGGAGAAAATGATTTTAGGAAAGCGCTTGGCGACAAACAAATTGATGCAGTGGTGGTTGCTACGCCCGATCATTGGCACACACCGGCAGCTTTGCTTGCTTTGCAGGCCGGGAAGCATGTGTATCTCGAAAAACCCGTCAGTTATTGTCCGCGCGAAGGAGAAATGCTGGTAGAAGCTTCCGCCAAATATGGTAAGGTGTTACAAATTGGTACGCAACGCCGTTCGTGGCCGAAAGTAATTGAAGCCATACAGCAGGTACAAAATGGTGTGATCGGAAAAGTGCATTTTGGAAAAGGCTGGTATGTCAATGACCGTCCAAGCATCGGTATTGGAAAAGTTGTGCCCGTCCCCGAATGGCTGGATTGGAATTTGTGGCAAGGCCCAGCACCACGTACAGCATATAAGGACAATATCGTACATTACAATTGGCACTGGTTTTGGAATTGGGGCACCGCCGAATCGCTCAATAATGGTACGCACATGATCGACCTGCTTTGTTGGGGCATGAACCTGAAATATCCCACCAAGGTGAGTTCAATGGGTGGCCGCTATTATTACAAGGACGATTGGGAAACGCCCGATACGCAAACTGTGAGCCTGGAATTTGGCAACGATGCCACTCTATCGTGGGAGGGACAAAGTTGCAACGGGAAACTGATTGAAAACAGTTCCGTGGGAGTGATCTTTTATGGAGATGGTGGCAGTTTGTACATCTCAGGCGGCAATGATTATAAAATCTTCGATAAAAAAAACAAGTTGGTGAAAGAAGTGCAAAGCGATATCAAAATCAACGCACAAAACACCGTCAGTCCGGCACAGCAATTAGATGCCATCCACATCCTTAACTTTTTCGACGGCATTCAAAAAGGAACGCCACTGAATATGACTGTCGAATCCGGCCACAAATGTACCCTGTTGATGCAGTTGGCCAACATTTCGTTGCGTACCGGCCGGACACTCGATATTGATCCGACCAACGGACAGATCATGGGAGATCGCAAAGCGCAACGTTTTTGGAGTAGAAGTTATGAACCAGGTTGGGAACCCAAAATATAAAATCATGGAACGTCGTACATTTATCAAATCAAGCACATTGGCTGGAATAGGAATCATGGCTTCCGGCCCGATCTTCGGAATGAATAGTGATCCGGTAAAAAAAGGATTGCGCGTGGGAATCATTGGCCTGGATACGTCACATGCCATTGCTTTTACCAAGTCGCTCAATGCGGAAAATGCATCCCCCGATTTTGGCGGATATAAAGTAGTAGCCGTCTATCCTCAAGGAAGTAAGGATATTGAGTCGAGTATAAAACGCGTTCCCGGCTACATCGAAGAAGTACGCAAATTGGGTGTCGAAATCGTCGATACCATTCCCAACCTGTTGAAAAAGGTGGATGTGGTATTGCTTGAAACCAACGACGGGCGTCCGCATCTGGAACTAGCCTTGCCGGTGTTCAAAGCCGGGAAAACAGTCTTTATCGACAAACCAATAGCCGGAACACTGACCGACGCACTTGCTATCTTCGAAGCGGCAAAATATTACAAAGTGCCGGTATTTTCGGCATCGTCCCTACGGTATATGTCCAATATGGATGATATCATCAAGGATCAAAGCATTGGAAAAATATTGGGTGCGGAATCGTTCAGCCCGAGTCCATTGGAACCGACTCATCCTGATTTTTTCTGGTATGGCATTCATGGCGTCGAAGCCTTGTTTACAGTAATGGGTGTAGGTTGCCAAACCGTATCGCGGGTACATATGCCCGACACTGATGTGGTGGTAGGCGTATGGGAAGGCGACCGTGTGGGGAGTTTCCGCGGATTACGGGCCGGCAAAACGGGTTATGGCGGCTACGCTTTCGGCGAAAAAGGCATCAAAACACTTGGCGATTATAACGGGTATGATCCACTGTTGAAAGAGATCATCAAATTTTTCCAGACAGGGGTTTCGCCTGTGACACCCGACGAAACGTTGGAGATATTCACTTTCATGGAGGCTGCAGATGAAAGCAAACGTCGTGGCGGGACATCGGTAAGCATGACCGAGACCAGACAAAAAGCGCTCAGTCAAGTAAAAAAAACATGGTAATCTGTTGGATTGATGATTGAATATTGCAAATTGAATATTTGCCAGATAATCAATCATATTTCTATTCGCTTATCTCGTTTACGTACACGCATCGTCAAAAATTCAATGTGTCCGCACACGACATAAACAAAATTAATATAAAATGGAACAAACAAAAAACCTATCAAGACGTAATTTCATTGTATCGATTGCGATACTTGCCTTTATGTATTTCATATTCGGCTTTGTATCGTGGATCAACGCGATCCTGATACCTTACTTTAAAATAGCTTGCGAGCTGACCAATTTTGAATCCTATTTGGTGGCCTTTGCATTTTATATCGCTTATTTAGTCATGTCCATGCCGGGAGCCCTTTTGTTAAAGAAGGTCGGGTTCAAGCGTGGTATTATGATGGGTTTTTTTGCGCTGGCATTAGGCGCCCTGATTTTTGTCCCTGCGGCGCTGACCCGCACCTACGGTATTTTCCTTGCCGGGCTGTTTACCATGGGTACAGGGCTTGCTATCCTGCAAACAGCCGCCAACCCGTATGTTACCATCATCGGGCCTCTTGACAAAGCGGTGCAGCGGATGAGTATTATGGGAGTATGCAATAAGTTCGCAGGTATTGTGTCGCCACTGATTTTTGCCGCATTCACCCTCAAAGCAACTGATAAGGAGTTGTTTGCTGCTTTGCCTGCCATGACCGAAGTTGCCCGTAACCTGGCGCTCGATGAGCTTATCCGCAGGGTAATATTGCCTTATAGCTGTTTGAGTGTGCTGTTGGTGGGTGTCGGCTTATTTATCCGTTATTCGGTACTTCCCGAAATCAATACCGAAGAAGAAAGTGAAGAACTTGCTGCTGCACATGCCGGGAAAAAAAGTGTATTTCAGTTTCCATATTTAGTATTGGGCGCCATAGCGCTTTTCCTGCACGTAGGCACACAGGTAATAGCTATCGACACCATTATTGGTTATGCCACCTCAATGGGGATGGATTTGATTTCCGCAAAGGCGTTTCCTTCGTATACGCTGATGGCAACCATTGTAGGTTACATCATCGGGATATTCTGTATTCCACGATTTCTCAGTCAAACCAACTCATTGAGGATTTGTACCCTCACCGGACTGGCCTTATCATTTTGCATTTTGTTTATACCCGGGCACATGATGTTCAAAGGGTACGAAATAGCTGTTTCCATTTGGTTTGTAGTATTGTTAGGGTTACCCAATGCCTTAATATATGCAGGCATTTGGCCTTTAGCTATCCGCAACCTTGGCCGATTCACCAAAACAGGATCATCTGTTCTTATCATGGGTCTTGCCGGTAACGCCATTCTTCCATTGATATATGGACATTTCGCCGATCAAGCGGGGACGCGGCAGGCGTACTGGGTGTTAATACCGTGTTTCCTGTATTTGGCTTTTTATGCAATTTATGGGCATAAGATTATAACATGGAAGCCACACCCTACCCCTCTCCCAAATGGGGAGGGAACGCGTGCTAATCACGGAAAGTAAAGAACATGCATATTTTTCATATTGTCAAATTGTAAGATAGCAATCAGTATCAAATTAATTGATAAAATGGTAGCAAATCAAAAAGTAGATACTTCCACTCATCGTGAGAAGCAGGCATCCTATCCTCACATGGGGGAAGGGGCTGGGGGGAGGGGCTTTAAGATCATCAACGGCCCTATCATCACGCCCCACCGCATCATTCCCTCCGGATGCGTATGTATCTCCGACGGCAAAATCTGTGAAGTAAGCGAAAGGGATATTGACTTCCCAGGCGCTGAGGTTATCGATGCACAAGAAAATTATATTTCGCCCGGTTTTATTGACCTGCATACGCATGGGGCCGGAGGAAGCGACTTTATGGACGGAACGGTTGAAGCATTCCTGCAAGCTGCCGAAACACATGCCCGTCATGGCACAACGGGTTTATATCCCACCACCCTGGCATCGACCAACGAAGAGTTATTTAAAACGTTCGAAATATATCGGCAAGCCAAGACTCAGAATGCCAACGGGGCTACTTTCCTAGGAATTCACCTCGAAGGGCCGTATTTTGCCATGAGCCAGAAAGGAGCGCAGGATCCAAAATACATCCGGAACCCGCAGCCGGATGATTACATGGCTATTCTTGATTCAACGAGTGACATCAGACGCTGGAGTGCTGCGCCTGAATTGGAAGGTAGTAAG
>JAVBSH010000130.1:0-32128 GCA_031547085.1 Bacteroidales bacterium
CGCAACTCGATCTTCACTCCGAAGCTTTCTTCGCAGCAATTTGATTTGCCCTGTATCTGGATGCTTTGGTAAATAGGACCGTTGAAGCCTGCATGGATGCGAATATCCGTCAAACCGTTACGCTGAAAATCCGTCAATGTATAACGTTCCATCTGGTGGCGGTTACTTAATGTCTCGTATACAAAAGCGCCCAATTGCCAAGGTGATTTTGCATCGACCATTTCCAATTGCAGCTTTTTGTCTAACAGGCTTTTAATATTGCCGGTTTGCGAATCGAAACTTATTTTGAAATATTCATTTTCGACAAGGTAATCGTTCATTGGCATACGGGGCAATTCCTGACGGTTGTCTTTCCCCACCACGATGCGGTATGTTTTGTAACCCATCGGCGGAATATCTTCGGCATAAATGGCATAATACGTCCCTTCGTTACGCGAACGCAGCGGTTGGGTTTTCAATTCTTTGCCTTTTTCATCCACGATCTTAAAATTCCGTTTGTGGGGTATGATTTCATGGTCGATATACAATTCCACTAACCCGGAACGACTCCAGTTCAACGTGTTGTAGAAGGTAACCGACGGATGTTCGCCACGCGGGATATAAGCCTGCAACAGACCAACCGATGTTTCGTACATGATCTGGGCGTTTTTCAATGCTTCCCAAGCATACGACGCTTTTTCGGCCCACTGCACCTGGCTGTTGTCGCACATCGGGTCGGATATGCTTTCGGCGGCTCCGTAAGTATGTTCGTCATAGAACAAAAGGTTTTCGTGTATGTGTTGTATCTTGCCGGGGACATGCGAAGGCAGGGACTGGCCTTTCATCACAGCCATCGAAAGCAAACCCTGAATGGTGATCATGTCGGAATGCGTTTTACGCGAAGCTGCCGTTTCACGGGCTGCCGAGCCAAAACCGTCGGTCCACCAGTCGGGATAAGCGACACGGTAGACAGGCAACTGAGCGTCGTATTTGGCTGTGATGTAATCCATGAATTCATGGAAAACAGCGCTCCGTAGTTTGGGTGTTGCATACTTATTGTTCCAGTCGCGTATCACATCGCTTTCGCGCATCGAAGGCGGGGAATTGTCCGTATGATATCCCGAATACTGCACGGATACAGCATCGAACGGATAACCCTTTTTTTCGAGATTGTTGAGATAATTGAAAACGTTGGGCGCCACAGCTTCATAACCCACCTTGTCGATTCCCCAGCCATTGGCCGTCATGTAATGGTCGGAACGATAGGAATACACCTGTTTCCCCGAAGGCGATTCCCATTTGTACACCGTGGGTCGGTCGAACGGGATCAACGCCCTGTGCCCGTTTTCGCCCATCGAAAAATACTTTACGCCAAGGTCGGGCATATAATCGGCCAGGCACCAGGCAATGCCATTCACATCATTTTGCATGGCTGTGGTCACGGGGATTCCCAGTTTTTTAAATTCACGAATAGGCTCCAGAAAAGTCTTCAACGAGTTTTCGTCCACAATTTCAGACATATTGAAAAACATGCCGGCCACTTCTATTTGCCCGTTTTTGATGTATTTCAGGAATTTTTCAATCTGTTCCTTGGGCCGGTTTTGAAGATATTCCCTGACAGCCCACGCAGCTTCGCATGTCCACCTGAATTTTGCATCATCAGGGTAATTTTCCGTCAATTCGCAATATTCGATGGCATAGTCGATATACCGGATATGTTCGGCCAATATTTCCGTTTGGGGCTTGGTATAGCCGATGTCGGTGTGGGTGTGCTGCACAAGGTACACTGTCCAGTTTTTCACCGGAAACGCCTTAACCGTAGCTTGTCCCATCGTTTTGGATTTTACGGACAGCGCCACTGTGACATCTGTTTCTTTCTTTGCTTCGGGAACACTGGTTTCGATGGAGTTAACCCCGGTGCTGAGCGTGGTTTGCCCGTAACTTTTCCCATCGATGATGATGTCGACCGTTTGAGGCTTTCCCCAATTGGCCACTTGCAGGATCACCGGTTGACGCAGCTCGCGGTTTTTCCCGTATATCAACCCCGGCTTCACTTCCGAACCGAGCATATTGATCTCGGCGGTCAGTTTTCCCGGTTCTAATTGGTATCCCGTAAACAGGTTGATGTTGTCGAATACCAGCCAACTCCCGGTTTTTGATTGGATGACAACGATGTTGTTACCCTTTTTCAAGACATGGTCAGGGATATTGACCACTGTGGACAGGTTGGCGGGATTCACCCTCCGGTTGTCGAAATATTGCTGATCGTTGCCTGCCGGCGCCTGTACTTCCACTTTGTAACCGTTTACCATAATATCCAGCCGGGGCGCGGAAGGATGTGCTTCTACGTAATTCAATTCCAACTTTGCAGGACATGGTGTTGCGATGTCTTTAATACCAAACCGGATAACGATTTGTTTGGAAGTGCCTCCTGCCCAAGTATCTTGCGGCCCGGGAAGGATAAACGGGAAATCAGTTTCCGGTTTACTCTTTCCAATTTCGTATACTATGGCTCCTTTCCCGATCTTGCTGGAATACGACGCATAATTGTAAGGCCCTAATGCAAATTCGCCGGCGCTTTTGTCTTTTTGCCCGATGTGCCAAAAAACAGGCATGGATTGGGAAAAAACATTTGTTGTCATCCAAAGGGTTACAACAAGTAATAATAAGACATTTTTTTTCATTGGGTTTTTATGTTAAGATTGTTTTAATGATTATCTGATATAATTTTCAATCGGCCGGATGGTTCGGCGTAGCGTCTTTCGCTACGTCGCAGCTAAAAGCAAGGCTCCTGCCTTGCGTATTATGGAAAGCGGGAGCTTTCCTTTTAGCACGACGGAGTCTGGAGACTCCGCCGAACGTAACCTGACATACAATCATCATATTATTGTTTGAAACATTGCATGTTGGGTTCCGGCCCCATTTCGAATACCAGTTCGCCGCCTTTTGTGATATCCTTGAAAGCGATACGAGGCTCTTTCAATGCTTTCCCGTTCAGGCGGACAACTTGTATATACTTGTTTTCCGGTGAATTGCCAATCGCCCTGATGATGAACGATTTTCCGGAATAATATTTTCCATCCAGATGAATGGTGATCTTATCGAATATCGGCGATGTGATCTCTACCATTGGGTCAACAGATACGCCGCCGTCCATCTCAAAAAATCCCATAGCGCCCATCACAAACCAAGCCCCCATTTGTCCCTGGTCTTCATCGCCTTCCCAACCTTGCAGCGGCGTGTGTCCATAATATTGATCGAGTATGGCCCGCGAATACTTCTGTGTCAGCCACGGTTTCCCGGAAAAATTGAATAAAAAGGCGGCTTGCATGTTGATTTCGTTACCGTGGTTGATATAATATTCAGCCGATTGCCCGCCGGTATGGTCAAAAGCATGTGCTGCAAACTTGAATTTTTCTGATTTTTCGAATCCCGTGGTCAATCTGTTGTTGAATTCGTCGACCCCGATCAACTGCACTAGTCCCTTTACATCGTGGGGCACATACCACGAATACTGCCAGGAATTTCCCTCGACGAACCCTTCGGCTGAAAACCGGTCGAATCCGTCTTTCCAGTTTCCATCAGCATGTCGCTGACGGACATATTTTATTGCAGGATCGAAACAATTCAGGTAATTCTGCGACCGTTTGAGGAAATACTTGTAATCATCTTTCTTACCAAGCGCTTTGGCCATTTGTGCCACACAATAATCGTCGTACGCATAATCCAACGTTTTCGAAACCACATCTTTTTCGCACGGCATATAACCTAATTCTAGATATGTGTTCAAGTTCGGGTTGCCGGCATATCCGCCGCAGGGGTGGTTGATTCCTTCCGTTGTCATGGTATGTTTCATGGCCTGATATGCCTTTTCCGCGTCAAAGTTGCGTATTCCCTTTTGATACGCGGCTGCTATCAAAGCCAGTTCGTGCGATCCTTCCATAATGGCTGAATATTCGATTCCCGCCGGGCCTTTGCATGTCCAACCGGTACGTTCGTACATTTCAATTTGCGTGTTCACCATGTCGCCGAGGACAGTGGGAGTGATCAACGACCACAAGCCGTTACAGTTCCAGAAGGTATTCCAGAAGGCGTCGCCGCTATACATGTGTTGTTGCGTTGCAGCAATCTTGGCCACGTTCTCGCAGGCGTCGCGGTATTCGCCCGTTACGTCTTCCATCATGGTGCGGGCGCTGTATGACCGATACAGGTTGGTATAAAACTTGACCTTGTCAATTTCGCTTTTCCCTTCTACCTCGATTTTGGATAGGAGGTGGTTCCAAACATCCTGCGAATGCTTTACCACAGCATCAAAATTCCACTTGAACGGCGTTAGTTCCTTATCCAGATTTAAACGGGCATTAGTAATGCTCACAAAAGAGATTCCCGATTGAACAAGAACTTGTTCGCCTTCCGATGTATCGAATGAAACAAACGCACCTATGTTGTTTTTCCCTTTTACCTTGTCGCAATTGAGCTGTATCCCGCCATTTTCGAAGCCATTCAGCGCTTTGAAGGGTTTACTGAAACGTATCACAAAGTGCAGGGTATATTCATTGAACCGTGACCACGGTCCCGACTGGCACTGGGCATAACCTTCAATTTCGGTATCACTCACTCTCTTCACTTCCGCATCTTGTACATCGAAACTGTAATCCCATTCGGTCGGGAATTTCAATGCGAGCAAAATCCGCGAAGTAGTGTCTTCGGTGAAGGTATATCGCTGGAAACCGCAACGATCGGTTGAAGTAAGTTCCGCAGTGATGCCATAGTCGAACAGGTAAGTGGAATAATAACCCACTTTGGCAATTTCCTTTTCCTTGATGATCCGGGAATGATAACCGGAATTGGCTCCTTTGAAAGGATCGGAAGCCCGACCCTGGCTGATCTTCAAATCGCCATTGGCCGGCATCATTAATAACCCGCCCATCGTCCATTCGTGTATGTGGCTGAATCCGTTCACCATATTGTTGGAATATTCGTACCCCCCCATCCATACATCGTCCTGATTGTCGGGACTAAGTTTCACCATACCGAAAGGCGTGGTCGGACCGGGAAACAGCATCCATCGCGAATTGGACATACCTATCATCACATCTACATAATCCACCGGACGTTTTGAGGATTCGGCCTTGCTGGCGATCCAGATATTCAACAAAAAGGCGAGTAAGATTATTCTTCTAATGATCATCTTTTTATGCAAATATGAATTTATATATTCAAAATGGAACCTCGCGGATGTTTTGTATCTGCGAGGTTTCCATTTCATTACAATATTACTTAATTAACTGGTAATATGGAATCGGCATATAAGTTTATTTCCTTAATAATCACATAGGCTCCGGTTCCGGACGACGGTCCACCATATACTTCCGTAGTACGGACGATTAAATACCGTATTCTGGCAGAGGTATCAAATTTTAACCTGTTGTTGACAGGATCGCTGCAAGTCCCGTCTATCAATTTTGTCCAGCCTTTGGCCACTGCTTCGGCTTCCCAACCCGAATCCATGCTCGGAAGTGTAATTTCAGCTCCGGTGATGTCATCAATGCCCCAGAATTGTATCTTCTTGGGATTCCAGTTGTTGTAGCCATCAGATCTCGCCCATATTTCGAACCGGGTTAAATTAGTATTCACCCCCAGATCGAAGGTTAAGTGCTGGGGAACGCCCACATCGTTGCCACTGTGGAATTGATTACCCCCGGTACCAAGTACCCCGTCGAAAACACCTTCAATTCTGCCATCATATCCTGTTGTTGCATCTTTTGCCAATTTCAAAGGGACGATCAGGCTCTTATCCAGTTCAAATTCCACCGAAGCTGGGAAAGGCTGGATCAGCCAATCGGTATAAAGCGTATCGATGGCGCCAACTTCGGGAATCAACGCTGTACGACTCTTGATGGTACCGCCAATCTTCCAGTCGGCTAACTTTGTCTCTTTCACGTTACCGGGTAAAGCCATTGTTTTGTCCCCATCGTTGCTTTCGTAAACCACTTCCACAGATTCCGCCTCATCAGAAGTATTCCAGAGCAAAACAAGTCCCGATGGTTCCGCTTTCATTTGTGAAATAATTTTGGGCGAAGCCGTACGAACATATTGTTCACCGTAAGAATAACCATTACACGATTCGTTCAGTGATTTGTTTCCTTCCTTGTCGTATGTCTGGATAAAAAACTGGTGCGAGCCTTCACTCAAATTATTGATGATCAACTTCAATGTATCGCTAGCCGAATAACCGTCAAGTGGAACAATCAATGAATCGGTTTCCCACTTGATGATACATTTTTCAGCCGTATGTGCATAATACATCAGGCCTGTTATTTGCGCACGGTAATTTCCACCATGCACTTGCAGGGAATCTATTTTCCCGACATATATTTTTTCGCCACGGTCAAGAAAATCACGCTGGGTATCGTTCATATCGCCACAACTTAGCAAACCGGTAAATAGTACAACGGTGACCAGGCAGTTTAAAAATTTTATTCTATTCATCACACAATCATTTTATAAGTTATTCTTGAATTTCACCCCAGAACGACAATTCGCTAATGGTGGAGCACTTCATGCCCGACCAGCTTTCCAGCATTTCGAACCGCAGGTAACGTACTGCCGATATGTCCCTTGGGAATGTGAACTCTTCGCCCTTGGCTGCAAATTCTACGTCCTCGGATGAGTTTTGACCTAAAGGCAGTCCGGACGGTTTAAACGAATGGCAAGTCATTAAAAGCGTCCATCCTTCAAGGATATTACCGGGATTCCCACTACCCGGATCGTCCGCCCGGCCGTATATTCTATAAACCTTGGGTGCCCCATGCTGATAGAGGACATCGTCGCCCGGCCGCTGCCAGAATTTGAAACGGCTCAATCGTACCGCAACCCCTAAATCCATGGTAAACCTGTGGGGAAATTCAGCCGGGAAATCAGTGTGGGCATAATTCCCGTTGCTCACATTATTATCCCATGCCTTTTCGGGCGCCCCGCCGTGATAATTCCAGCCGACATCGCCCTGCACTGTTTTGTAACGGAATCCCGACTTGAGTAGGTTATCTTCACGCCAAGGGGTCATCGTAAAAAATAATGTGTCGGAATAGTTATTCCACCGGTCAACGACATACACGCCAAAATCATTTTCCTTATTCGGCAATCCCCTCACAGGAAATGAACCTCTCTCCAATGATGTGTACATAGCATCGTATTCCTCATACTTGTTTTCGATACTGTCCTTTCTTAAAGCATATATGGCAATATCTGCCTTGTTCACATTTTCGAAAGAAACAACAAAGCCACCAAAATCAACTGACTCTGTCAAACTTTGTTCCACAAGACGGACGGAAGGAATGAGCGGATGGATGATCGCTTCCACAGGTGCAGAAGCCACTTCCATTCTGTTTACGGCATACAGCTTGACTGTACGTTCGTCTGTGCTTCCAAAACCTTCTACTTTCAATGTGGTTACATAAGCTGACGCTCTTGTTTCCTTCTCTACCTTATTCGAGACATAAACGGCTTTGACGTATTGCAAGTCGACATTATCCGGTAATTCATAGGTAAAAATAGCTCCCCCGGCAATATTCTGTATCTGTACATTTTTTACTTGGCCGGGTGCATTTTTATTTCCAGAGCCAATAGGCTCATGTCCCTTTTCTTCGGCACATGATGCAAGCAGAAATACTGTCATGCATATGGTTACCCATTGGAAAAGTTTTTTTATGTTGTTTTTCATATCCTTTATTTTAATTCTTTCTTTTTATAATTACTGCCATTGTGGACTTTGTATTAATTTGTTGTTCACATAAAGATCAGATGTCTTGATCGGCCAGAAATAGTCTTTAGGCGCAAATTTACGGAAATAGATATATTTTACCTGATAATAGCCCGATTCGCCGCTTTCGGATACATTCCAACCCCTGATAGGCCGGTTCAGATATTCCGAGGAAAGGCGCCAACGACGAAGGTCATAGAAACGTTGACCTTCCAATGCAAGTTCAATCAATCTTTCGCGACGTATAATATCCCTCATCCCAGCTTTAGTTGAAGGTTTATCCGGATTATTGGAGTATTGCCGCCATGTTTCCAACAGGTCTCCGGTTTCTTTGTCCAACCCCGCTTTATTCCTAACCAATTGGATGTACTGGTAAACTTCGTTATCGGGTACCGTCTTACATTCATTGAGGGTCTCGGCATAAAGCAAATACAGGTCGGACAAACGGATGATCGGGAAAGAATACGTTACTGTTGAACCGGTGTGGGTTGATGAAGTCATAATTAATTTATAACTGACAAGCTTTTTTGCAAAATAGCCTGTGATGCTAAAATTATCGAGCGCCCTGCCTGCAACTTCGCCGGCTTTATTGTGCACTACAAAACTACTTTTATCGCTACTTGCTTCCATTGTGAACCATTTTCCTCCATCAAATCCCAATGAGGCGTAAAAACGGGGTTCGCGGTTGAAATGCAATTTCGCAGTCCTGAAATCCTTTTCGATATAATAGTCGTGTCCTGCAGGGGCAATGTCAACCTCGTACCGTTGGTCGTAATCATACGTTTTATCTTCGTTGATAGGCACGCCATTATTGGAATAGAATTGTTCAGCAACATCCAATGTCGGATTTTGCATGGACTTCACCCAGGGAATTTGCTGACCCTGCTGATACGAGGTAAGGGGGGCATTAACGATTCCCTGAAGGGTTTCGGTAAAATTATTTCCCAAACCCCAGATCAATTCCTTGTTGTACCTTGAAGTAATGGTGTTCCTGATGGTCAATTCCAGCATGGTAGTATCAGACACTTTATTCATCAGCAGGTCGTCGAACACATACAACCCGTGGCCTGCCTCTATGGCGACATCAATAGCTGATTTACAGGCATCACGTGCAAGCTCCCACTTGTGTAAGTCGAACGTCGGGTTGATCAAGGGTATGCCCTCGGTATTAGTATAACCAGAGAAATCGGGATTTCCATTAAACAGTGGACTTGCAGCCAGTGTTAGTACCTTGGCTTTAATAGCCAAAGCTGCTGGTCTGGTCAAACGTCCCAATTCGGTAGTTTGTGCCCTGATATTCAAAGGCAGGTCTTCGCCCGCAGTGGCTTCATCAATCAGGCTTACAATGTAAGTCACCACATCATCGACGGGTTCACGAACAACTTTTACATCGTTGACACTTGCATCAACAGGAATATTTTCGCGGATAACAGGTATTGGCCCGTATAACTGCATCAGGAAATAATGAAAGAAGGCCTTGAGCGTTTTTATTTCGGCAATCCAGCGTACCTTTTCGGTAGAGGTCATATCCGGGACTTTTTCGATGTTTTCAAGGAAAATATTGCAATCGCGGATGGCAACAAACATATTATATCCGTCATTTCCACCGCTCCAATAATTCAGGTAGGGATTGTTCGTATTCTGGTTTCCCTTGGCAATGGCAAAACTTGTGGAATTCGAATAATAATAGGATTTTTCGGCACAGTTCCACGATTCATCCCCGGCTGCCAGTCCCGGATTCTGGTACACATTGGCGTGTTCGGGGACATATGAATAACAAGTGGCCAGAAATTTTTCGGCATTGGCCCTTGTGGTGAAAGCCATATCCATCGTCGGGATGTTATCAGGAATAACATCCAGGTAGGAATCGCATGAAGTCGCAAAAAACAACGATAATAAAATGCAACTGATGTATTTAAATCTCTTCATAACATATTATATTTTGATGGTTAAAAACCGATGTTCAAACCGATATTAATCACTTTTTGGATAGGATACCCCAATCCATTTCCTCCCATTTCCACGTCCCACGTTTTGAATCTACTGAACGACAATAAATTCAATCCACTGGCATATACACGGAGATTACTGATCCTGGCTTTTTGGGTCAAATGCACCGGCAAAGTATAACCCACTTCTAACGATTTTAGCCTGACAAAGGCACCATCGCGGAGGAACCATGTGCTGCCCCGCATGTTATTGGTGATTTCTTCGGTGCTCAACCGCGGCCATTGGGCATAAATATTCCGGTTTTCTTCCGACCAATAACTGTCAGCCCATGCCTGTAGCATGGCATTGTTTGTATTGTAGGGTGTGAGCGGGTCACTACTTCCGTAATCAAGGTTGAGGAAAGGTGCCGAAAGCCTCGGATCAATGTAAAAGGACGAACGTCCGGAACCTTGGAAGAAGAACGAGAGATCAAATCCTTTAAAACCGACTGAAAGTCCGAATCCATACATGATGCCAGGGGTTGAAGGATAACCAATAGGCACGATGTCGTCATCGTCGATTTTCCCATCGTCATTGATATCCATGTACTTGATATCACCCGGCATATATTCCCCATAAGTTTGTTTGGGCGAATTGGCAATATCTGCATCATCGATAAACAGTCTTTCGGCAATCAAACCGGTAACCTGGTTGATAGGCAATCCCACCCACGACCTCCAAGGATAAGGGTATGTCGGTTCGTCATATTCCCTGAATTTGCTGGTGGCATAAGTAAAATTGAATCTTCCGGTAATCCAGAAATCATTTGTGAAAGAATGGTTGCCATCAATTGAGATTTCATATCCACGGGAAGAAGCTTCACCCACATTAGCCCGCAAAGGAGCCTGCAAGCCCATAGTTGATGGAATAGCTGCACGACTCATCAGGATATTCGACCGGTATTCAGTAAAATAATCGGCCTGAATTTCGAACTTATCCCATAACCCAAGCTCGATACCAAGGTTCATTTTTGTTGATGTTTCCCAAGTGATATTATCGTTGGCATAGCGTGAAATAGATATCCCGGCTGGCCTTGTGGTAAAATCCTTTCCGAAACTGATTTTTTGCTTGTCGGCATTGTTCAGGTTCACGTTGGAGAGATAAAAGAAACGGTCGTTCTCATCGCCAATGGCATCATTTCCTACCAGCCCGTAAGTGCCTTTGAATTTCAACTTGTTGACTATTTTTTTCAACTCCGGCGACCAAAATTTTTCATTGGAAATAATGTATCCGCCCCCGATAGAAGGGAAAAAACCAAAACGTTCCTTTGCGGCAAAACGTTCGGAACCATTATATCCAAAGTTAAATTCCAGAAAATAGCGGCTATCGTATGCGTAGGTAAAACGTCCTGACAACCCAAAGTTCCGGTGGGGAAGCGACTTTTGAAGGTCACCGGCATTTGCGTTCAGGGTTTGTCTCATAATCCCGACTAACAATCCGGAAACGGCATGTCTTTCTGCAAATGTACGGTCGTAGTTGATCGCTGCCTCTCCATAGAATGCTGTCGATATATTCTTCCCGCCTTCCTGATAATTGAGGTATTCAGTTCCCGTCGTCGGGTTCAGGCATGTTAGCCCATAATCCTGAGTTTCCGGGTCATAATAAGTCAACATATAATAGAATGGATTGTAGAACCTGCTGACATCAAAATAGGACTCCCGTGTGGTATTTCCCATTACCCTTAATCCGAGGCCTTCTGCAAAGAAGTTGAGCTTTTGCTTCAATTCCAACTGGGCGACAATGGTGCTTTGTGAATAATCCTTGTATCCTTTCACTGTCTCGGCATAAGGATTCAGGTATCCTCCCGTTTCGGCATTGCCGAACAGGGTATGGTTGGTATTTGCAAATTCAGCGTTGGGCAGGTAATACTTGGGGAAAAGCACAGGATTGGAAGCCATTGCAGCGCGGTACAACTGGTCGCCGCCCCACACCGGCCCTGTATAATCCTCGAAAGTTCCGCTAATACGGGCATTTACTTCTGTAGTCTTGGTAACATTGATATTGGTATTGGAACGCAACTGTATCCTTTGCAAACTGATATTGTTATTGAAGTTGTTCCTGGGATCAACTTTGAGAACCCCGTTATCATTATTGAAGGTAGCGGCTATGTAATACCTTGCTACTTGCCCGCCTCCACTAAGATTGGCGTTTACACGCTGATTAGCAGCATAGTCCTTGAACATTTCATCATACCAGTTAACAGCCGGATAGATATATGGATCGCCGCCACGAGCCGTTGCATTTATTTTTGTCATGGAATAGGGGCGCGGTGCCAACGGATTACGGGTAAGCACAGCTTCATTGCTTAGCTGCATATAAGTTACCGGATCAACAACATCAACTTTCCGGACAGGCGAAGAAAACGAATTTTCCAAACGGATATTCAACACGGCTTTTCCTTCGCGTCCTTCCTTAGTGGTCACCAGGATAACACCGTTGGCTCCCCGTGCGCCATACAATGCCGTAGCGCTGGCATCCTTCATGATCGAAAAACTGGCAATATCGTCGGGTTGTAGTCTTGCCAAATCATTAGAAGACAATTCCACATTATCTATTAAAATCAAAGGATCTTTTTTATATCCGAATGTTGTAACACCCCTGATAAAAAACTCCGCATTATCCTTACCAGGTTCCCCGCTTCGCTGGTAAGAAATGATTCCTGCTATTCGCCCTCCCAGTGCTGTTGTCAGGTTACTGCTCGGCACCTTCAATTCCGATGGCTTAATAGTGGAAATGGAACTAATTACACTTTCCTTCTTTTGTTTGGCAAAAGCAACAATGGTCACTTCACCGATATCTTCCACGGCTTCCAACAACGTCACCGGAATAATACGGCGTTTACCCACCACTACATTTTGTGTTTGGTAACCGATAAAGCTAAATTGCAATACCGATGTGTCGCTGGGAACAGTTATTGTAAATTCACCATTCGCATCTGTAGTAGTACCTATAACAGTACCCCTTATTACAACATTAACTCCGACTATCAATTCCCCGGAATTATCGGTCACAGATCCGGTAACCCTGGTACCCTGCTGTCCCGGTAATTTATATGTTATACTCTTTTCGGGAGCGGCTTTAGCCGGAAAGCTACCCGCAAAGAATATCATAACACAAATCAGAGCGCTCACTTTAAGATAAATGTGAATCACCTGATGTCGTTTTAGCGTTGAATCCAATCGCTTTCTCTTCATAATACCTCCATTTTAAAGATTAATAAATACTCATGATTAAAAATTATATTTGATACATTATATATATGTTGATATGTTTATACATATTAAAAAATTATAGACTTACTTTTGCAATACAGCTTTTTACAAGATAACTTACATTAAATAATTCTACATTTGTAACATATAACTCTAATTATCAGAAATATGAATTCAAACATATGTTGATATGTTTGAACATACAAATATGTGAATATTTTTTTTATCCCAAAAAGAATTCAAGTATTTTTTTTGAACTTTTATTTATATTTTTTGTCTACCTTTATTTTAGCCACGAATTTTATAACTAACCTCTGCAAAGTTCGTAACTATTCCATTCCCCATTTCTTATTCGGTTCCGGCCCCATTTCGAGTTTCAGTACGCCGCCTTTCAGCAGTTCCTTGGCAGGAAACTTGAACGATGTTAACGGTTTCCCATTTAGCTCGGCTGATTGAACATATTTGTTGGCACGCGAAGCTCCTTTGGCTTCGATGGTGAAGGTTTTCCCGCGTCCGAAGCGTTCGCCCAAGTTGATCACGGTTTTCTCGAACAACGGGCTGGCAATCTCGAATACAGGATCGACATTGCATCCGCCATCGGTTTGGAACAGGCCAAGGGCAGCCATCACGAACCAAGCGCTCATCTGTCCCTGATCTTCATCGCCAAGGTAAGCGTTGGCCACCTCGAAGCCATAGTAACGGTCGATAATGGAACGGCTCCAGCGTTGTGTCTGCCACGGCTGGCCTACCCAGTTGAACAGGAAGGCAAAGTGCATCGACTGCTGGTTGCCTTGTACTACGGGAAAATCCCAGTATTGGTCGCCGGGAGCGTTGTACCGCCACGGTTCACTGGCTTCGAAACCCCACGTGAGACGGTCTATGAAACGTTGTTTGCCGATGGCTTCCGCCAAAGCGGGAACATCCTGCGGAACGAAGAAGGTAAGCTGCCATGCGTTGCCTTCCACGTAATGGTGGTTGGCGCCCGATTTGAACGGATCAAAGTTCTTGTCCCAGCTGCCGTCGGCGTAGCGCAGGTGCGCGTAGCCTGAGTCCGGCTCGATAGCGTTGCGCCACCAGTTACCACGGTCGGCAAACAGTTTGTAATCGGATTCTTTACCCATGGCTTTTGCTAATTGCGACACCGTCCAGTCGTCATACGAATACTCGAGGGTGTTGGAAAAGCGGCCTTTGTCGGCTGGCACATAACGGTGTTTGAGGTAAACGGCCAAGTCGCGGTTTCCGGCATAACCGTCGCCAACCCTTGCAGGCAGTGTGGTTTGCATTTTCTTCACGGCAGCAAACATCTTTTCAACATCATAATTACGGATGCCCATCTGGTAGGCGCTCACTAAGAGTGGGATTTCATGTTCGGCCACCATTACGGGGATATACTCCATACCGGCAGGGCCTTTGGCTAACCACCCATTGGCGTCGTACATGGCTAATTGTGATTTCACCCAACGTCCCGACCATTCGGGTGCGACCAGATTCCACACCTGATTCAGGTTCCAGAATGTGTTCCAGAATGCGTCACAGCCCAACGCTACGGCATCGGGGTCGGCAAACTTCTGTACCTTTTCGGTGGCGTCTACCCAACGGCCGTCGACATCGCTGAATGTGTTGCGGCAGAATGAGCGATAGAGGTTGGTGTAGAAACGCGTCTTTTCGCGGCGGTCGTTGCTGCTCACCTGCACACGGCCCAGCAGGTCGTTCCATGTGTCTAACTGGTGTTGGCGCACAGCTTCAAAATCCCAACCGAACGGTTCTTCTACCTCGGTTTTGAGGTTGCAGCGGGCGCCGTCGAGGTCGACATACGAGATGGCTGAGCGTGTTTGGACAATGAATTGTTGAATCGTTGAATCGTTGAATTGTTGAATCGTGCCAGCGGTGTTGGTATCGAATTCTACGTAATACCCCGCTTGCGAAACATTTTTCCCGGCAAGGGGCTTATTTTCGGATAACTGGTCGTTGATCCAGCCGCCAAACTTTTTGATGTCGCGGTCGAAATCGATCACGAAGTATACCGTATAATCCTGATCGGCATCGTGCGACCACACGTATTTTGTCTGCTGCTTGCTGAAACCTTCCACGCGCCGCGGACCGGCTTGCCGTATTTCTGTTTCGAGGATGTTGTACTGGTATTCGGTAGGTATTTGCAGGTCGATCATCACGCGAGCATTGGCTCCGTGCGGATATGTGTAGCGCTGGAACCCGCACCGTGTGGTAGCCGTTAGTTCGGCTGTGACGTCGTAATCGGTCAGTTTTACCTTGTAATAGCCCAACGGGGCTTCTTCCGTGCTTTTGTCGATGGCCGAACGATAGGCGTCGTCCTGCTTTTTGAGACTCGACTGGTCGCCGATTTTTGTTTTCAGCGGGCCGGTCACGGGCATCATTCCCAAGCCGGTCATCGTCCATTCGTGTATGTGGCTGAACGTGCCGATACTTTCAAACGAAGGTTGGTAGCCCGCCTGCCAGCCGTTGTTCTGGTTGTCGGGACTGAGTTTTACCATACTGAACGGCATCCACGGGCCGGGGGCGATCATCCAGCGCGAGTGGGCCGTTCCCGGGAAGGTACTTACGTAATCGGCCGGAGTGATGGTCTTTTGCTGCGGGGTACGGGTTACTTTTCCTTTTGCAAGGACTTTTCCATCAAGTAGGATGGTGTATTTGCTTTCGATGGTTTTTTCCACGATAGGCATCGGGGCTTCGAGAACGTAACGGCCTTCTCCAAGGGTTTGTTCGAGGATTGGTTTGCCGTCTAATTCCACGGTGAGGATCGGCGTCCCGGCCAAGCGTTCGATGTCAACCAATAGTGGCTGTGCTAACCTACCGGGTCTTTCAGACCCGGTAGGTTTTATTTCCGGTTTTGCTGCTGCTGTTCCGGCTGGTTTCTCCCCTTCATCAAGACCTACCGGGTCTTTGAGACCCAGCAGGTCAATTCGGTAATCCGCTGCTTTCACATTACGTACATAGGCCGAAGGATTTATAGGTTGCAGTTTGGCGCTTCGCGGCCCTTCGAGACGGATGTCATCAAATACCAGCCATGAGCCTTCGAGGTTGGTCAGGTTGATTTCGTTGCCACCTTCACGGATCAATCCCGTTTCGAGAGGTATTTCAATCCGTTGCAGGATGGTAGCCAGTGTACCGCCGATCTTGCCGTCACCTTTCGGGATGGCATATTTCCACGATTTCCCGTTAACGGTAATTTTGAACAATGGCGGTGCTTTTTCCTGAGCGTTCAGTATGTCGATAACGAGCTTCCAGTCGCCTTTTGAGGGTACATGCTGTATCCCGAAAAGGATATTGAGCACATGTGTCCGCAGACCGGCTGTTCCGCTGGTACCACCCCAACCATCTGAAGGTCCCGGCAACACATACGGCCAGTCATCACCGGGTGACGATTTCCCGACAAGGTAGAAACGGTCTTCCCAACCGAAATCGTGACCGAGAAAGTCTGCGTACTTGTCCGGGGCTAATGCGAATTCGGCTGCGCTGGTGTCGGCAACGCCTATCTGCCAAACGATTCCCGGTGCACCGGAATGACAGGAATGGAGAAATAGGCTGATGATTAATAAATAGAATAGGAATCGTTTCATTGGATTTTGGTTTGTATTTAATGATTTGTTTATTCTTTTTATTTGAGGTTAAGTCAATATATGCCGGATTTTTACTTTTACCGCTTCGGTGTTCCTTCGGTGTCGCTTCGGTCATCCTTCGGTGTGGTTTGCTTGGGTGCTTTGTTGAAATACATTGGTTGAATAGTGAACCGGTAGGTTATATTTCCTTCCCACCACATCGAGAAGTTGGTTCCCCAAAGGTTATTGAACAGGCAAAAATGTATACCTCCGTTCAAATCGGGCAATGCAGTTGAGTAATTCAACATTTTCCTTTGCCCTATGACAGCAATAGGTGCATCGAGCGAGGTTATCCTTATGGTTCCCTTTTGGGTAACGATGTCCATATAATTGTCTATGGCATGCATTTGGCGGTTTCCGCCCGGTACTACATCCGAAACATCGACCATAAAACCTGTTTTTTGGGCAAGAATCTGTACGATTCCTGACGGAATGAACGACAAAAAGTATGCTTCGGGCAATCTGCTGGCCGGCTTATTGATGAGCGTCACTTTCATTTCTATGCTGTTGCCGGATGCGGGTATGGTGTATTCAATGGCTGCTCTTTCGGGAAATACCCGTTGGTCTATGTCTTCGCCGGCGGGAAATTCCAGGTCGCATTGCACTATTGTGACTTTTTTCCCTTTCGTTACCTTGCAATTTTCCAAACTAGCAACTACAGTGGCGCTTCGTGCCCGGGTATTCTCAAGTCCGGGTTTGCCGAAATCCTCGATTGCCCACTGGAATTTGTGCCTGATGTAAGCATTTTGGAATGCGGCATAGTCGGCAGGCGAATAGGCTTGGTAGGCAAGTTCGCCCACAAGCATGTCCGCTCCGCCAACCGGCAGATGGTATGCGCCGTGGACGTCTATTCCCGGATATTTGTCGTGTCCGGTAACCGCCGGGGGAATAACTTTCCCGATAGGATCAACCGTTTTCCGTGCTTCTTCCTGTAACCGGACCGGCAATAAAACAATTGCCTTGGCGATATTTTCATCCTTCTCGGCCCACGATTGTTCCACCAGCCTGAATTCCGGGAGGCTACGTGCTGCGTTGAAAGCATCGGGGTCGTATTTGTCCCAGTTCCGCAAAAACGATTTGATGTCTAATCCCCAAGTGTGTTCGGGAATCAGGCCCAGTGTGAAGGCAAAATTTATAGCTGTTTCGCTGTTGCGGTCGAGCCTGCCCGTTGTCAACCATTGGGTATATAGTCGCGACAATGCCCTGTAACGGGCTATGCGCACCGGCGAACTCCCAAAGCCGTATATCCATGTGTCGCCAATTTCCGAAGTCAACACCGGTATTTTGTCCTTCATCGTTTGCAGGTCTCCGGCCACTTCGTTGAGTGAGGTTGCCATCACTTTTGCATTGGGATACCTTGACTTTGCCGCCGCGTATATGCTTTTGACCTGCGCAATGGTATGAGGCCCGTGGTTATCGTTTGTCAGGTTGATAGAAACAACCGTTTCGCCGTCCGGGAGTACCATATCCTCGCCGTAAGTACCTTGGTACATCAGCACGATTTCTTTCCCGTCGGTATTTCTCCACCGGCAAACGGACGGTACATCGGGAACCGCGGAAGCCGGGTTGACACCTATGTGTAGAAATGTGATGCCGGCATCGGCAAGCGGCGTGACAATGCTCCGGGTATGTCCGGGAACGTCGGTCATCTTTGCTGCGATGGTCTTTTTCCCAAACCGCCGGTCGAGTTGCTGCGAGAGTTGCAGGCATGTTTCAAAAAGCTCCCTGCTCATCATTTCCGACTCAACCGTATAAGGCATCCCGTTCCATACAATATCACCCCGCCCGATGGCTGTTTCGAGTTCCACCACTGTTTCGGGGGAAGCGCTTTGCAGGTATCTCCATATCAGCCACGAACCGGTGGTCCACACGTACCGTTCTTCCGCACGGCTGGTTTTGAGTTCTTCCATCACTGCAAGCGTTTTAGGGATGAACTCATAGATATATTGCTGCTCAACTTTCGAACTTAACCCGGTGAAACCAATATCGAGGTGGGTTTTGAATACCAGATGGACTTTTTTGATGTTCGCGTTCGGCTCCTGCGAAAACAAACAGGTTTGATAAACCACTATGAAGCAAAATAATACGACTGCTTTTTTGAGATACATTTTCATAAAACGATATGAAATGGATGATGAATAATTGATAATTGCGTTCTCGTGGGTTAACCTTTCACCTACCGGTGTGCAACACCATCTCCCTCCCTTTAGGGGAGGGTTGGGGTGGGGCTTAACATCTGAATCGCTTTCCACAGTACGCCTGCCGATCCGCGAAACATGCCTGATCCTTTGGGTTCGCCAGCGGGTGTCCACCACTCGTAGAAACCATTGTGCCTGATCACACGGTCGAGCATCGGCGAGAGGGCTTCGTAAGCTTCTTTGTAAAAACCGTTGGCTATCAATTGCTGTACCATCCGTCCGCCGAACCATGTCCAGTCGCCGCCATTCTGGTAGCCATACTCGTGCATGCCGGAGTTCTTGAAAAATCCGTTGGGGTATACCGGATAGAGCGTCAACCCGATAGACTGTGCCCCGGCGGCTTTTACGTTGCGCTGCATCTGTTGATAACTGGCTAATATCTCATCCTTTTGCAACATGCCTGCCTCGATGGCCACTGCCGTACCACCGTGGTAGTAGATGGCGTTTTCATCAAAATCAGCCGGAAAAGGCGAACCTGCTAAGTAAATATGCGGGATGAATTTTTGTTTTGACGCATCCCACAGATGTTTACGGGTATTGTCTATGATCCCAGTGCGGATGTCTTCCCAATATTTCTTTTCTTTGGCATCGCTTGTCAAACTGATATAATTGGCAATGGCAATGGCGAACATGGCATTGTCATAGATGTCGATACACAGGTGCGAGGAACTGTCCAAGCGCACGCCCCAACTGTGTTCGGGTTGCACGTCGCCCCAGTCGGCAGTGGTGGCGCCCCACAACAGGCCATATTCCTTGCTGTAACGTTCATTGAGCAGGAATTTCATAGCGTCAGCCATCCGTTTTTCCACGGTATGGCCAGCAACTTGTTCCTGCAAGAAAGTCTTGTCACCGATAGTGTTCACATATTTGGTAATAGCCTGTATCAGCGATGATTCCTGATCGGTTTCCACTGTATTCTTGTGGGCGGCAAACTGCGGCGCAAGGTCGGAGTAGATGAAATCATAATTGATTTTCTCGTCCTTGCGGGGAATGTAACCATCGACGATGTTGCCGTCGGCGCCCTGGAATTTGAAAAAGGTAAGCAGCGCCTCACGTATCTTTCCTTTATCGCCCACTTTGCATGCCGGCTCGATGAATGTATTCAGGTCGCGTATCCATACTTCGCCATAACCGTCACCTGCGTTGAGACCGGTTTTTATCAGGTCTTCCGCCTTTTGCGCAACGGCTTGCAGACGTGTGTCGGCGTCAATTTGCTTTTTTAGCGCCGGGTCGATTCTTCCCGCGCAGGACGTCAGTATACAGGCTGTAAGGATGATCAATGAGGTTGTTTTCATTACTGGTTGGTTTTATGATTTGATGTTTGGTTTGATTGCTAATACTAAGAACTTGTTCAAATTTTTAAGTTGCCCTTTCAGGGCGCTGGTTTTTAGAGTTTTTAGAGTTTTGCTTTCTATCCCGAGGCGTTGCCGTCGGGCTGAATTAATTTGGGCTTTCAGCCCGATTACTAAAAGAACACCAACCTAAATCTTTAGGTCAGCAAAGTCAAAGGCTAAATTAACCGGCCTCGCCGAACTAAAGATTCAACCCGGAAGACAGATAAGACCAGCCTGAAAGGCTAAATTAATTCAGCCCGATGGCAACGCCTCGGGTCTAATGATACAAGCAAAGAACCTCCAACGCCCTGTAAGGGCAACTTAGCTGTATCGATCTCAATCTGTCCACAGATATTGCTCTTCATATTCGATACCATATTCCTTCAGGAACATCAGGTATTCCTCCCGAAAAGTCATCTTTTTGTGATGTTCTTCCTGATGCTCAATATACAATTTGGTTTTATCATGTAAAGACGGGCTTACCGAAAAACCACCATATCCTCCCTGCCAAGCAAACTTTTGGTATTGTTCACCTTTTGTTTTGATCCACCGGCTACTATGACGTTTTATTTCTTCAATGAACTTCGAAAGCACTATGTTTTTCGACATTACACATAAGATATGAATGTGATCGCGAACGCTATTGGAAATGATTGGCGTTGAACCGTTGTCTTTGATGATTGCACCGATATAGGCATGTAATTCACTACGGACATCATCTCCTATTTCAACACCATCTTTCTTAATATGAAAAATGATATGAATGTAGAGTTTTGACAAGGATTGCGACATATTTGTATTATATTAATGGATGATTTTGATGAGGTATTTATGTATTTGAGCTGCCCTTGCAGGGCGCTGGTCACAACACTGAAATTTTTTCCCGAGGCGTTGCCGTCGGGCTGAATTAAACTGTCCCTTCGGGACGATGAATCATATTTGATGTTTAAAATATTATAACCTTTCTGATATGCCGGGTTTGTCCGCCATCTCCAATTCAAGTTTACCGCCTTTTACAACATCCGCAAAAGGAATAAATATCCCATCATGACTTTTTCCGTTCAGTTTGGCTTTTTGCACATATACATTGGTTTTGCTGTTGTTCTTCGCTTCAATCACAAATTTACTGCCTTTATAATATTTCGGGTTCAGTTGAATGGTCACCTTATTGAACATTGGGCTACCGATTCCGAACTGCGGATTTTCGCCGGTCAAGGCTCCAACATCAAACAAGCCAATGGCTGCCATCACGTACCATGCACCAAGTTGCCCCTGGTCTTCGTCCTGCCCGTAACCATAGCCATGAACCGATTCCGTACCGTAGAATTCATCGCATATCGCGCGTGTCCATTTTTGTGTCAAGTCCGGTTTGCCCGAATAGTTGAACAACCACGATATATGCAGGCTTGGCTGGTTGCCGTGGTTGTAGAGAGTTTCCAGTCCCGAAAAGGCATTGATGGTTGTTCCGCCTCCGAAAACCTTTTTTTGCGATTCGGTAAATATATTGTCCAACCGGTTATTGAATTCATCGCGCCCCAGCGTATCAATCAATCCATGGACATCATGCGGCACATAGAATGTGTATTGCCATGCGTTGCCTTCCTGAAAGCCGCGCCACGGCTCCGATGGTTTGAAGTTGTCGAGGAAACGCCCGTTTTCATCTTTAGGGCGGATAAACTTCGTTTCGGGATCATACAGGTTCTTCCATCCCTTGGAAAGATTCATCAACTGACGGAAATCTGCTTCCTTGCCAAGCTGTTTGGCCATCCCGGCAACGGCATACGCGCTGAACGAGTATTCGAGCGTGTGCGAAGCGCCAAACTGAGAACCGATGGCGGAACCTTCCGATTTATCTAACTTTGAACGGTCTACATAGGGTGAATATCCGCGTTCCACGAATTGCCGCGTATCCATTTTTCCCGCCCCTTCAATGCGTCCCTGCCAGCCGATTTCGTTCTTCAGTGCAGCTTCGTAGCCGGTATTCACATCAAAATCGCGGATTCCGCAATTGTAGGCAGCCGCAATGGTAAGGCTCACAAAGTTGGTACCCACGCCCGATACATACTTGCTGCATGCAATGCCATCGCCCAACCACCCTGCATCCTTGTATACAAGCAGTTGGCTTTGTATCCAGTCCGAGAAATATTCGGGGTAAGCCAATGTCCAGAGTTGCGTCAGGTTCCAGAAGGCGCCCCAAATGGCGTCTGTGTTATAATGATGGTGACGCGGACGGCCTTTTGCATCGCACTCGATCTGCCCTATGCTACCGCTGTTTGTCGGGTATGCACCATTGACGTCACTGGCTAATCCACGTCCCAAGAGCGCATGATACAGGCCGGTGTAAAATTTCACCTTATCGTCGCGGTTGCTGCCTTCCACTTGTATGCGTCCCAAGTATTTATTCCACGTGTCGATGGCCGTTTTGTGGGCCTTGTCGAAACCCAAACTTGCCGCTTCGGTTTGCAGATTTAACCGGGCACTGGCAATGGAAGTGTATGATAATCCTATTTTAACGGTGATACGTTCGTCTTTTTTTGTGTTGAAAGTAAGATACAGCCCGGCACCCGCGCCATTTGCCTCTTTCGCTCCAGCACGAACGTCACTGGCATTGAATGCGCCCCATGCAGCAGGTTTTTTATCCAACACCGCCGAAAAGTACATGGCAACTTCTGCCCCGGCCTGATATTTTTTGACATATTCGGGCGTAGTGATAACGTAACCTTCGATCCGTCCATCGGCAGTGAGGGTCACTTGTGTATCTTTCACCTTACCGCTTTCGCCCTGTTGGTTGCCAATATCGAAAATAAGATGCGATTCGCCCGATTCCGGGAAAGTATAGCGATGGAATCCCACGCGGTTGGTAGCTGTCAGTTCGGCTTTCACACCATAGTCCTTCAATAGTACCGAATAATATCCAGCGGTGGCGCACTCGTCTTTTTTATCGAAACGCGAACGGTAGCCGCTGTCGGGATTGTCCAGGTCGCCCGGTACGGTTTGCAATTTCCCTACCGACGGGGCAATCACTACACCACCTATCTGGAACTCGTGGAAATTGGCGAATCCTTCGATGGAAGTATCGCGGGTGTCATATCCTACGGCTTCCCAACCCGACTTATTTCCGTAATGCGCATTGGTGGAAGGCGCTACCTTGACCATCCCGAAAGGGACAGCTCCCGGCGTAAAATGAAACCAACGGCAATGCGCCGTGCCAATATGCGGATCGACATAACCGATAAACGATTCGCCGGCATTGGATGTCAACAAATTAAGAAATAACAAAACGATTAATGCCTGTAACCTTTTAATCTTTTCCATAGAATGTGAGAATGTATGAACATATTATCATTTGCATTTTGACATGGCTTTTGAAGAACTAACCTGCTGGGTTTACCTTACGGTGAGACCGCTGCGCTAAGTTTTAAAACCCGGTAGGTCTTGATCGGTCTTTTCAAAATCGACCGCAGTTCGGCGTAGCGTCTTCGCTACGTCGCAGTTAAATGCAAGGCTCCTGCCGTGTACCATAAGAAAGCTGGAGCTTTCCTTTTAGCATGGCGTAGTCTGGAGACTACGCCAAACGTAATTTCAAATAACCTTAATTCTTTATCTCAATCGAATAAACAAACTTATCCGAACGGTAATACCCCACATTGTATTCAATCGGACGGTCGCCGGGGTCATATACGAACCTTTCGCGAAACAATATCGGATCGGTTTTTCCTATTTTCAGCATTTCGGCTTTCGATCCGGCTTGGCGTGCCCTGATATGTTCGGCAGAACGCACCACCGATATGCCGAATTTGTCCTTTAACAATTGATACAAAGGTTGATTAAGATCGTCGGTGTCGGCCAATGTGATCCGCGGATGGAAATAACTCTCAAAATACACAATCGGGTCATTGTCAACACCTTTCAGTTTTGACAGCTTAACGATGCGGGTTTTGGGTTGTATATTGAAAAAAGTGATCATCTTTTCGGTCGCTTCCAGCGTTTCGAGTTTCAGGAACATGTTGACGGCCTTGATACCACGACTTTCCATTTCCTTGGTAAAACTGTACCAGTTGCTAAGATTGGTGGACATCATCTGCGGCGCTACTTTCGTCCCCACGCCTTTCTTACGGATCAGCAACCCTTCATATTCCAACTTGTTGGTAGCTTGCCGTATGGTGTTGCGCGACACACCCAATGTATTGGCCAATTCCACTTCCTTGGGCAGGAAACTACCATTATGGTACTCAGGCAATGTTATCAACTGGCGTATTAAACTTTCCACCTGCACATGCAATGGTAACTTGCTCTTATGATCAATTTTCAATTCCATGCCCCAAAGGTAATCATTTTGTTTCCTTCACAAAAACCGACAAAAACAGTTGGTAGAAACAACACAAAACGAGTATGCATACGGCGCCCCACTGGGCTTTGACAGCGTCGGAAGCAACCCCCATCAGCCATGGAAACAATGCGCCGCCCGAAACACCCATGATCATTAGTCCCGAAATTTCGTTCGACTTATCGGGCATACGTTTCAGTGCAAACGAGAAAATGATGGAGAACATGTTGGCACAAGCGAATCCGGCCAATGCGATCCATACGTACAAAAGGTATTGGTTGGAAACGGATATCAGGCCAACAAAAGCCACCAAAGCCGCAATAGCACTGATGATATAAAACCGCTTGGCAGAAAACACCGACAAGATGATACTCCCGGAAAATGCACCTATGGTCTTGAACACAAAATAGAGGCTGATGGCATAGCCAGCATCTTCTAGCGACATGCCGGTGCGTTCCTGAAGAATTTTAGGCGCAGTGATGTTCAGCCCCACATCAATTCCCACCACGGTGAGTATCCCGAGGAAAAACAGCAGAATATCTTTGTTTCCCAGTATGGACAGGCATTCGCCGAATGTAGACGTCTTCCCTGTAACCGGAGTTTCCGCAATCGGCGTAGCCAGGAGCCACAGCGACGACAGCAACGTGATACCGGCATAAACCGGGAACATGTACTCCCAGTTGCCGAATTTACGGGCAAAGAACGCAGCAATGAGCGGACCCAGGAAGGATGAAATAGCTTTGATGAATTGTCCCAGTGTAAGGCTACTGGTCAGCTTATCGGACGACACCACATTGGACAGCAACGGATTGAGCGATACCTGGATAATGGTATTCCCGATGCCCAGCAACCCGAACGCGATGAGCATCGCACTGTAATTGTAAGCCATCAAAGGGATGATCAAAGCCGCGATTTGTATCAACATGCTCAACAGCACCGTTTTCTTCCTCCCGATACGATTCATCAGCAGCCCGGTGGGAACCGAGAAAATGAAGAACCAGAGGAAGACCATCATCGGCAAAAAGTTGGCGACGGTGTCGGACAGGGCAAAATCTTTTTTGATATAGTTGGTGGCAATGCCTACAGCATCCACAAATCCCATGATAAAGAAGCCGAAAAACACGGGTAACGAACGGGAAATGTTTTTCATATTTGATTTTCGATTATAGAACACGGATGAAACTTTAAACTTTAAACTTCAAACTTTAAACCTGACATAAGCCTTGATGGTAGCGCATTCCTTGCCTTCGCTTTTCCCGCAAGGCCGTATGGTATATCGGCCGACAGCAGCCGGAACAATAAATGTCTCGGCATAATGCACCACAAAAGGTTCAAAATAGTTATCAGGACTTTCTACTACTACTTCGTCACCTTCCACCAGGTTAAATACGTTCACGCCATCGCCTGTTTCATGGTACACGGGCACAGAGAACCAGTGGCGACGCGTTTCGATGAATTCGTTTTCGTGTAACCCGGTACGTTCCTCACGCCATCCATCACCTTGTGCAATCAGTATAACCTGGTCGACGAGCTGTTCCTTCACATAATCGGTATCCCGTGTCCATTCAATGACGTTCTTCCCGTGGTTGATATTGATCGGTCGCGGTTTCCCGTCGAGACCCAACCGCGCCCAGTCCCACAGCTTGAAGGTAAAAATGAAAGGTGTAGCGCTGATTTCGAGTACCATTGAGTTTTTACCCGAACAATGGATGGTTCCGCTTGGTATCAGGAAATGATCATGTTTCTTAGCCGGGAAAGAATTAACGTACTTGTCGGCATCGAATAATTGTCCTCCGTTTTGCGCCTCCTCAAGATCACTGATCATTGCCGTTGGGTCGATATTCTTCTTCAACCCGAGGTAAACAACGGCATCCGCATCGGCCTCGAGCATATAGTAACTCTCGTCCTGCGTATAGTTCATCCCGAAATGATCACGGATATACTGCGTGTTGGGATGCACCTGTAAACTAAGGTTTCCACCCTGCATGGTGTCGAGAAAGTCAAAACGGATAGGAAACTCTTGCCCGAAACGCGCTTCGACAGGTTTGCCCAGCAACTTCCGCGAGCGGAAAAACACCAGGTTGATAGATGGCATTTCGAACACGATATTGGAGATGCTGAATAACAGGCTGTTTTCTTCGGGTACACAGTCGAAACACCACGCGTAATTAGGTGTATTCCCGTTAAGGTCAAATTTTTCCTTCATCCATTGTCCGCCCCACGGACCGGGATCAAAAAACGGCACGACACGGAACGGTTGCGAAGCGGCTGCATCCATGCACCGGGAGAATGTTCCGCTGTCCATCATCTTCGGTTCCCCGGCCTTGTTGGTGTCCAGCCAGTAATCGACCTTTGCGGATAACTCCTTCTTCAACTTGTCGCAAATACGCCAGTCGACAAAGAAACCACGCTTGTATTGTTCCGAAAAACCTTCGTCTGCATTATTGAGTCCCAGGTTACAAACCAGGTGCTGCTTCATCCGCAACTGGATTTCCCAACGCGCCATGTCGGCATAAACCAGCAATCCCGCATCTGGCGCCACCAGTGATGCACCGGGCCCGCATACAATAACAACACCCTGTGCCCGGCCAATTTCCCTTTGTTTATTGCGGAGCTTTTCCTGATCGAGCAGATCATTCATCGTCAAACGGGTGATATAACCAAAAATCGGATCATCGGTAACGTCGGGCCAGGTCATTTCCCGTATTTCATCTTCGGTTTTGAACACTTCCGCCGTGTCTATAAACAAACTGTGCGGCAATTGCATCAAAGCTTTTTTCAGTTCGCTATGATTTACGCCCTGATAGCATTCCACCACTACGCATTGGTGTTTGTTGGAAGCTATTTTCGAAGAAATTTTTGTGAGAACCGACTCCCATCCATTCCAGATTTTCCCGGAAACGGATAGACAGGGATGTTTTATATATGAACTTTCGGACATGTATTTTGAATTAATGTGCTTTTAATCAGTATAATATTGTCAAACATGCTTCTTTGTTCGAATGTTCAAACATAACATTTTTTATTTGAAAAGAAAAATCTGACAAAAATATGTTTGTGATGAAGACAAAATAATTTACTCATTTGACAGGATTAACAGGATTTACAAGATTATTCACATCTTGTAAATCCTGTTAATCCTGTCAAAAAATATTTTATCATCGTTCCTTTGTGATTTTTTATTTCTTGTTGCGAATAATAAAAAGGATAACTTCGCAAAGAATGTTATCCCAAGATAAATAAGCATTCATGCCCCCGGAGAATGTCAACAAAGAGTTTGTAGCGTTTGTTAACAGCCATCGTAAGCTGATTTACAAAGTTTTCCGGATGTATTGCCGCGACCATGCGCAAATCGGGGATGTCGAACAAGAAGTACTGGCACAGTTATGGATGGCTTTTCCGAAATATAATAATGCCTATCAGCCAAGCACCTGGATTTACCGGATTGCACTGAATACGGCTATCTCCTATTATCGCCGTGAAAAGAAACACCATATCAATCGTGTGGATATTGACCAGACTGTCTTCCAGCTGACTGCCGAACACGACAATAGTGAACTGGAAGAACAAATCGGACGGCTTTACCGTGTGATGGATGATTTTCCCGAATTGGACAGGGCACTGCTACTGTTATATCTTGACGACCGTTCGTACGAAGAAATCGCCCAGGTGCTCGGTATCACCGTCACCAATGTAGCAACCAAAATCAGCCGGCTCAAACAACGGCTCAAACGTTTGATGATGGAATAATCAATCAGGAAACAATGGATTTAGATGAATTGAAAACTTTATGGCAATGCCACGACAAGCAGTTAGAAAACAGCTTATCGCTTAACGAACAGATTCTTCGTCAATTGAAGCTGAACCGTACCAATAACGAGTTCCGCAAATTGATGAATTTTGAAGTTGTTTCAGTTGTTGGCGGATTCCTGGCATTGCTGGCGATTATTTTCCTTGCAACCACTTACTCACGGACGCCTTTTGATACATTGCTCGGTGGTATTTCCGGCGCCATTATGTTGATGTATCTCATTTTTTCGATGTTGCGGCTTACCGGGTTTAGCAAATTATGCAGTTACGACGAGTCGGTGGTAAAGGTACAGAAAGAATTGGCTCTCCAGAAAAGAAAGATGTTACGTTTCCGCCGAATCGAATTGATCACCATGCCCGTAGCTTTTGTTGCATGCATTCCATTCTTAGCCAAGGTTATTTATGATTTTGATGTCCTGCAATATCCAGGACGATACATCGTCGGAGTTTTGGTTTCGTGCATCATTGCTATCGCCTTGGTGGTGTGGCTTTACAGGGCGTTTTATGAAAAACGCATCGCTTCGGCTGAAGCCTTATTGAAATCTATTACCGATTTTGAAGATCATCAATGACAAATCTATACATTACCTGGGATGTCGATCCCGAAATATTCAACCTTTTCGGGATTTCGATCCGTTATTATAGCTTATTGTTTGTCGGCGGGCTGATCCTTGCAGGCTGGATCTTGAAACGTATGTTACCCGGCACCCAGTTGACCACTGCCGAACTGGAACGTTTTTCGATATTCGCCATTGCAGGCGTATTTGTGGGTGCACGGCTTGGACATTGCTTATTTTACGAACCTGCATATTATCTCTGCCACCCTTGGGAAATGATTCTCCCCATTGCCCGGGATAATTACGGCACATATCATTTTATTGGCTACCAGGGATTGGCAAGCCATGGTGGGGTTATCGGGATGATTGTCGCCCTGCTGTTGTATGCCCGTACTGCCAGACAGGATTTTCTTTATACGCTCGACCTGGTGGCTGTGGTTGCCCCATTGGCCGGATGTTTCATCCGTTTAGGCAACCTGATGAATTCCGAGATTATTGGATATCCGGCCAATGTCCCGTGGGCATTCGTCTTTGTCCGCGAAGACATGCTCCCGCGACATCCTGCACAACTTTACGAAGCAGCAATCTATCTGGTCATTTTCCTGTTCAACTTGTTTTTTCTTTACCGGCGAAACACGAATATGACCGGTACGGGCTTTTTCACTGGTTGGACTTTGTTGTTGGTATTCACCGCCCGCTTCTTTATTGAGTTCGTGAAAGAACGGCAAGTTGCATTTGAAGATCAAATGTTAATAGATATCGGCCAATGGTTGAGCCTTCCATTTATCATTCTTGGTATCGGGTTGATAATACATTCTGTCCGGAAAAAAACCATGCCTTGATGACAAACAACAACACGTTGAATTCAAAATAGATACGACTACAAATCATAACCAAAATAATGTTCATCATCAAATTGATTAGGATTCGTTTTTTGCAGATATTTCGCGAAATTAGGCATAGTGTCGATAGTCATACAAAATTTAATGATTGTCTTCATTTAATGCCTAAAGAGAGGGGGTGTATGACAAATTGCATTGCCATTATAACATAACATTGTGTTAATCCATTGCGTAACTTTTACCAATGTGCTACGTAATAAAGATAGCGAAGACGAAAACAACGGCAGCAAGGATGGCGGGAGAATCGTCAACTTGAAAAACGCGAGTATTCTTGATGCAAAAATCCTTTTTATCGCAGCGAGTGGCACATCCAACATAAAAGCCCTCGGGATCACTCGTACTGCGACAGGTGTCGACTACAACGATGTGGATGAAATGAACACACCCAAACTTTACAAAATCACGGCCACGGGACAAACATACGAGGTGCAATTCGTTGACAACAGCGGCGAGGTAATTCCGGTAGTGACCGAATGCTTTGTCAATCTTCTGGGTGAATTCGTATTGCTGCGCGTATATTACGAAAACAGTGGTTACGATGAAAAAGATAAACTCGTAACATACAGGGTCGAGATGATGCTCATTGTGGACTTAAAGGACGGGACGGTCGTGAGCGTCGATAATAATTCCCCTTATGCACAACCATTAGGCGACATTATCAGCGTCAGTAAATAGGGTCTGCTGAAAAAGTCAAGCTACCAGGCACTCTGTTTTTACCTTCATCCGCAAAAACCTTCTTCAGGAAAAAGAAACGACATGCTGAAAAAGTTTGTGCTGATAACCCCAGGGCATAGTGTATCACCCCGGTTAATTTAACCAGGTTGATCACCATCAGGATGGAAGCTATCCAGGAACCACTTGTGTGGGCAAGCCTTGCTTTGATACGGTTCATGCCATATGCCCGCTTGCCCTGCCCGAAGACCCCTTCGATAGGATTCCTTTCCCCTGGCCTTACGTGGTCTTCCACTGCCGTTACTTTGGGCCTGCCCAGTGGCTTGGCGCACAGTTTGATTCCCAGCCCTTTCAGGAACTTTCGGTTGTCCCTGGTACAATATATCTTATCGGCCATCACCCCTGCCGGATAATATCCGAAGCATTCCCTGTATTTTTCCACGGAAGCCAGTAACCGGCTCCCTTCATTGAAGGCTTCCCACTGCAGATGGTCCAGGAATACGAACCCGTTCATCAGGCTCACCTGTACCTTGGTGCCAAACTCCACTTTGGCAGTACGCTTGCCCCTGGCCATGGGACGTACGTGTGGCTGGTGGATACTTACAATACGGTGCCCAATGCTGTGCGTACGACTTTTGTGCATTTGTTCCTGTTGTTCAAATACCGTATGGATCACCATCAGGTACTTTTGCTGTATCCTGTTCAAGGGCATCCGCTGGTAGGAGTCCAGCAAACGGTCAATGGAACGCAGGTCCCTGCGCAGGAAAACCTGCTGCTTGCCATCCGCCTTACGGATCGCTTTGGCCGTGCTGCTCCTTTTCTGGGCTTCCCCCAAGTACACCTTGCGTGCCTTGCGCCTGTATGTCCGGGGTTCCTTCCCATGAAGGGACTTGTCATACAACAGGCCGATCAACTCTTCGGATTTCTCCCGGGCGTCATTCAGAAGGTTCAGGTCGGTAGGATAGGCGATATCCTGTGGGCAGGCGGTAGCGTCAATGAGCATTTTGCCCTGGTGGGTGACTGGTGGCTCCTTGTCTGCCCTGTCCCTGTCTTTTCCGCCCTTTTCCTGAACAAACCGGGCTATCCGCTCATTGATGGTGTTGATTTGTTCCTGGCCAAGGCGTTTGCGAAGTTCTACAAACAGGGACGGATCGAAAGGGGCTGTACCGCAGAAGCTGGAATAGCCAATGAAGTACTGCATGTACACGTTTTCACGTACCTGCTGGATGGTTTCCCTGTCGCTCAAATCACAAATGTGTTTGATGATCAGGCAGCCAAGAGCCACCCGGGGATTGATGCCGCCAGCACCTGTCCTGTCGTTACCCATCTGTTTCTGGTAGATGCTTACCAGTAGATCCCACGGCAACTGGCCGGCCAGCACGACCCAAGGGTTGTCGGGAGCCAACGATCGGGAAAAGGGTGTCTCAAAACAGGAAAGAACTCCCTGCCCTGGACTGACATATTTTTGCTTGGATGCACGGATTTTGGAGGATTTTGCCATTTCTTATTGCACTTTTTATCCACAAATATAATCAAAACATAGACTGAGAAACCTATTGCGAGTTTTTCAGCAGACCCTAGATATATCGGGGGCATATAATCCGTTGGATCAAGAAGTGGTTATGGTGGAGGATACAACCGTAAACGGGCAGGCGACCATCAAATTGTTGGAAAAATGCTTTGAAACATATACGGATAAACAATCCGTGACCATCTACCTGGACAATGCCACATATCACAAAAGCGCTGAA
>JAVBSH010000110.1:0-8441 GCA_031547085.1 Bacteroidales bacterium
TTTCATTGCTGACATTGAAGGTGATAGCGAACATTATTCTATAAGTGAAGAAACTTGGAGCAGAGCGAAAAGCAATCTTGGAAACAAATATAGCACAAGTTCGGATTTTGAAGGTGTTTGTAAACTCATTCGCGATTTTGAAGAAGTGAACAATAAAACCAAGTATAAAAGCGATTTCAAGCAATTTGTCCGCGAATCGAAGTTGGAAGATTTAACCGGTAATTATCAGGCCAACATTCTAGTTTCAACCATTCATCAAGCAAAAGGACGGGAATTTGACAATGTGATTTTAGCATTAAGTGAAATGAAGAAATTAGACAACAGTCAATTGCGAACCATTTATGTTGCCTTAACCCGTGCCAAACAAAACCTGTATATTCTATACAATGGCAATTATTTTGATGACATTATGGTAAATGATATGCGCAAATTTCAAGATAACACCGGATATCCACAATCTGAAAAGTTACTATTAAGCCTTTCTCACAAGGATATTTGGTTAGATTTTTTTGCCGATCATCAACAAGAAATAGATCATCTTCGTAGCGGACAAACATTGACAATTTCAAACGACGCCTTATTTTTCGGCAACCAACAGATAGCAAAGTTTTCGAAAAAATTTTCAGCGCAAATCGAAAAATTGAAAGCAAGCGATTATGTTCCGTCCCGTTCAACAATTCGTCATATCGTTTGGTGGCAAGAAAAAGATATGGACAAAGAAATTAAAATTGTTTTACCGGATATTGAGTTTAAAAAAGTACAATAATTAGCACGTCTTCTGATTTCATTAGTATTCATGCTTCACGAAAAATGTTTTTAATGTGTAAAACTACAATAGCTGAAGGCTGGGAGATTCCAGTTCGAGTAAAAATTTCTTTGCCGGAAGCCCACCGCCGTAGCCTATCAATTTATGGTTGCTCCCGATGATACGATGGCACGGGACGAAAATAGAAATAGAATTGGCTCCGTTGGCTGCTGCAACTGCGCGTATTGCATCGGGATTGCCCAAGCGTTTCGAAAGTCTCAAATACGATTCCGTTGCCCCGTAAGGAACATCCAACAATTTGTTCCATACCGATTTTTGGAAATCCGTCCCGACAAACAACAACGGTATATCAAATACTTTCCTTTTCCGGTCAAAATATTCGTCTAATTGAGCAATAGTCTTTGTAATGGTTTCCGACTCCTTCATTTCATATTCAGCATTCAACCCTTTCTGAATCCTCGTGTCAATTAATTTCCTGCGTTCCCCAATTTGCCAATCGCACAAACAAAGTTGGTCGTTGTATGAACCGAGAATGATTTCTCCGCAAGGAGACGAATAAGTGTGTATTTGAATGGTGTTTTTCATTTTAAAAGCCCCTCTAAATGGCTTCGCCGAGCTCCGCTTCGCTACGGTTCTCCCCAAAGGAGAGACTTGGCTGACTCCAGTTTTTTAATTATTTGTTTATTTTTTCGTTCGCTTTGGTTCGTAATCTTTCATCCCGTCAACAGCTCCACCCGCTACCGTCCATAAGTACAGGCTGGCTACCGAGGCGTAAGGCGTATAACGTTTCCAATATTTGTTAAACCGCTCTTTATCGATTTCCCGATGATGGTACACCATTCGTAGTCCCCTGAGAATGGCCAAATCTCCATAGCTAAGTATATTGGGGCGTTGCATGGAAAATAGCATCAACATTTCTGCTGTCCACACACCAATACCGTCCAATTCGGAAAGCCGGACACAAACTTCTTCATCCGGCAACGAATAAAGCGAAGCCATATCAAATTCGCCTTCGATAATTTTCCGAGCAGCCGATTTGATATACGTCGCCTTTTTGAATGTGATACCGAATTGTTGCAACTTTTCCAATGGTAAATTGTCAATGGTAGCAGGCGATATTTTTCCCAATTCGTTTTGAATCCGCCCCCAAACAGTTTGATGCGCTTTGGTGGAAATTTGCTGGCCGACGATGGAATGAACAAGCGCCGTAAAAAGATCGGGAATTACAGCCCTTTTCACCATACCTACCTGATCAATGACCGATGCCAAACGTTTATCCACCCTTTTCAGGTGTTCAATTTCTTTTTCTCCATATTGGAAATAGGCTGACATGTTTTTCATTTATAAATTCTTATGCAAAGTTAAAATTCTATTGGTCTTTATGCAACCGAAAAATTGACAACCTCGCCAACGAATGCCGTATTGCCGACATCGGTTGTGGTATGTTCAATTTGCTATCGCTCGGAACAATTACTACTTTATGAAATCTTCATTTGTTCGTGGCGCTTCCGGTAGTTGCTCGTCCAACGACCTACGGAAATGGACACAGCCTGCCATAAACTGCGGCCAATCAGGAATGGATATTTTCGGGTCGTATTTTTCGGGAAGCAAGTTCCATAAATCAGGATGAAACCAACACAAGTTATGTCCTGTGCTATCACGGTGCATCCGAATACCTTGGCGTAGCTTCTTTACTTCTTCAACCAATTCATCTCGGGTCATACTTTCAAGGTCTTTGTCCATCATCTTGCTTTTATTATAATAACATGCAAATATATACCTTTGTTTGCAACGGTTTTGATACACAAACTGTACGATTACGGATAAATGGTCGGTTTTAAATCGTATCTTTGTAACAGAAAGTGAAAAACAGATAAAAATGAAATCAAATATGTATCTATCTCCTATTCAGCCACTGTTACCAATCGAATAATCCGACAGTATGTATCCTCGAATAGAAATATTAAGCGAAAAGAAATTGGTAGGTCAACGAATGACCATGAGTTTTGCAGACAACCAGACTGGTGAACTTTGGAAGAGTTTCCTGTCAAGGCACAGCGAAATTCATAACAACCTGGCAAACTATTTGATTTCGATGCAGGTATACGGACCATTGCACTTTGAAAATTTCACCCCAACAAGCAGGTTCGAAAAATGGGCAGCGGTTGAAGTGACAGACTTTAATGATGTTCCGACAGGTATGAAAACATTTGCCTTACCGGGCGGATTATATGCTGTTTTCGATTATAAGGGTTCGAGCAGCGACAACCACATTTTCCAATATATTTTCGAGACTTGGCTGCCCGGTTCGGATTATGTTTTGGATGACAGGCCACATTTTGAAATCTTAGGTGAGAAATACAGGAATAATGACCCAGATTCAGAAGAAGAAATCTGGATACCTATAAAACCAAAATAATCAAAAACATTTGTTCAAATACATCATTCCCTATTTTGAAAAATGAATAAAATTTGATAAAATTGCTTTTTGAAAAATATCTGTTTCGGATATAAATGGAGTACGGTTTGAGGTATGTGTCAATATGATCGCAAATAAATTAAAAAATATAAATACGTATAAATAAATACATTAAAATCAAATCGAACTTTATTCTGACAGGTCTGTTTTGAAAAATGTAATTTGACAGCATCAAACCCCCATCGGGTTTCAAAACTCAACAAGCTGTTATACAAATAATACTCAATTGTTAATGATCAATAATCAATCACTTATGATTTCGGATTTAATCAGGAAAAACAGGAGTTATCGGCGGTTCCACCAGGAAGTCGCCATCTCCGAAAGCGACCTTCGCGAGATGGTGGATAATGCCCGGCTGACACCTTCGGGACGTAATGCACAAACGCTCCGTTATGTATTGTCGAACACACCCGAGATAAATGCAAAAATATTCCCTGCACTAGCATGGGCCGGATACCTCAAGGACTGGGAAGGGCCAAAAGAAGGCGAACGTCCATCTGCTTACATCGTGATATTGAATGACAACGATGTAGCAAACAATTATTTTTGCGACCATGGCATCGTATCACTGGCTATTTTGCTGACGGCTGTCGAAAAAGGTTATGGCGGTTGTATTATCGGGTCGGTGAGCAGTTCGTTCCTGCGTGATGCCCTGGATATTCCGATCCGGTATTCCATCGTGCAGGTTATCGCTTTGGGTAAACCCGCCGAAACGGTGGTTATCGAGCCAATGCCTGCGAATGGAGATTTCAAATATTGGCGTGACGAACAGGACATCCACCATGTACCCAAGCGCCGCCTGAACGATCTTATTATCAAACTATAAACAAAATACCACATGCGCCGGAAAACACATACAGTACACATTGGTTACCTGCCATTGGGTAGCGATTATCCCATCAGATTGCAATCGATGACCAACACCGACACCATGGATATCGAAGCCACGGTAGCTCAAAGCATCCGTATCATCGAAGCCGGAGGCGAATACGTACGCATCACTGCACCGGGTGTACGCGAAGCCGAACAGTTGGCCGTCATCAAAAAGGAATTGCACCGCCGCGGTTACCGCAACCCACTGATTGCCGACATCCATTTCAACCCGAAAGCAGCAGAAACAGCCGCCCGGATTGTAGAAAAGGTGCGTATCAACCCGGGAAATTATGTTGACAAAAAATCAGCAACGCCCCAAACATACACCGACAGCGAATACGTTACCGAACTGGAACGGATTCATGAACGGGTATTGCCTTTGATCAGGATATGTAAAAAATATGGCACAGCCATCCGCATCGGTAGTAATCACGGTTCGCTGAGCGACCGTATTGTAAACCGCTATGGCGATTCGCCGCAAGGTATGGTGGAATCAGCCATGGAGTTCCTACGTGTTTTCGAAGCCGAGAACTTTAATCAAGTGGTGTTGTCAATGAAAGCCAGCAACGTACGCGTGGTCATTGAGTCAACCCGATTGCTGGTGGAACGTATGGCACAGGAAGACATGTTCTACCCGCTACACTTAGGCGTCACAGAAGCCGGCGAAGGCGAGGATGGCAGAATCAAGTCGGCTGTGGGTATCGGTACGCTTTTGATGGAAGGCATAGGCGACACCATCAGGGTCTCGCTCACAGAGGCGCCGGAAGCGGAGATTCCGGTAGCGCAGAAAATCAGGTACCTCATCTCCCGCCCTCCTCGCCCCTGTGGAGAAGAGGAGACAGACTCCTCGCAGGAAGAGGACGATTTCCATAAACCGGCTCCTTCCCTCCCCCACATGGGAGGAAAGACTGGGAGGGGGCCTGTATGGATTAAGGAAGAGCTTCAACCACTGGGATTTTGTTTTATCGACTTGAAATATTCACCATCTCCATACCGGCCGGAATATTTTGATCTCATTGCTTCCAGAAACAAACTTCCACTGGCCTTTAAGAAAACATACACCGGCACCTTCGCTGAAGACATATACGTTCAGGCAGCATGCGATTTCGGACCGCTATTCCTTGCAGGTGTTGGTGACGGGCTTTGGATTGAAACACCCAACCTTGCCCCCGGCGATAACGGAAAAGATCCGGCAACGGATATTGCGCTTACCATACTGCAAGCTTGCCGCCTGCGGATGAGCAAACCCGAATATATTTCCTGTCCATCGTGCGGACGCACCCTGTTCGATTTGCAAACTACGGCAGCCAAAATACGTGAACGCACCTCTCACCTGAAGGGGCTGAAAATAGGTATCATGGGATGTATTGTAAACGGCCCCGGTGAAATGGCCGATGCTGATTATGGCTATGTAGGGGCTGGTCCCGGACGAATCACACTTTACAAGCAACGTGAAGTAGTGAAACGCAACATCCCGGAAGAACAAGCTGTGGAAGAACTGATCAACCTGATCAAAGCCAACGGAGACTGGAAGGATGTAAAAGACAAAGAATAAGTTCCTGACTATAAATATTTTTTCATTCCAATGTCTTAATATTCATAATTGGACGTACAGAATCGATCACGGTTGCCGTATCCTTGATTGCTTCCATAATCACATCTTTGTCCTTATAAGCCATAGGCGATTCGTCCAAAGTTTGCCGGCAAACCGATGTTGAGAAAATACCTTCCATTTCTTTGGTGAACTCATCCATATTCAAGGTTTGCAAAGCTTTGTTGCGGGCCAGAACCCTTCCTGCGCCATGTGGAGCGGAATAATTCCAGTCCGGGTTGCTTTTCCCTTCACAGATCAGTATTCCGTCACGCATATTGAAAGGGATCACCATCTTTTCGCCCTGATAAGCACGAATGGCTCCTTTACGGATAATCCAATCGGAGGTATCAATAAAATTATGCATCGAACAAACGGAATCGACGGCGTGATAATCATCACCCAATTCTTTGAATACGGCTTTGGACATGGCCAGATGGTTGAATTGCGCATAAGTCTGGGCAATCACCATATCCATCAGATATTCATACATATCATCACCTTCAAGCAGGTATTCCTTTTTATCGGCTTTATACCGTTGTCTTAATTCTTTCAACTTTTTTGGTATATCACTCGTAGGCAGCGTATGCTTGGTGATCTGTTCGAACTCTTCGTTGTATTCCTTTGGAAGCGTCTTTGTCCCGGTCATCTTCATTGCATGGTAATTGCAAATTTTCAATCCAAAATTCCGGGATCCCGAATGAATTGTCAGGTAATGAGAACCATCGTTTGCAGATTCCCCCACTTCTATGAAATGGTTTCCCCCGCCCAATGTCCCAATCGAGTGATAGAATGTCTTTTCGTCCATACCGATTTTTCTGCATAGGCGAGTGATATACGCTTCATCTACTTCAATGGGTATTTTCTCTTCGCCTGTACGTTTGGCCCATTCTCGCCGAAAGGCATCAAATTTTCGATTGACAGCCTCAAAGTACGGTACCACCCACCACTCATCGAAATCCTGTGCTTTCCTGATATTCATACCCATAGGTACTGAGTCCCTGATGGCTTGATCAAGCATAGGAAAACGCTCTCTACCAATTCGTTTATCCAGTTTATATGAGGTAACCGAGCAACCTATATCTACCCCGATATAATTAGGATTGATCATACGGGTAACTGGCATCGTAAAGCCGATTACAATACCTTTTCCTACATGGGTATCGGGCATGATACGCACAGGCACGCCTTCGGATATCTCGTCGTTCAGGATATTTCTTATCAAATCAATGGCTTCTTTTTCGACATCGTCAATGAAGATTTTACAGTCCTGATTGTATTTTCCTTTTAGCTCTATCATCTTCTTAATTTTTAAACTGGTTAAATACAGATTCGAACCTGCCCCCTGTTTTTCAAAACTTTTTATTACATGATGCAAAGTTAGAACATCAGTGCGCAACCTTTTTGCGTACTTGTATTTTTTTTAATTATTTTTGAAAAATCAAATTATCCGTGGAAACATATAAAAAGAATAACTTTTATTCAGTCAAATGTTTAAAAATCTCAAATAACTTTTTACCTTTGGAAGACATCATCATCAGCACACTTCATGAAAAAGTTTTTTGTTTTGGCTTTTCTATTGTCCGGAACATGCAGTCACGGTCTTTGGGCACAGAGTTTAATGACAGATTCTCAAGCAAGCCCGGAAGTTCGAGCTTTGTACAACAAGTTACTGGAAATACAGAAGAGTGGGCATACCCTGTTGGGACACCACGATGCTCTGGCATACGGGCATTCCTGGAGGGATAATTTAGGCCGTTCGGATGTACAAGATATTACCGGTAGCCATCCGGCTGTTTGCAGCCTCGACTTTGGGAAGATAGAACATGGCGCTCCTGTCAATATCAACAGGATACCTTTTGATAAGATGCGGGAAATCATCCGGTATGCCTATCGCAGAAATCAGGTAATTATGATTTGCTGGCATGTGGACAATCCTAAAACTTCGGGCACTTCATGGGATAATTCGGACAACACGGTGGTAAAAGAGATCTTGCAGGAAGGGTCTGCTTTGAATATTAAATTCAAAGGTTGGCTGAATAACTTGGCCGGTTACATCTATACCCTGAAAGATGAGAACGGAATACCTATTCCTTTTATATTCCGGCCATGGCACGAACATACCCAAACATGGAACTGGTGGGGTGCTAAGTGCGCATCCGATGAAGAATTTGTCGATTTGTGGAAGCTTACCATTCGATATCTGCGCGATACGAAAGGCATCCACCAAATTATGTACGCCATTTCACCACAAATGGATGATGTGTATTCACAAACCAAAAAGCGACTTACCTATCGTTGGCCGGGTGATGAATATGTGGATTTTATTGGTATCGATTGTTACCATGGGAGAAAAAAAGAGGCTTTTGCGTCGAATGTGAAATGCTTATCGGAACTTGCTGCTGAAAAAAATAAACCTTGCGGAGTGACCGAAACAGGTATCGAGGGAGTTCCCTATCCTCATTATTTTACAGAGGAAGTGCTGCCTGCGTTGGAGAAAAATAAGGTTTCAATGATTGTATTCTGGAGAAATGATGACAGGTCAAGGAATCACCATTTTATTTCTTACAAAGGCCATGCGTCAGAGGAAGATTTTATAGCAATTGAATTTATTATGTACTATACCCATCTTCCGCGAACCAACCTAAAATGTCAGATACGGTAATGCTACTCAACGCACCCGCGATCTTCTCTTCCAAAGCTTTCCGAGTTCTTGCTTTAACCTTTCGCAG
>JAVBSH010000047.1:0-8607 GCA_031547085.1 Bacteroidales bacterium
CTAAGTTGGAAGAATAAATTGGGCCGGTTCATTTGGAATATTACCTGTTTTTTGTTATTCAAACCATTTGTTCCAAAATTTTTTAATCCATGGCGTATATTTATATTACGATGTTTTGGCGCAAAACTACATCGTAAAGCTTGTGTTTATTCCAGTGCTGTTATATGGGCACCATGGGATTTAACTATGGATGCATACGCATGTATAGGACCTCGCGTTAAATGTTATAATACAGGGCATATTTATATTGGTCGTTCAACAACCATATCCCAAGGCGCATATTTATGCCCGGGCTCTCATGATTTTGAAAATCCTAAATTTCCAATGGTACCTTCAGATATGTATATTGATGATCAGGTATGGATTGCAACCGAGGCATTCATTGGACCTAAGGTACATATTGGTCAAGGCGCTGTGGTTGGTGCTCGTGCTTGCGTTTTCAAAGATGTGGAACCCTGGACTGTTGTTGGTGGTAACCCTGCCAAATTTATCAAAAAACGAGAGATCAGAAATAATGATTAGTGGTTAATGGTTAATGGTTTTTTGAATCATTGAGTTTTTGAATTTTGACTAATTTAGATATAACCGTCATCATCCTTACCTACAACGAGGAAATTCATATCCGTCGTTGTATTGAGCGTATCCAGCCTATTGCCGGGAAGATATTTATTGTCGATTCTTATTCGACCGACCGGACTGTGGCCATTGCAGAGGAGTTAGGTGCGGAAGTCGTTCAAAATACTTGGCCTGGAATCCAAGCGACTCAATTTAATTGGGCATTAACCAACCTTCCCATTCAAACACAATGGGTACTGCGCCTGGATGCCGATGAATACCTGTCGGATGAATTGCTGCGGGAAATCGAGGTCAAGCTACCAAGTATCGGCAATGATATTTCGGGTATTGTGTTCAAGCGGCGGCATATCTTTATGGGTAAATGGATGAAACGGGGTATCTACCCGGTAAAGCTGTTGCGGCTGTTTCGCTATGGCAAAGGCATGTGCGAGCAGCGTTGGATGGATGAGCATATCCAGGTAACTGAAGGCGCCACCATTGAGTTTGAGCATGATTTCATGGACGATAACCTTAACCACTTGGGCTGGTGGACTGCCAAGCACAACGGTTACGCCATCCGCGAGGCTATTGACTTGCTGGATGTGGAATTAGACCTGTTGCCATCTGCCGATACGGGCGTGATGAGTGAACAGGCATTGGCCAAACGCAAAAAGAAATTGAAATATGCCCGTGCACCATTGTTCTGGCGGTCGTTTGCGTATTTCCTGTACCGGTATTTCGTGCGATTGGGTTTCACCGAGGGCAAAACCGGCTTTCTGTGGCATTTCCTGCAGGGCTGGTGGTATCGTACGCTGGTGGATGCCAAGATATACGAGATCAAAAAAGCCTGCGGGAAGGATAAAGAGAAGATTAGGGAGTATATTGGGGAGAAATACGGGATTAAAATTAGGAATGAGGAATGAGAGGTGAGGAAACAGGAATGAGAAATCAGGAGTCAGGAGTCAGGAATGAGAAATCAGGAATGAGGAATGAAATTTTCACCTCTCACCTCTCACCTCTAATTAATTAGGTATGAATTTTAATGACAAGTATAGGGAAAGGACAAAGTTATTGGCATTACAGGTGATCAAACTGATCCAAGGATGTAAAAAGGATTTTGTCAATGAAGTACTGTTAAAGCAATTATTAAGAAGCAGTACTTCTGTAGCAGCAAACTTTCGGGCAACGTGCCGGTCGAGGTCCGATAATGAACGATATGCAAAACTATCCATTACGGTAGAAGAATTGGATGAAACTTTATTTTGGTTGGAACTACTAACTGATGCCCAGTTGATACCGGATGAAAAAACTGTAACACTAAAGCAAGAAGCATTAGAGATATTAAAGGTATTTTCGACCTACAGAAAGAAGATGAATGAGAGGTGAGGAAGCAGGAATCAGAAATGAGAGGTGAGGAAGCAGGAATGAGAGGTGAGGAGTGAGGAATAATTTTTTCACCCCTCACCTCCCACCTCTTATTTCTCACTTCTCACCTCTGACTTCTCACCTCTGATTCAAAACGGCACTATATTTGTGCGTTCATCATCAAAACTTCATGTCATGACAGTATTAGAAAGTAAAAAATTCGAGCAAAGAAAAATCAGGTTGAGTCGAGCAATCATGAATGATGTGGATGAGAACAGGGTTCTGCAGATTGAAAAGTTGTATGATGTAAACCCGCTATCCTATTCAGTGGAAGAACTGCGGGAAAGGGTACGGGAGTTCGAAGAAGAGTATATGTCCGGCAATTTTAAAGGAATCCCGCATGATGAAGTGATGAAAGAGTATGGATTATAAAATTTTGTGGCATTTACGGGCACGGGGAGATTTCCGACAGTTGTACGAGTACCTTTCCGGGAGAAATAAAAGCGCTGCAAACAAGATAGTTTCAAAAATAGGCACAAGAATAAACCTGTTGATAAACAATCCGCATTTAGCAGCCATTGATGCACTACTAACAGATATGGTAAAGACTTACCGTTCTCTTGTGGTAGGGAATTATAAAGTTGTATATATGGTTGAAAATACGGAGATTACTATTGTGTGTATATGGGATTGCCGGAGAAATCCTGAAGAACTGAGGGAATCTTTAGAGTAAAGCGTATACATTTCTTGTGCGTCGTTAATTGTCAAAAAAATAGATTATGAATGCCGATGAAAAGAAGGTATCAGGAGTAGAAAAGATTTTCGGTTTTGAGAAAAAACCTTCATCCATGTGTTCGGCGGAAGAACTGCGGGAAAGTGTTCGGCAACAGTTGGATGATTTGAAAGACGGGAAAATAGACTTTATCCCGCACGAACAACTAAAAAAACGGCAAAGACTTGAGCCATGTATGTATACTATTGAAGAAATTCGAGCATTTTTGCCCAAAAGGGAAAAGGATATTATAGAAGGCAAAGGCATATCGCATGATGGAGTAATGAAAGAGTACAAAGTTTAAAGTTTATCTTCGATGAGATCGCAAGTTCGGTTCGAGTTTTAAGTTTAAGGTTTAAAGTTCAGTTATTCAATAATTTCATGATTCAATAATTCAATTCTTACGATCTATTCCGTCACGTGTAACTCGTAACTATTTTCAATCATTCAAAATTGATTTTCGCTTGACCATATCCATCATCACCGCGTCCTATAACAATATCGACACCATCGAGGCTACCATGCAGTCGGTGTTATCGCAAACCTATCCGCACATCGAGTACATTGTGGTGGACGGGGGCTCTACGGACGGTACGGTCGATGTGATCCGGAAATACGGTACTGCCGTTTCCCAATGGGTCAGCGAGCCGGATGGGGGGATCTATGATGCATTAAATAAAGGCATCGCAATGGCTACCGGCGAAATTGTAGGGTTTCTGCATGCAGATGATATACTGCACGATTATTTCGTCATTGCAACAGTGATGAACATCTTCCAGGAAAACCGTTGCCATGCCGTGTATGGCGACCTGGTGTATGTTGCCCGTAATGACACTCATAACATCATTCGTTTCTGGAAAAGCTGTTCGTTCGAATCCAAAATGCTCAAACAAGGTTGGATGCCGCCACATCCCACACTTTTTATTCATAAGGATATCTACAAACAATTTGGGATGTTCAATACCGACCTGCGGATCGCGGCGGATTATGACCTCGTTTTACGTTTTTTCAGCCAGACGGGTTTCCGGAGCGAATATTTGCCGCATATCATCGTTAGGATGAGGATCGGAGGAGTAAGCAACCGAAGCATCGGTAACATGTTACGCAAAAGCCACGAAGACTATAAGGCGATGAAATATAATAAGATTGGTGGATTCAAATCGTTGGTCTGGAAAAACTTCTCCAAGTTGTCGCAATTACGGATATTCAGGAAGAAAATGGAATAGGATGAAAATAGTGACGGGTGACGAATTACAAGTGACAGGGTAAAAGACCGTAAGACATGTAAGACCGTAAGAATTGTTAAATCTTTGAATTTTGGAATCTTTGAATCTTAAACTTTCTTTTTCCCCGTGCCCCAATGACACTTTTATGTTTTGGGCGATGCTGCATCAACAGGTAGATACTTTTGGGTTGTGCTTTGATACCGTAATGCTTGATATCGAGCAACTCAATACTTCGGCAACGGAACAAGCCTTCGATGTGGTAAAAATCAGTTATGCCCATTACCCCAAAGTATCACAGGCGTATCAGTTATTAACATCAGGAAGTGCATTGGGCTTTGGTAATGGCCCTTTGCTCATCAGCAAGCAAAAGGTATATCCCGACGAGATTCCCCATTTGCGGATTGCTATACCGGGTGTATACACCACAGCCAACATGCTCCTGACCATCGCTTACCCCACGGCTACCGACAAGCAGGAATACCTGTTCTCGGATATCGAAGAAGTGGTGCTGTCAGGCGAAACAGATGCCGGGTTGTTAATACATGAAACGCGTTTTACATACCAACAAAAGGGACTGCACAAGATATTGGACTTAGGTGAATATTGGGAAATAGAAACTTCTTTACCGTTGCCATTGGGTGCCATAGCTGTACGGCGCAGCCTGTCGCCGGATATAAAACAAAAACTGAATACCACGTTAAGAGAGAGTGTCCGGTATGCGATGCAAAATCCTAATCTGCCGGACGAGTTTGTCACATGTCACGCTCAAGCCATGGATATAGATGTTTGTCGGAAACACATTCAGTTATATGTGAATGATTTTTCAGTTGATTTAGGTAAAACAGGCAAACAAGCCGTCGATACGCTGTTTAAGAAAGGACACGCAGCAAATTTTTTTCCTGATATCAGTCAACCGATCTTCATTGAATAGTTGTAAATAATCTCTTATCCGAAAAGATAAATTACAAATCAAACACCAATGTCGTTTAGTTAAGCGTTCGGCTGAGGCTCTGCCTCAGTCGCATCTATTTCGACAGGCTCAGCCTGTCAGGATAATACGAACGAGGTAAAACCTCGCCCGAACAATCCCAATTCCTTAACTAAACGACATTGAATCAAACACAATAATAACCGTATTCTGTACGTTTTCTGCACACCTAACAATCAATACATTGCGACGTTTTAACATTTTTTAACGTGCAGAAACACAAAAATAACAGAAATCATATCGACAAACGTCGTACCTTTAACGAAAATTTGGAATTAAATTAAGAGATTCATCATATTCTGGTCAAAATAAATAACCTGTATTTTTATAATGTCGAGCGCAAAAAAGTCTTCAAAAAAACGCCCATGGTTGATCTTCATTATTGGGGGAATCGTTGGGGTAGTGGTTATGTTATGCGGAAACAAGGCAATGCATCATTTCGGAACGGATGAGTATTGCGAAAGTTGCCATGTTCATCCTCATACTTTTGACAGTTGGAAGATGTCGACACATTATAATAATGAATCGGGCGTACGGGTGCATTGTATCGATTGCCATCTTCCGCCCAAGGGTAATTTTTATCATTTCAAAGAAAAGGCTCGTACGGGATTACACGACCTGTGGGCCTTCTGGACTAAAGATAGTGCAGATTTCAACTGGGAGGAAAAACGGCAGTTGGAATATGCTGTAAAAATAGTATACAACGAGTCGTGTAAAGAATGCCATATCAATCTGTTTCCTAAAGGATTGTCGGATGAAGGTGGCACAGCACACTTATATTACGAAGAAAACGAGAAAAAACTCAACCTGCAATGTATCAGTTGTCACTTGAATGTAGGGCATTATGACCCCAATTATAAACACGCCAAGATGACCGGCATTCCGACCATCTCGTCGGCCAATGCTGAACTGTATACTGAGCCGACTGTGGTTACGAAATTCGAAAACTTTACCGAACACATCCCGGGAACGCCTGTGGCATTTGATATGATTGCCATATCTGGCGGTACATTCAAGATGGGTAGTCCCGACAACGAGAAATTCCGTAAGGAGAACGAAGGACCGGTACGCGATGTTACCGTAAGCCCGTTCTTCATGGCTAAAATAGAGGTCAGTTGGGACGAATATTGGTCGTTCCATATTGAAACCTCATCTGAAGGACGTACTCCGCCTGAAGTGATCAAGGAACGTAACCTGAATGCCATTGCAGTAGACGCGATCAGCGGCCCGACACCACCGTTCGGTGTCCCGAGTCAAGGTTGGGGCGAAGGATCACGTCCGGCCATTACCATGACACATTATTCGGCTGAGATATATTGCAAATGGCTTTCAGCAAAGACGGGCAAAAAATACCGTCTGCCCACTGAAGCTGAGTGGGAATATGCTGCACGCGGAGGTACCGAGACTCCATATTTCTTCCCTGGGAATCCAAAGAAATTTTCGTCGCAAGGTTGGTGGAACAGAACGTTTGGAGTTGATACAGCCGTGATCAATAGTTTTGTAATTTATGAACAAAACAGCGGAATGAAAACCCAGGAACCATCGCGGGTACATGAAAACCCCTTCGGTTTGAAGAATATGCTGGGGAACGTTCTTGAATATTGTTCGGACTGGTATGCCCCGGATGCTTATTCGAAAACCGGCGCATCGGTCACCGATCCTAAAGGCCCGGAAGAAGGTACTGAGTATGTGGTTCGTGGTGGTAATTATACCAATGACGCTGCCGATGTTCGTGCTGCAACCCGGTTCTCAACCAAAACTGAGGAATGGCTGAAAACCGACCCACAACAACCTAAAAGTATCTGGTGGTATTCGGATATCAAGGGTATTGGATTCCGTGTGGTTTGCGAACCGGATAGTACGATCAAACAGTGACAGGTGACGAGTTCGAACGACAATAGGGTTTATCTCTCATTCCTCGCCTCTCATTCCTCATTCCTGATAAAATAAACCAAAAATCAATTATATAGACAAAATCAAATATCATGAGCAAAAATTCGTTAAACAGGAGAGATTTTCTTTCGAGTGCTGCCTTGATGGGTGCTGCTGGCACTCTGGGCACAGGCGCTTTATTATCATCATGCAGTGGTGGTCCTAAGGAACCAGTATTGGTACCTTTGAGACCCGAAGCCGAATGGAATATTCCGCAAGGGATATTGCCTGATAAGGCAAAAGACGGAGCACCTCTGAAAGCCGGAGTTATCGGTTGTGGTGGCCGTGGATCAGGAGCCGCTCAAGACTTCTTGAATGCTGCACCTAATGTGTCGGTAGTTGCTTTGGGTGATGTATTCCAGGACAGGGTGGATGACTGCCGTAAGATGTTGAAAGAAAAATACAATCAGGACATTGCAGAAAACATGTGTTTCACCGGGTTCGATAACTACGAAAAGGTGATTGCCGCTGGTGTTGATGTGGTTATTATTGCCACTCCTCCGGGTTTCCGTCCTCTCCATTTCAAGGCTGCTGTGGATGCCGGAAAGCACGTATTCCTGGAAAAACCTCTTTGTGTTGACCCAGTTGGCGCACGTTCAGTGATCGCTACTTCGAAAAAAGCGCTTTCGCAGGGATTGTGTGTGATTACCGGAACACAACGTCATCACCAAAGGGTATATATTGAAGGATATAAGCAGGTACAAAGCGGTTTAATCGGTGATATTGTTTCGGCTAATGTGTATTGGAACCAATCATCGCTTTGGTTGCGCATGAAAGAAAAGAACTGGACGGATATGGAATGGATGATCCGCGACTGGGTGAACTGGACTTGGTTGTCGGGCGACCATATCGTAGAACAACACGTACACAACATCGATGTTTTCAACTGGTTCTCGGGTCTGAAACCGATAAAAGCTGTTGCTTTCGGTGCACGTGAACGCCGTGTAACCGGCGATCAATACGATATGTTCAGCGTTGATTATACTTATGAAGGTGGTATCCATGTTCATAGCATGTGCCGCCAGATCGATGGTTGCGCCAGCAATGTATCGGAACGCATTCAAGGAACCAAAGGTGTATGGTCAAGCCATGGTGTCATCACCGATCTGAAAGGAAATGAGTTATGGAAATATGATGGAGAAAAGGAAAAAGCCGAATTCAAACAAAATAATCCCTATGTATTGGAACATGTGAATTTGGTAAACCATATCCGCGACAAAAAACCGATCAGCCAGGCCGAAGAAACAGCCATTTCTACTCTGACGGCTGTAATGGGGCGTATCTCTGCCTATACAGGCTCTGAAGTGACCTGGGATCAAATGATGGGTTCAGACATGAATCTGGTACCTGAAAAACCGGAACTCAAGAACATGGATATGAAACAATTTGCAATTCCTGTTCCTGGAAAAGCTAAACCGGTATAGTATATTGTATCAATAAAACATGTAATATTGAAAAGGCTGTCCGTTTTTGGGCAGCCTTTTCTTTGTGTGCCGTGCATGATTGATCAACTTGGTGGTGCAAGTCCACTACGGAGGTAGATAGCGACCAACCGTTAGCCGCAGGCAATGGTGTTCATCGTGAGGTGGAATCAGAAAGAAGCCGTGGGCAAAATCCCGGTCTGAGGAACACGAACAACATATAAGGCCTATGCAGCATGGACGAGTTTGCAAAACAAAACGAAGTCCGAAAGCTATCCGGATGCTGCGGGGTAAATGATGCGGATATATGGGATGAAGGTTATCAGTCTTACCACGGGAGGCCTCACG
>JAVBSH010000058.1:0-65717 GCA_031547085.1 Bacteroidales bacterium
TGTATAGCAGTGTTTGCAATTGTACGATTGATGAGGGTCTGGCCCCTCGTAGCCTGCTTGCAGGAGCCGGCTACAAACCAGTGTATGCAGCTTTGCTTTCACGGCATGGTTGTGAGCGATACATGAAAAGGCGGATTTATCCGTCAGGTGTGCCTACAGGAGATGACCGCAAGGGAACCATTGATGAAGCATCGAAAGTCTACCTAAAAGAAGATGTCAAAACCGGATCACTTTCGCCTGTATCCGGGACTAGCCATGAAGATACCTGTTTACTGTCATGGCGGCATCCGGTGTAAAGATGGCATGACCTGTATGCAGGCTTTTCGTACGAAACGCAGGAACCTGGAGTGGAGTGTCAAGGGAGCAGCTCAAGCGGAAGCCCCGCAAGAGCCCGAGTACCAATATCCACTTTTCAGGGGCGGACCGGCTCGTAGTAGTGTTGAAGTGTTTGTAATGAACATGGAGCGAAGGTGCCGGCTTATCCATGTGAATGTTATTGTACAACTAATTAAACATTAGAAGGATGCAAAATCAAGTCACAAAACCTTATGAGATCGACCGCCGGTTGGTCCAGCAAGCGTATGCCCATGTGAAGTCCAAGCACGGGGGTGCGGGCGTGGACGGAGTAACTATTGAAAAGTTCGATACCCGTCGTGCGGACAATCTGTACAAGCTATGGAACCGCATGAGCTCGGGCAGTTACATTCCACCGGCTGTCAAGTTGGTAGAGATTCCCAAAGCGAACGGCAAACTCCGCCCGTTGGGTATTCCCACCGTTGGCGACCGTGTGGCGCAGATGACTGCCGTCTTGGTTCTCGAGCCGCTCGTAGAGCCCTGCTTCCATGCCGATTCCTATGCTTACCGTCCCTGCCGCAGTGCTCACGATGCGCTGTCCAAGGCTCGCGAACGCTGTTGGCAGTACGACTGGGTGTTGGATATGGACATCAGCAAGTTCTTCGACACGATCGACCATGAACTTTTGATGAAAGCTGTCCGCCGTCATACGGATAACCGCTGGGTACTCTTGTATATCCAGAGATGGCTCAAGGTTCCGTATGCCCTTGCGGATGGTAGTCTTCAGGAGCGAAGTGTCGGCGTGGCCCAGGGCAGTGTAGTGGGACCGGTTCTTGCGAACCTGTTCCTGCACTATGCCTTCGACATGTGGATGGCCAAGCATCATCCCCACATACCGTTCGAACGGTATGCGGATGATACCATCTGCCATTGCCACACGTTGGAAGAGGCGCAGAACCTGCTGGAATCAGTGTCTGCGAGATTTGCTGAGTGTAAGCTCTCGTTGAACCGGGAGAAAACGAAGATTGTCTACTGCAAGGATGACCGTCGCAAAGGGGATTGCGAAACCATCTGTTTCGATTTCCTGGGCTACACGTTCTCCCCTCGCAAAGCTAAAGGCAAGTCGGATGTCTCTTTTACCGGTTTCAACCCGGGTATCAGCCAAAAGGCGAAGAAGCGTATCCGAGATGTGGTTCGAAGTTGGAACCTGTCCAGTCGTATGTATGATACGCTGGATAGGTTAGCTCAATGGATGAATCCGACAGTCCGGGGTTGGGTGCATTACTATGGTAAGTTCTACCCCAGTGTGCTCAAGCACTTCTTCATGTACCTGAACCAAACACTTGCCCACTGGGTGGTACGTAAGTATAAACGCTTCAAGGGTAAGTTTGGGCGGGCGTACTATTGGCTGGGAGACATTGCGCTCAGGGATAAGAACTTGTTCTACCACTGGCAATGGGGAGCTGTTCCGCCGCACAATAAACATGGACGTCATAAGGTTGGATAAGAAGAGCCGTATGAAGGGGGACTTTCACGTACGGTTCTGTGAGAGGCTTGCGGGTGAAAGTCCTGCTTGCCTACTCGACTTCAGACAGCTTAGCGCCAATAAGGAAAGCTTCGCTTGATAAACGGGCTATCGCCCGCGCAAGTTTTGAACGATGGGTGACAGCATGGTTCATGGCTTTGCCCGTAAACAATTGCCTCTGGCACCATATTGACGATTTTCCGTTCAAGCGCAGCCGACAGGCGGAGCGCGTTAAAATCGTCGAGCCGTTTTTGGTTTTTTTTCGGCATAAAAAAGAACAAAGAATAAAGGGAAATGCACCAAATAGCACCTCAAAAAAAGAATTAACCTCATTATCAGTATTATCATGAAGAAAATATTATTGATTGCCGCAGTTGCCGTTGGGGTATGCGTTTCCTGCACCCGGCAAGCCAATACCGGTGGAACATCCATTCCCCGCGAGGTAACCATCAGCAAGGCGGAACTGTTGGACAAGATTAAAGGCGGTTGGGCCGGACAAACCATCGGCTGCACCTATGGCGGACCCACCGAGTTCAGGTTTTGCGGCACCATGATCCAGGATTATGTTCCTATCGAATGGACGGACGGTTGCATCAAGTGGTGGTACGAGAATGTCCCCGGCCTGTATGACGATGTATATATGGACCTTACTTTTGTGAGTGTATTCGACAGGCTGGGATTAGATGCCCCGGCCGACTCGTTCGCCATGGCTTTTGCCAAAGCAGGTTATCCACTGTGGCATGCCAACCAGGCTGCGCGATACAACATCCTGCACGGGATCATGCCGCCCGCCTCAGGGCACTGGCTGAACAATCCGCACTCGGACGATATCGATTACCAGATTGAAGCTGACTTCGCCGGGTTGATGTCGCCGGGAATGCCCAACATCGCATCCGGGATATCCGATAAGATCGGCCATATTATGAACTACGGCGACGGATGGTACGGTGGCGTATACGTGGGCGCGATGTATGCACTGGCTTTTGTGTCGGACGACATCGGATTCATTGTTACCGAAGCGCTGAAAACCATCCCGGAACAGAGTGTATTCCACCAATGTATGAGCGACGTGATCCAATGCCATAAAAAATATCCCGATGACTGGAAACGCGCCTGGTTCGAATGCGAGAAAAAGTGGAGTTCGGACGTGGGTTGTCCCGATGGCGTACTTGTCCCGTTCAACATTGACGCGGTGATCAACAGCGCCTACATCATCATCGGGTTGCTATACGGCGAAGGCGATTTCTTCAAGACCATAGATATTGCAACACGTTGCGGCCAGGACTCGGATTGCAACCCTGCGTCGGCAGGTGGTATCCTGGGCACAGTATTCGGCTACAGCCATATACCCGAACGTTGGATGAAGAACCTGAAAGAGGTGGAAGACATGAATTTTGCCTATACCGATATCTCGCTGAACAAAACGTACCGGATGGGGTTCGAACAGGCGTTGCAGGTGATCGAACGCAACGGTGGCAAGGTAGACGGCGATAACGTCACACTGGCATGCCAGCAACCGGTGGCAGTGAAGTACGAAAAAGGCTTCGATGGCCTGTATCCTGTCAAAAGGCAAGGCATCCACAAGCCACTCTCCGCCGCTCCCGCTTTGAGTTTCGAAGGTACAGGGATTGTAATTCGGGGACATGTGGAATGCTCGGACAAAAGCTATGTAGCCAAGGCCGAGATGTATATCGACGGGCAATTGGCCGAAGCTCCCGAACTGCCTGCCAATTCGAATCTCCGACGCCACGACCTGTTCTGGAAGTATCAGTTGCCTAAAGGACAACACCAGGTTACATTCAAATGGCTCAACCCGCGCGATGATGCAAAAGTTTATGCCAGCGAAGCCATTATCTATTCGGATGCGATGGCATTAAACAATTGAGAATTGAGAATTGAGAACCTTTAGCTCACCGAAGTTAATAATGCGAATCAAGAGTTGGGTTTGGGCTAAAGCCCTTGATTATTTGTCCATTTATAATCCGTTGGCTAAAGCCAACGGCAATGATGAGCAATACTATCTCAAATCATTGGAGGCTGTTCAAAAAGTTGAAAATCGCGACCGAACCGGAGCTCGGCAAAGCCAATTGTAAATTCGGCCGAACTCGAATGCCTGTAATACAAACAGGTAGCGTTAAGTGGAATTTGTAATTCCGCTCGAAAACAGACTTTTTGAACAGCCTCATGAAGAGACAATCCATCTATGGGGCTTTAGCTCAAAATATTAGACTGATTTTTCAACCCTTGATTCGCATCAATCATCAATAGTCAATTACTTAGGAGTTGTCAATAAATAAATATTTCAAAGGAGTATATTGGTTAATACCCTACGGGCAATAATTGATTTTGATGTATTTTTTCTATTGACGTGATTGTCCTACGGACAACTTAGCGCAAGTGATTTCACATAGGACTAGTTCCCCGTTAGGGGAAGAACGTCAATAGAACTTGATGTACAAAAAAAATAGAATTGTCCGTTAGGACATTAACAAAATGTAACGGTTATTTATTGATAAATCCTTAATACCGTCCATATTTCAAATTTAAAAATATCATCCATCAAAAAATGAAGAACACCTTCGCTTCCCGCCACATCGGCCCCCGCGACCAGGAACTGTCGCAGATGCTCGCAGCAACGGGCGTATCGTCCATGGACGAATTGATCAATAAAGCCCTTCCGGACGATATCCGCATGCCCTACGCATTGGATTTGCCCGCCGGAATCGACGAAGCAGCGTACCTGGACAAGCTACGCACCATGGCTGCCAAAAATAAAATCTACCGTAGTTATATCGGTATGGGTTACTATGGTACCCTGATGCCGTCGGTGATCAAACGTAATATTCTCGAAAACCCGTCGTGGTATACTTCGTATACGCCTTACCAGGCCGAAATATCGCAAGGACGGCTCGAAGCGTTGCTCAATTTCCAGACCCTGATTGTGGAACTTACCGGGATGGGCATCGCCAACGCCTCATTGCTGGACGAAGCCACAGCCGCTGCCGAAGCCATGATCATGATGTTTCATGCCCGTTCGCGCGAAGCAGTGAAAGCCGGCGCCAATCGTTTTTTTGTCGACGAAAAGGTATTCCCGCAAACGCAAGACGTGATGCTTACCCGTTCCGAACCGCTCGGTATCGAGATCGTGAAAGGCGATTATCGTACTTTTACTCCCAATGCACAATTCTTCGGGGCATTGGTGCAATATCCCAACGCCGATGGTGCTATTAATGACTACCGCGCTTTCGCGGAAGCAATGCATGCCGTTGGTGCCCGGATTGGAGTAGCTGCCGACCTGATGAGCCTCGTACTGCTGACACCTCCCGGTCAATGGGGTGCCGATGTAGTAGTCGGTTCATCGCAACGTTTCGGGATACCGATAGGGTACGGCGGGCCGCATGCCGCCTATTTCGCCACCCGCGACGAGTTCAAACGCAGCATGCCGGGTCGTATCATCGGTGTGAGTGTCGACGCACAAGGCAAACGCGCCTTGCGTATGGCACTGCAAACCCGCGAACAACATATCAAACGCGAACGTGCCACATCCAATATTTGCACCGCACAAGCCCTATTGGCCACCATGGCCGGGATGTATGCCGTATACCACGGTCCGGAAGGCCTCCGTACCATTGCCACACATATCAACCAGATGGCCCGTTCGCTGGCCGGACAATTGGCGGCAATGGGCTTCACCTTTGTGAACGAAAACTTCTTCGACACACTGACCATCAGGGTATGCAAGGAACATCAGGACGCCATCAGGAAAACGGCCGAGGCAAAAATGATTAACTTCCATTATGGTGAAGATTGTATTGGAATCAGTTTGGACGAAACTGTTACCGATGTCGATTTAAAGGATATAATGGCTGTGTTTGCCGCTCATCCTGTGAGGGAACCAAACCTAACAGGTCTCAAAGTCCTGTTAGGTGTAGACGACGCTTTTAACCGTAACGACGCCTACCTGCAACAGCCTGTTTTCAGTAGCTACCACTCGGAAACAGAAATGATGCGCTATATCAAGAAGCTTGAACGCAAAGATATTTCGCTGACACACTCGATGATACCGCTTGGGTCGTGTACCATGAAGCTGAACGCCGCCACCGAAATGTTCGCGCTCAGTTGGCCTGAATTCGGTAATATCCATCCTTTTGTGCCGCAGGAACAGGCGGCAGGTTACCACGAACTGTTCGATGAGTTGTCGCATCAACTGGCCATCATCACAGGATTCGATTCGGTATCGTTCCAGCCTAACTCGGGTGCGGCAGGCGAATATGCCGGACTGATGGTGATACGCGCCTACCTCGCCGGCAATGGTCAGGGACACCGTAACGTGGTGTTGATCCCTTCGTCGGCACACGGTACCAATCCGGCCAGTGCGGCCATGGCAGGCATGGATATCGTTATCGTGCCATGTGACGAACAGGGCAGCATCGATATTCCTAAACTGAAAGAATTAGCCGAAGCCAACAAGGATAACTTGTCGGCGCTAATGATCACCTATCCGTCTACGCACGGCGTGTTCGAGGAAGGTGTGAAGGAGATCACGGACACCATCCACCGTTGCGGCGGACAGGTGTATATGGACGGCGCCAACATGAACGCCCAGGTAGGACTGACCAGTCCCGGATTCCTCGGTGCAGATGTGTGCCACCTCAACCTCCACAAGACTTTTGCTATCCCACACGGCGGGGGCGGTCCGGGTATGGGACCTATCTGCGTAGCCAAACACCTGACACCATACCTGCCTGCACATCCTATGGTGAAGACCGGCGGTGAAAAAGGGATTACCGCGCTTGGTGCTGCTCCATGGGGTAGCGCCAGCATCCTCACCATCTCGCACGCCTACATTACCATGATGGGCGGCGATGGGCTGACACAAGCAACCCGCATGGCCATCCTCAATGCCAACTATCTTGCCGCTAAATTGCGCCGGTATTTCGAAGTGCTGTTCACCAACCACAATGGCATGGTGGCGCACGAACTGATCCTTTCCTGCACGGGGTGCAAGAATGCAGGCATTGTGGCTACGGATATTGCCAAACGACTGATGGATTACGGATTCCACGCTCCCACCTTATCATTCCCCGTAGCGAATACCCTGATGGTGGAACCTACCGAAAGCGAATCGTTACAGGAGCTTGACCGGTTCGTAGAAGCGATGGCCGGCATCCATGCCGAAATCCAGGAAGTAGCCTCCGGCACAGCCGATGTTACCGATAATGTCCTGAAAAACGCACCGCATGCCGAGCAAACAATCGTCACCAGCGAATGGACGCATCCATACAGTCGCGAGAAAGCAGCATATCCGCTAATCTGGATACGCGATAACAAGTTCTGGCCCGGTTCCAATCGTGTGGACGATGCTTATGGCGACAGGAACCTTACCTGTACCTGCGAACAATAATCCACATCAAGCAACAAATTTGGGGCTAAAGCCCCATAAATGGGCTACCCTTTTATCCGTCAGCTTTAGCTGACGGCAATGATGAGCGACACTATCTCAAATCATTGCCGTTGGCTTTAGTTAACGGATTATGAATGAACAAACAATCAAGGGCTTTAGCACAAACCCAACATTCATGCAATTCTATAATCTTCGATAACTTATTTTTATGATTTCCGTATAATAAGAAACTTGATTGGTAAACGCAATGGATTTTATTTCCAATGCGTTACTACAAGTAAAATATTTTCATAGGGAATTTTATAATGAATGGATCACTTCTTACTTGTTTCGCCTCCGCAGAAAGATCACCACAGAGCGAGATATTACGTCAACATCAGGTAGTAGTCAACAACCATGATCTGGTTACATTTTTAAACGGGGTTGCCTCCATGGTGTCCGTATTGAACATGAACCGGCAGATTGTCTTTGTTAATAAGCTGATTTTGGACATGGTAGGAGCCACAGATGTACAACAAGTAATCGGTAAACGGCTTGGGGAACTCTTTGGCTGTCAGTATGCATTTGCGGTCAATGGTTGTGGTACATCGCCTCAATGCAGCGCTTGCGGGGCAGTACGCACAATGCTGGCATGTACCAAAACGACAGAATCGATTGATGAATGCAGTCTGACCAACGATGAAGCCAAAATAACCTTTGACCTCCGGGTACATTCCACTTACACCAAAGCCTACGGCGAAGAATTGATCATATGCTCCCTGTTCGATATCGGCAGTGAGAAAAGGCGCGGGGTGATGGAACGTATCTTTTTCCATGACATCATGAACACCATCAACGGTATCAATGGTATAGCACATGTGCTTCATAAAGTAAGCGCCGAAAAACAGCCGATTTATATGTCGCATCTCACACGTTTATTGAATTCCCTGACCGAAGAGATCAATTCGCACCGGGTGCTTACCCTGGCAGAGAAAGACGAGTACAAGATGGCGCAGCACACGCTTCATTCATTGGACTTTGTGGTCGAGGAAGTGGAAAAATACCAGCAGATAGCCGTATTGGAAGCAAAAGTTGTTCAGATTAGCGACGAGTCAGAAAATTTCACATTTGTTTCAGATAAAACACTATTGTCGCGCGTGTTGAGCAACATGATCAAAAATGCCTTAGAAGCAGAGGCTCCCGGGGCTATCATCGAAGTGGACGTACGCAAAGGCGACGATGGATACCTGCATTTCCAGGTCTGTAATGAAAGCATCATATCGGAAAGGGATCAGTTGCAGATCTTCAACCGTTCCTTCTCTACCAAAGGTGAAAACAGGGGATTGGGCACATACAGCATGAAACTGCTCACCGAAAAATACCTGAACGGGAAGATCAGCTTCGAAAGTAAACAAGGCAAAGGAACCACTTTCACAGTCAAGATTCCGGTTGAGGAAGCAACTAAAGCATAAAAACGCAAAAGGCTGTCGGATCACCTATGTATCCGGCAGCCTTTACGAGCGTTATCAACCTAAAAAAATCGTAAGACACGTAACAATAAGATTGTAAGACATGTAAGATCGTAAGACACGTAAGAAAACCCTTTTACTTCCTAATTTTCAATTCTCCATTCTCAATTCCTACTAATTCCCCACCCGGCTGGTTTCTTCTTCCAGACCTGTCCTGCGTTGGCGGGCAGCTTTAATATCATTCTGTCCGAAACGCCAGGTAAACGTAAGACTCACGCGTCGACTGTCATAATGTTGTTTGCCGATCAGGTTTACATTTTCGTATTGTGAGGTATATGAGTTTTCCTGCAATTTAAAAATATCACTGACACTTAATTTCAACGTGGCTTTTTTGTTGAAAAGCTGTTTCTGTGCGCCAATGTCTATCGAACCACGGGCATTCATATAGGCCATGCCATATACGTTTTTACTTATATAGCGGCCACCCAGTTCGATAGCAAAATCTTTGGGCAAGGTAAAAGTAAATGTGGTATTTCCCTGAAAAGTAAATTTCGACTGATTGATTTCTCCGCCCTGGTAAGGTGATTTGTATTGTCCGTAAAAACCGGTCAGATTGGTATTGGTTTTCCACCATTTGGCGATTTCGACAGGTAACACAGCTGTGATACTGGCATTGTTATGATTGTTGAGGTTCTCCCAACCGATAACCGTAGTTCGCGTGGCGTCATCCTGTTCAAACACTTGGAGCCACGCATCTTTCGTGTAACTGTAATCTGCCGAGAAAATATATTTGCCTTTAAATGTATATGACAGTTTTGCCGAATGGGTAAATTGGGGGTCGAGGAATGGATTACCACGATTGTAGGTGTACGGGTCGAGCATCCACACGAAGGGATTGAGCAGCCAATAGGGTGGCCGGCCGATACGGTAACTGTATGATAGTCCTAGTTGGTGATTGTCGTTGAACTTCTGTTGCGCAAAGAAACTGGGGAACAGATTAAAGTAATCCCGTTCGTTACGTTGCTCACTGGTAGTATTGTTACCGGTAGAAATGGTCTGTTCGCCACGCAACCCCAGTTGTACGCTTGTCTTATCGTTGAACTTATATTGACCGCTCAAATATACCGCATTGATATTTTCACGGTATACAAAACGATTGCTCATTCCGTTGGGATCAATCCACGCACCGGTTTCGTCCTCCTGCTTGTGATCCAAATCACTGTCAATAGTCGCCCAACTCGACTTGATACCCATTTCTACCTTCGTTTTATGATTCACCGGCCATACATAATCGGCTTTAATAGAATAGAAATCGGACGTTCCACGCTGATCCTTGTGGGAAATAAGCGGTACTTGCGGCGGTATATAACTCGTGGCCATATTCGAAAGGTTCTTTGAATCATATTTCCCCATATCCGCATCAATGGTCAGCTCCTGTCCAAGCGAATCTATCGTCCACTTGTAGTTCAGGTTCAACAGTACATTGTTCCATTTATTATCCCCGCCGTTGTCGGTATGCATCTTCTGTATATCCTTGTCGTCCACAGTAGCTATACGGGCATCGCTGGTACTGTTCCAATTGTTGGTGCCTATATTTCCCCGGGCCATGAAACCGATCACCTGCTTTGGTGTGATATAATAATCGACTCCCAATTTAGCATTGTTGTAATTCGAATTCCATTCCTCGTAGTTGTATTGCTTGAACGAAGAGCTATCCGACTGCATAAACCGGCGCATCAGGTCCACATCATTCCATCCGCGGCGTTGCCCACCGTAATAGTTACCGTAGACATTCCACTTCTCGGAACGATAGTTCAGGTCAATGCCGTAATTATCTGAAAAACGGCTGCTGGCCGAAGCCCCAAGCGTAAGACTACCATTGTAGCCACGCATTATCCCGCGTTTGGTACGGATGTTAATAATGCCGCCATCACCTTCGGCATCGAACCGCGACGAGGGGTTTTCGATAATTTCGATACGGTCGATAGATGTAGCTTGCATGGTACGAAGCATTGCAGCCAACTGTTCACCCGACATGTAGGTGGGGCGACCGTCAATCATCACCTTCACCGATTTACTTTTCAAAGTGATATTATCGTCCTTATCGATGATGATACCGGGCGACTTGCGCAAAACTTCCAATGCATCCTCGGAAGCGGTAGTGATACTCGCCTCTGGATTGATCACCATTTTATCGGCCTGCTGCTCCACGAACTGGCGTGTAGCAGTGATGGTTACTTCCTGTAACTGCTGTGCCCCTTCATTAAGGGTGATATCGGGTAATGTGTATGCACGTGCAGTAGCAATGTTGACGTTGGTGGTTGCCTTCCCGAAACCAACCATCGAAACGGTAATATAATATTTCCCGAGGTTTACTTTCTTGAGTACAAATTGTCCTCCGGCATTAGTGGTTGTTCCCTGCTGTAAGGCTGAGTCACTGGCATTGTATAAAGCAACGGTAGCATATTCCAAGGGTTGTCCGCTAACATCAAGTACCCGGCCACTGATGGTTGTTTGCGCATGCACCCGAACGGTGCATAATATGATAACAATGATACAAACTAAATTTTTCATGATTATTTATTTGGCGTTTTTCAATTGATTTTACTCTTAATATGGCGATGCAAAGATATATGATATTTTTAGTACCATGCATAACAAAGTACTATTTTTATAAAAATCTTATTTTTAATTTGTTTTAACATTTAAATTGATGGTTATTAATTATTTGAATGTATGACTTCCGAAAAAGTCAACAAATCGTGATGTTAAATCTGTCCTTTTGCCATATAAGACGTAAGAATCATCCAAAAAAGTTGCACTGCATCAAAATTCTTTTTATAAAGTAGACGTGCAAGCATCGGATTTGTTACACTGGTCGATATAAAATTTTATTAAATCATGATTTTCAATTATATATCACATGGTTAAATGTTGTGTATTTTCAAATCTTCCTTCGTACCTTTGCCGAAAAATAAATACAAATGAATTATCGTGCAGTAATATTTGATCTTGACGGAACGTTGGCTGATACGCTCGAAGACATTGCCGACAACATGAACCGGGTGCTTGCCGAAAGGCATTTTCCCACACATGAATATGATGCTTACCGTTTCTATGTGGGTAACGGGCTCAAGAACCTGGTTACCCAATGCCTGCCCGAAAGCGCCCGTAACGACGTAATCATTAGCGAATGTCACGACCGGATGGTTGCGGAATACAACTTGAATTATATCAACAAGACGCAGCTATATGAGGGCATCCCCGAATTACTTGATACATTGTCATCACAACATATCAAGCTTGCAGTGCTTTCGAACAAAGCCGACCCGCTAACACAGAAAATATGCAATGAATTACTGAAAAAGTGGAAATTTGAAGTAGTCATGGGCGCAAACGATCGTTTTCCGCGTAAACCTGATCCGGCATCAGCAACGTTTGTTTCCGGACAGATGGGAATCATGCCGGCCAATATTTGCTACCTTGGCGATAGTGATGTAGACATGAAAACCGCTATTGCAGCAGGTTTTTATCCTGTTGGTGCAGGTTGGGGCTTCCGCCCGAAAGAAGAACTTGCCGAAAACGGGGCAAAGCGTGTCATTGATCATCCGATGGATTTGCTGAATATTTTTTGAATATATCCAGTATACTTGGCTATCACACCACAAACCACACTACACCACTGTACGCAATCCCTGCAAGCATTACTAATTTCATCCAATCTCCTGCCCGGCGATAATCATCATTTGTGGTAGCTTTGTATATCTTCCGGTTAATAAATATGATAGGAATAAGCAGCAATAATAATATGTAGAAAAATGAGAAGTAACCGGCTACATGGTATAGAAAATAACCATATACAAAGCTGAGTAACACCACAACCACTGCATTAATTCCAATTATTGTCCATTTGGTATAACGGTCGCCAAGCACAATGGGTAATGATCGGCATCCATAAGCAACATCTCCTTCAAAATCCTCAGCATCTTTGATAATCTCACGTGCCAAAGTAGTAAGGAAAGCAAAAACAGCGACACCTAATATCCAGAATACTGCGATGTTGAAGTTTTCACCTTTTTCCAGTAAAAATTGAGCATATTCCCTGTAAATGGGCGGTATATCCAACAACACCATCATAGGAACCAAAGCGGAGAACAAAGCAACAATGATATTCCCGATAAGGAACTGACGCTTGTAGATAGAGGAATACAACCAAAGCATACCGGCCACTACAATATATACCAGTACCAGTTCGGGAATTCCAGCTTTCCAGGTAACATAACCTCCTAACAAAATGCCGGTTGCACTCAATATGACATGTGTCATCATTGCCTTGCGGCGACTAATGGTTCTACCCACGACTACTTCGCCTGGCCGGTTGATTTTGTCGGTTTTCACATCAAAATAATCGTTAATGGCATATCCGGCGGCAGCGGTACACATTGTGGAAAACACCAGGCAAAAAAAAGTAAACCCGCTTAATTGTAGTTCAACGCCATAAGACCGTGCTAACGGCAGGATTACAGCATAACGCATCATACACTGTATGAAGGCAATCATCAATAGGTTCGGGAACCGGATTAAGGTAAGGAAAGATGACATATTAACTGATATGGTTGCAAAAGTAATATTTATATGGTTCTCATGCAAATGACCATTAGTTATCAACCGAATCGGATTATTTCGTATCTTGCGGCGTAAAAAATATTGGCTTTTACCTGTTTTAGAGTGACATAAATGATCTCAACAACCTATTACCATTCCCCGCTCGGATGGGTTGAAATCCAGGCCTCGCACGAAGCCGTTACCTCGGTAATTATCTGCGATGAACGAAAGAATGACGAGCACAACAATTCGAAAATCCTGCCGGAATGTGTCCGCCAGTTAGATAAGTATTTCGGTGGCCGGAACTTTGAATTGTTAAATCTTGAATCTTGAGCTTTGAATTTTGAACTTTAAATTAATATATGCTTGATTTATTTGTACATTGGAATGTCAATCCCGAAGCATTCAGCCTTGGCCCATTGACTGTCCGCTGGTATGGAATCCTTTATGGCTGTGCGTTCATCGCAAGTTATTATGCTTTCAAGGAATTACTAAAATTTGATAAGTTGCCTGAAGACTTTGCCGACCGCGCATTGATCTATATGATTCTGGGTACGGTAATCGGCGCCCGCATTGGTGACTGTTTCTTTTACCATCCCAAACATTACCTGGAACACCCGTTGGAAATTTTTGCCGTATGGAATGGCGGACTATCGAGCCACGGGGGCGCCATCGGTATATTGACATCATTGTACCTTTTTGGCCGTAAGATGAAAAAACCTTACATCTGGGTACTCGATCGCGTGGTAATCGTTATTGGTGTAGCCGGTTTTTTCATCCGCATGGGCAACCTGATGAATTCCGAAATATACGGTCATGCTACTACCCTACCTTGGGGATTTATATTTGAACGAAGGAGCGAAACCATACCCAAACATCCCACCCAGATATACGAAGCGTTATATTACGCATTGACTTATGTGGTGCTACGATTTGTGTACCGCAAATGCGACAATCGTCCGCGGCCTTTCTTGATTTTTGGCTTATTCCTGATCATGGTGTTTGGATTCCGTTTCTGCATCGAGTTCATCAAAAATCCACAGGAAACTTTTGAACAAGACATGATGTTCAACATGGGGCAATGGCTAAGTGTACCGTTCGTCATTCTGGGAATTATTTCGTTAATTATCAGCAGCCGGCAAGAGAAACCGGCACCTTTGCTCGACAATTTCCGCCAGCCGCAAAAGGATACGGTTGTCAAACCGCAGCCACAGCCGGCCAAACAGGCAGCAGCGAATAACCAGCAGCACAGTAGTATCAAACCTAAGAAAAAGAAGAAATAACAACTTATCATAGTTCTTTTTGAATTCAAGAAGGTTCAAAAGAATGAATAGAAAAGATTTGGAATTGATGTTGCCGGTCGGTTCGTGGGAATCGCTGGCTGCTGCATTGCAGACCGAATGTGATGCTGTGTATTTTGGTGTGGGCAGTCTCAATATGCGCTCACAATCATCGGCCAACTTCTCGCCTGACGACCTGGCACAGATTGTTGCTACATGTCAGGAAAGAGCTGTTAAAACATACTTGACTGTCAACACTGTACTGTATGACAATGATATGCCGGCCTTGCAGGAAACCATGGATACTGCCCGCCATTGCGGAGTCGATGCAGTGATTGTATCCGACATGGCAGCTATCTTATATGCCCGGCAAATCGGGTTGGAAGTGCATGCTTCTACCCAATTAAATATCAGTAACCGGCAAGCCGTTCGTTTTTTTGCCCAATATTGCGACGTGATGGTACTTGCCCGCGAACTCAGCCTGGAACAAGTTACTGAAATCAGCGCATTGATACAAGAAGAAAATATTACCGGTCCTTCCGGGAAACCGGTAGAAATAGAAATGTTTTGCCACGGGGCGTTGTGTATGGCCGTGTCGGGCAAATGCTACCTGAGCCTGCACGAGTACAACCGATCTGCCAACCGGGGCGGATGCGTGCAGGTGTGCCGCCGTTCTTACTCAGCCCTGGATAACGAAACCGGCCACCAACTGGCAGTTGACAATTCCTATATCATGTCACCCAAAGATTTGTGTTCCATTGGTTTCTTGGACAAGATGATCGATGCAGGCGTGCGGGTGTTCAAGGTGGAAGGACGCGCCCGGGGCCCCGAATATGTAAAGGCCGTAGGCGAATGCTACGGACAGGCATTGGACGCGTATTGCAACGGGACATATAATGCTGCCAAGGTAGATGAATGGACTACGAAACTGCAAACTGTGTTTAACCGCGGTTTCTGGGATGGCTATTATTTAGGAAAAAGCATTGGCGAACTAAATGATGTGCATGGCTCGAAAGCCACCAAACGGAAAGAATATATCGCTTTGTGCAACAACTATTTTTCAAAGCTTGGTGTGGGCGAATTCCAGATGCAGTCGGGACAACTTTCCGTAGGTGACCATATCCTGATTATAGGGCCGACCACCGGTGTGCTGGAAATAGAAGTCCCCGAAATCCGCATCGACCTAAAACCTGTAACACAGGCAGTCAAAGGTGATGTGTTTTCAATGCCTGTACCCCAGCAGATACGCCGCTCCGACCGGATTTATAAATGGGTAGATGTATGATACCCAAAACCTGTCAATTGATAAAATTAATCATCAGGCGAACATTCAAATAAGCAACGATCACTCCAATGATTAACAGGACTGTGTTAAGGAGTGTCCCATTGGCATATTTTCCCATTAATTTCCTGTTTGACGTCAGGTAAATCTGCGAAAAGATAGTAACAGGCAATTGAATACTCAGTATCATCTGCGAATATACCAGTCCCATAAACGGATTACGAATAAACATGATAATGATCATTGCTGCGACTAAAGATATGGCAACTCCCCATTTCGAATGTTTGTCCTTAATATCATACGGTTCGCCAAACATTCCTGCAAATATGGTCCCTCCGGCCATTCCCGATGTTACGCTTGATGATATGCCGGCAAAAAGCAAAGCAATGGCAAAAACCCAACCGGCGCCGCGCCCCAGAATTGGGGTTAGCATTTCCTGCGCTTGTTGCAGTTCGCTCACAGGTATCGAATTTGCATAAAAAGCCGATGCCGCCAGCAAAATCATAGCACTGTTGATAGCCCACCCTACTCCCATCGAAAAGATTGTATCGAAAAACTCGAACCGGAGTTGCTTTTTAATTACCTTTTCGTCGTGTAGGTTCCACTGACGGCTCTGGATAATCTCCGAGTGGAGGAAAAGGTTATGCGGCATCACCACTGCGCCAAGCACACTCATCACAATAACAATGGATCCCTCGGGTATCGCAGGAGTAATCCATGCCTTTGCCGCCTGTCCCCATTCAATAGGCGCCAGGATCAATTCGTAGAGAAAGGAAAATCCGATGATGGAAACAAAACCGATGATCCACCGTTCGATTTTCCGGTACGAATTGGTCAGTATCATCACTGCAATAAGGATTGTAACAACCACAGAACCAATTTTTATCGGGATGCCGAACAACATTTCCAGGGCAATGGCTCCTCCCAGTATCTCAGCCAACGAAGTCGCCACCGAAGCCAACATGGCTGTCGTCAACACCATACGGCCCAACATTGTCGGGAACCGTTCAGTAATGGCTTCCGACAGGCATTTTCCGGTAACGATGCCAAGATGTGCCACGTTGTGTTGCAGGATAATGAGCATCAATGTGGATAATGTCACCATCCACAACAGGGTATAACCGAAATCGCTACCGGCTGCCAGATTCGAAGCCCAGTTTCCGGGATCAATGAATCCCACGGTAACCAAAAGCCCGGGACCAATATATTTGAAAAAATCAAGGGAAGGATTATCCGCTCCCTTGGCAAAACTCTTTTTTAATGTTTTAAACAGCCTCATCACTCATTTTTGTTATTTTTCTAACGAATTTATAACCGGGTTTGTTTGAAATTCAAACAAAAAGATTACGACCCATTCTCCATTTTTATGAATATTTTGCCTATTTTTATGAAAATGCCTAACTTTGAAGCGTTCATCAAAAAGGTAATTACGTATGAAGGCCATCGCTATCATTGCCCGTATCTTGTTAGGGGCTACATTTATTTACTCAGGTTTTGTAAAAGGCATTGATCCTTGGGGTTCAACCTACAAATTCATTGATTATTTCACTGCATTCAACATGACATGGATGTCACCGACGGCTTTCACGTTGGCCATATTGCAGAATGCCCTCGAATTTGTAATCGGTGTAGCACTGGTTTTGGGCCTGCGGATGAAAGAAACTGGCTGGGCTGTTTTGCTGTTCATGGGTTTCTATACCATCCTTACCTTTATTCTTGCGCTGACCAACCCTGTAAGCGATTGCGGCTGCTTCGGCGACGCATTGATCCTTACCAATTGGCAGACCTTTTACAAAAATCTGGTGTTGATGGCACTGGCGCTAGTCGTCTTTTTCTACCGTACGAAATACGTCCCGGCATACAGCCCTGTGGGAGAATGGGCTTGGGTGATTGCAATTACATTTGTGATGATCGGTATTTCTATCAATTGCTATCGCCATCTCCCGTGGCTCGATTTCCGCCCATACCACATCGGCGCCGATATCCCGCAAGGAATGATCGTTCCTGAAGGTATGCCTGTGGATAAATACTATTCGACAGTGATCATGGAAAAAGACGGTGTGACCAAAGAGTTTGCCGTCAACGATTCTCCCTGGGACGATTCTACATGGGTGTGGAAGGAAACCAAGAATGTGTTGATAAAGAAAGGTTATACGCCGCCCATCCACGATTTTTCGATCGCCACTGTGGATGGTGATGATATTACCGATGAAGTATTAGCCGACGAAGGATATACGTTCCTATTGGTGGCGCACCGGTTAGGCAAGAGCAATAAACAGGGATTGGACAAAGCTTCGAATATAGCCGACTTTTGTAATGAACATGGTTACCGATTTTATTGTCTCACATCCTCAACAAAAAACGAAGCTGAGCTTCTGAAGGCGCAATTGGGGTTGAAATATGATTTCGGTTTTATGGATGAAATTACGCTCAAAACAATTATCCGCGCCAACCCCGGGTTGGTATTGCTCCAAAAAGGAACAGTTGTGGGCAAGTGGCATTACAACGATATGCCCGATGCCGAGTTGCTAAAGCCCAACTTGTTAAGCTATACTCTGAAAGCACAGGCCGCAAAATCCGACAACAGGCTCATCAATGGTTTGTTATTGACATTCGTGTTCTTTGCTTTTATCTTTTTCCATTTTAGACGTTTGGAATAATGGTTACACCGGGAAAATCAGGTTCTTCGCCCATAATTCATAACTCATAATTCTCAACGTTCCGATGTTGTATTATTATTTGGTTTCCGTTTATCTCGTCATCCTATTCTTAGTAACATCGTTGATTTTTTTGCCGATTGCCATTCTCATTCGTATATGTACGGGTTGGTTCGATCGCCGGTTGGCTATCCTGCATATATTTTCATGTTTCTGGGGATCGTGCTACACCTGGTTAAGCCCGCTCTGGAGTGTTACCATCACGGGGCGCGAAAATGTCGACCGCAGTAAGGCCTATGTGATGGCCAGCAACCATCAGTCGATGCTCGATATCCTGATCATTTTCCGCATCTTCCTTCACTTCAAGTGGGTGTCTAAAGCCTCAATGTTCAAGGTTCCCATCATTGGGTGGAATATGTGGCTGAACCGTTACATCAAAATCGAACGCAGCAGCATGAAGAGTCAGCGCAAGATGCTCAGACAATGCGCCGAAAATATAAAGAAAGGGAGTTCGATAATGATCTTCCCGGAAGGAACCCGTTCGCGCAATGGCGAATTAAGGGCTTTCAAGGAAGGCGCATTCCTTATCGCCATGCAACAAAAAGTCGGCATTGTGCCAATGGTACTCGACGGATCAGCCAAGGCACTACCCGAAAAAGGTATTATCCCGCGAAGAAAACAGGATGTGTTCCTGCGCATTCTTCCCCCGGTGCCTTACGAAACTATTAAGGATATGGGAGTCCGGCAAGTGTCGGAACACATTCATACGATTATTGCAAACGAACTTGCCCGGATGCGTGGGGGTGAATAACCGGCTCGTTATTGCCGTACATAACCGGAAGTAATGTTGATATTCGAAACTGTTAGTTTCGTAGGATCTTCGATACCAATCATTTTGAACATCCTCGGTCATTTTCCATGTCCCGATAAGACTTGAAGCGTCCTCTTCCTTTTTACACGAAGAAAAAACCACAGCAAAAACAAAAAAGCAATGTTTCTCATATTCATAGAACTGTTAATATTCAATTATCAATCATCAATTACCATCTATTCCATCTTAAATAAGCCTCTTAGATAAGCCGTCAAATCGACTCTTATAGGCATCAGGTACAGGTTGAAGTTGTGTTTGCTGCAAAAATCCATTACTTGCTGTCCAAATTGCACGTTCCACTCAAGTGTGGGGAAAAACGATTTTGGGAATATAGCCCTGTTACGGGTTTCCCAATAAAGTTTTGACCGTTCGCTGGTGACGGGACTTACTCCCCAAAAAATATCCATACCTTCCAGATATTCGGAATAGATTTCGAGCAAGCGAAGGTCGAAAAACGGTTGCGAAAAAAAGCCTGTCGCACCGGCTTCCATTTTTTGCCACAGGTATTCAAGCTCGTAACGGATGTTGTTACGGTACGGGTCGAAGGCCGCATATATCTTGATTCCCTCCACTTCCTTTTTCAACTTGCGAATAAAATCGACACTCGAAGTCGGGTATATCCGGTGTTTCATGTCTTGCGGTTTATCGCCTTCGATTACCAGCACTTTTCGAATGTTATTCTCAACCAAGAAATCTGTCAAAGGGAAAGGCCGGTGGATATCGAAATCAATCGCCCGCAAGTGAGCAATCATCTCCAACGGCGAATGAACAACCATCCGGCAGGCATCCCACGAACGGATGTCAAAACGCAACAGGTCGGGGAAATTGATTGCCGAGATGTGCGGAATTTCCTTTTCCACAAAAGCCACCTGCTCGCGGATATATTGCCCGTCACGCGGGACAAGTTCCAAAGATATTACCATTGAATATTATTGTTTTTCTTTCTTGAAGAAAGCAACATATCCTTCGGTATATGAACCGATAAAGAAAAAAGTGGATGTCAAACGGGGAACTATTTTTACTAATTCCCATCCTGCAGCACCCCATTCGTCAAACCTTTCGTTGATATCTTCCGGCAAACCACTATTTTGACGCCATTGATTAGCGTTGATATACACAATCTTATATTCCCATTTTTTGTTTTCCATCATCTTAAGTATTTATGATTCGGCTTGTGCTTCGGCAATAATCTGCTGGTATTTTTTCGCTGTTCGTTTAGTCAGGAGAATACTTACCTCATACAGTAGGATCAAAGGTAGCATTACCAGTATCATACTGACGATATCGGGCGGTGTGATAATAGCCGCTACGATCATCAGGACAACAATAGCATGTTTCCTGTATTTGATCATGAATGCCGGCGTGATAATTCCCACTTTGGTGAGAAAGACCATGAGGATAGGTAATTCGAAGATGATACCGGTAGAAAATGGAATAAATGATATGGTAGAAAAGTATGATCCCAAATCGACCTGGGTTATTATTTCTTCACTGACTTTCCAGCCTCCAAGGAAGTGTATTGTCAAAGGCACAACTAAATAATATCCGAACAGTGCACCTATGAAAAACAGAAGTGATATGGCTGCCACGGAGCCGCTCGCATATTTACGCTCATTCTCGTAGAGAGCTGGCGATATGAAACGCCACATTTCCCAGACAACGTATGGAAATGCAAGGATAAGCCCTGTGTACAATGAAATCATGATGTCGGCGGAGAATTGCCCGGCCATTTTAATATTCTGTATTTGTAGGGGGACAGAATTAATGCACAAGTTCGGAGCGTTCAATATGTCAGCCAACCGGCAAAGCATACGGTTGGTAAAAAACTCGGCATTCTTAGGCGCCAGCAACACATAATCGAAAATAAACCGACTGAAAATAAATGCCGTTATAGCAAAAACCAATATTGCTATAGCAGAACGCACAACATGCCAACGAAGCTCTTCCAGATGTTCCAAAAATGACATTTCGCCAGCATTCGATTTTTTTGCCATACTTCAATAACTTTTTTTATAACTAAATCCGATACAATTCATCACTAAAAAACTACCTTTGATAAAAATTTGAGACACACTATCAAAAAACATATGGCGAATCACCAAAATGTTATAGATTTGCGACCCAAAAAAACCAAATCATCAAAAGAATTCAATATTTCACGATGATTCACATTGATTCGTCAAATATTTTTTGGTGACATTGATTTTTATTGTAATTTTAGCTTGCAAAAGTATTCATTTTTTATCGAATCTAAAGCAATGTAATGTGAGGATTTATGCGTAACCGGTAAAAATGAATATGGATTTGGAAATGATCTAGAATATATCCTTGAATCATAAAATAAAAAATATTAAATAATAATACCTTAGAATCAGGTAATAAATGGCAAAAGAGACACACAAATCATTAACAGAAAACCTGAAAAAATATTTTGGTTTTTCGACTTTCAAAGGCAATCAGGAAACCATTATCCAGAATGTCCTCGATGGGAAAAATACCTTCGTACTGATGCCCACTGGAGGCGGCAAATCACTTTGCTACCAGTTGCCGGCTTTGTTGCTTAATGGGACAGCTATCATCATATCGCCGCTCATCGCCTTGATGAAGAATCAGGTGGATACCATGCGCAACTTCATGTCGGAAGATGGCGTGGCGCACTTCATGAACTCGTCACTTAACAAGGCGCAGATTACCAAAGTGAAGGAAGACATTCTCAGTGGCAAAACCAAGTTGCTGTATGTTGCTCCCGAGTCACTGACAAAGGAAGAGAATGTACAGTTTCTCAAGCAATTGAAGATATCGTTTTATGCAATTGACGAAGCGCATTGTATTTCGGAATGGGGTCACGATTTCCGTCCCGAATACCGTCGTATCCGTCCGATCATCTCCGAGATAGGCGAAGCGCCTATCATGGCACTCACCGCCACCGCTACTCCCAAGGTGCAGCACGATATCCAGAAGAATCTTGGAATGCTCGATGCCCTGGTTTTCAAGGCATCATTCAACCGCCCGAACCTATATTATGAGGTGCGTCCGAAAATAAATGCCGAAAAGGAAATCATTAAATACATTAAAAATAATTCCGGTAAGTCGGGGATTATATATTGCCTGAGTCGCAAAAAAGTGGAAGAACTGGCCGAGCAATTGCAGGTCAATGGTATCAAGGCGTTGCCCTACCATGCTGGTATGGACGCTACTACCCGGTCGACCAACCAGGATAAATTCCTGATGGAGGAAGTGGATATAATTGTGGCCACTATTGCTTTCGGGATGGGAATCGACAAGCCGGATGTGCGCTATGTAATCCATTACGATATTCCCAAAAGCCTGGAAGGTTATTATCAGGAGACCGGACGTGCCGGGCGTGACGGTGGCGAAGGCAACTGTATCGCGTTTTACAGTTACAAGGATATCCAGAAGCTCGAAAAATTCATGCAGGGCAAGCCGGTTGCCGAACAGGAAATCGGCAAGCAACTGTTGCTCGAAACTGTGGCTTACGCCGAGTCGGCCCTGTGTCGCCGCAAATTGCTGTTGCACTATTTCGGCGAAATATATACCGAAGAGAATTGTGAAACGTGCGATAACTGCCGTCACCCGAAGACGCAGTTCGAAGGAGACCAATACCTGGTGACTTTGCTGGGCGCGATCATCGAATTGCAGGAGAAATTCAAAGGCGAACATGTGGCTAATTTCCTGACAGGTAATGCCGACAGTGCTATTAAAAGCTACAAACACCACAAACTGGAAATGTTTGGCACCGGGGAAGAAAAAGATGCCCGTTTTTGGAACATGGTCATCAGGCAAGCCTTGGTTGCAGGACTGATACAGAAAGAAATAGAAAATTACGGACTACTAAAAGTAACGCCTAAAGGACATGAGTTCCTGGAAGAACCATATCCGGTCATGCTGTCGCAGGATCATGAATATGGTGAAGAAGATGACGATGCGGAAATGAGCCTGGCCGGCAAGAGTAGTACGGTCGATGACGAGTTATTCGAGATATTGAAGGATTTGCGTAAGAAAATTTCCAAACAGAAAAACCTTCCGCCGTTTGTCATTTTTCAGGACACTTCGCTCGAAGACATGTGTATCCAATACCCAATCACTATGAACGAAATGCAGAACATTTCAGGTGTCGGGGCTGGAAAGGCGCAACGCTATGGCAAGGAATTTATCGATATCATCAAAGCATATGTAGAGGAAAAGGAAATCATCCGTCCGCAAGACATGGTGGTGAAATCGGTGGTGAACAAGTCCGGATTGAAAGTGTACATCATCCAGGCCATCGACCGGCAAATTGCCCTCGAAGATATCTGTGAGGCGAAAAGCCTGGATATCCCGGAATTGCTTACTGAAATAGAAGCCATTGTCAATTCGGGAACCAAGCTGAATCTCGATTATTACATCAACCAGGTGCTGGACGAGGAACGTCGTGACGAGATATACCAATATTTTAAGGAAGATGCTGAAACCGAATCCATCGAAGACGCATTGAATGTATTGGGCGAAGATGATTTCTCTGAAGAAGATATCCGGCTGATGCGGGTGAAGTTTATTTCGGAATTGGGGAATTAGAAAGCCGATTATATTTGATTAGAACTTAACCGCCCAGCAAAGAGAGAGGAAATTGTGCGTTGCACTCTGGAAGGTATTGATATCTAATTGTTAATGTTTTTAATAATTTGTTTATCTCGTTTGCGTACACAAGCGCCTTTTTGATGATGTGTTTGCGCGCACAGGGTTTGCAATTTTGAATCTTGAACTTTATAAAACTTGAATCTAATGAACAGGAAAGTAAAAGTAGGTCTATTTGGTGTAGGTTTAAATACTTATTGGCCGCAGTTTGAAGGATTGCTCGACCGGTTAACCGGGTATCAAACGGAAATTGCCGGACGAATGTCCACACTTGGTGCAGACGTAGTAAATGCCGGGATGGTCGATTGTCCCGAAAAAGCTGCCGAAGCCGCAGACCTGATGCGTAAGGAAAATGTCGAAATAGCTTTCCTGTTCATATCCACCTATGCGCTGTCGTCGACTGTTTTGCCTGTAGTGCAACGGTTGCGGGTACCTGTAGTAATCCTTAATGTACAACCTGTTGCAGCTATCGATTATGCATCGTTGAATGCATTGGGCGACCGTGGCAAGATGACCGGCGAATGGCTGGCGCACTGCCAAGCTTGTTCCGTGCCTGAATTTGCTTCGGTTTTCAACCGGGCAGGCATCCAATATGAAATTGTTTCGGGTTATTTGCAGGAAGATTATGTGTGGTGCGAAGTAAAGGAGTGGATCGACGCAGCCCGTGTGAAAGCCGGTATGAACGATAATCGCATGGGTATTCTCGGGCATTATTATTGTGGGATGTTGGACGTATACACTGACACCACCATGCAGTCCGCTGTTTTCGGGACACATATCGAACTGGTGGAAATGTGTGAGTTGAAAGCCATGCGTGATGCTGTTACCGAAAATGAACTAACCGCCAAACTTTGGGAATTCGACAAGCGTTTTGAGGTATCGCCCCAATGTGAATCATTCGAACTGGAACGTGCCGCACGTACAGCGGTAGCAATGGACAAGCTGGTGGACGCCCACCGGTTGGGTTCTATGGCATATTATTACGAAGGTTATGCCGGAAATGAATACGAAGATATTGTTACTTCGGTGATTGCAGGGAATACACTGCTGACCGGGAACGAAATACCTATTGCAGGCGAATGCGAAGTGAAGAATGTACAAGCCATGAAGATCATGTCGTTGTTAGGTGCAGGAGGCTCATTTTCCGAGTTTTATGCTATGGATTTCAATGACGATATTGTGATGCTTGGCCACGACGGCCCGGCTCATTTTGCCATTGCCGAAGGACGCGTTGGCCTGGTGCCTGTCCCGGTATACCACGGGAAACCGGGTAAGGGACTTTCCATCCAGATGAGCGTTAAACACGGTCCGGTTACGTTATTGTCGGTTTGCGAAGGAGCTGATGGTATCTTTTTACTGGTTGCCGAAGGCGAATCGGTTTCCGGTCCTGTCTTGCAAATAGGTAACACCAATAGCCGTTACCGTTTTACCTGTGGCGCCCGCAATTTCATCGACAACTGGTCGAAGGCCGGTCCGTCACACCACTGTGCGATAGGAGTGGGACATGTGGCTGCTACACTTGAAAAGGTAGCGGGACTGTTCGGCATCCCAATGATTCAAGTTTGCTGATTAACCAAGGGCTGGCTAAAAAGTCAAGGATATACGTCATTGCGAGGAGGAACGACGAAGCAATCTCATAATAATCAAAAAGATTGCTTCGCTATCGCTCGCAATGGCGAGCCAAAAACGGACTTTTCAATCAGCCTCGTTTCTGATTTTGGAAAACTAATGTTTTATCAACTTATTGTTAAACTGAAAACTGTATCTTTGTAGCTTGAATGATAGAAGATGCAGCCTTGAATAATGATGGTAATCTGCTTGATAGGATTACATTTCCTTCCGATTTGAAAAAACTGCAAATGGAAGAAATGGTTGAGTTATCGGCACAACTCAGGCAGTTCATCATTGACGCAACCAGCCATAATCCCGGACATCTTGGGGCCAACCTGGGAGTGGTGGAATTGACCATCGCACTGCATCATGTATTTAATGCGCCCGACGATAAAATCATCTGGGATGTAGGCCACCAAGCTTATGCACACAAAATACTAACCGGTCGCAAAGATATATTCCATACCAATCGCAAATATGGCGGATTAAGCGGATTCCCGAATATTACCGAAAGTATATACGACGCATTTGGTGTAGGACATTCGTCAACATCTATTTCGTCGGCGTTGGGCATTGCCACGGCATCGAAGCTGCAAAACGAGAACCGGCAGGTAGTTGCCGTTATCGGCGACGGATCGCTGACAGGAGGCATGGCTTTTGAAGCGCTGAACCATGCCGGTGCAGCAAGGGCGAACATGTTAGTGATCCTGAACGACAACAACATGGCCATCGACCCGAATGTGGGCGCATTGAAGGAATATCTCCTCGATATCACCACTTCTTATACATATAATAAAATCAAGAAAGATGTATGGGATATCATGGGTAAGCATACCCGGTCGCGCCGGCTGGTACAGCAGATCGAGCGGGGCGTTAAAGCAGTGCTGATGAAACAGGGAAACCTGTTTGAGGCGCTTGGTTTCCGTTATTTCGGACCTGTGGACGGACACGATATTAATTACCTGACGCGCGTATTGCAGGATATGAAACGCATCAACGGCCCAAAATTGTTGCACGTGCTCACCACCAAAGGCAAAGGATATGCGTTTGCCGAGCAGGACCAAACCCGGTGGCATGCACCCGGATTATTCAATAAGGAAACCGGTGAAATTATCCGTGTTTCGACCAGTCAGGAACAACCGCCTTTGTACCAGGAAGTCTTCGGACATACGTTGACCCAACTTGCTACGATGAACGACCGGATTGTGGGAATCACCCCGGCCATGTCCACCGGCTGTTCGATGCACCATTTAATGAAGCGTTTCCCTGACCGTTTTTTTGATGTAGGCATTGCCGAACAGCATGCAGTGACTTTTGCTGCCGGCCTGGCCATCCAAAACATGGTGCCATTCTGTAATATATATTCTTCTTTCCTGCAACGTGGCTACGACCAGATAATCCACGATGTTGCCCTGCAAAAACTCCGGGTAATCCTTTGTATCGACCGGGCAGGGTTGGTGGGCGAAGATGGTGCAACACATCATGGCGCTTACGACCTGGCATACCTGAGGTGTGTGCCCAACATGGTTGTTTCCGCCCCTATGGACGAAATGGAATTGCGTAACCTGATGTATACTGCACAGGCTGAGAATTACGGCCCATTTGCGATACGCTATCCTAAGGGACGTGGTGTAACCATCGATTGGGAAAAACCGTTCCATATGACTCCGGTAGGCAAAGGCCGTGTCATCTGTGAAGGTGACGATATTGCCATTGTCAGTATTGGCACGGCTGGGAATATGGCGGTTGAGGCTTGCCGGAAATTGAAAGATGCCGGAATACAGGCCGCCCACTATGACATGCGTTTCCTGAAACCCGTCGATGAAGAGTTATTGCATTATATCTGCCGGAAATACAAACAGGTAGTAACCGTGGAAGATGGTACGATACTTGGCGGATTGGGAAGTTTGGTGGTGGAATTTATTAATGACCAGTGTTATACGATGCATGTCAAACGGCTTGGAATCCCCGACCGATTTATTACACACGGCACTTTGCAGGAATTATATTGCGAATGCGGCTACGACTCCGATGGTATTGCCAATACCGTAAAAAACATTTTACAGCGGCAGGACTTACTACATGTTGGGTAATCGTTACCCAACAATTACTTCATCCATCAGCACATCGTGCCCGTCGGCGGGAATGGAATCCAGCAGCTGGAAATCAAAACCGACACCTATTTTATATATGTTGAGGCCGGGAAGCAGTTTGTCGTAGTATCCTTTGCCGCGTCCCAGGCGGTGGTTACTACGGTCGAAAGCAATGCCGGGAATAATAGCTAACCCGATGGATTGTGGCGTTGGATAATCGTCTCCTTGAGGTTCATAGAGGTTCATGGTGGCATTCCGCCGGAGTGATTGTTCTCCCTCAAATGGCACCAACCGCAACCGGTCGCCGTCAACTACGGGAAGGATGATGGTTTTCGACTGGCTCCAACGACAAACAAAATCGTGTGTTTGTACTTCGTCAGGCATCGACCAGTACATCAATACCACATGGGCATTCCTGAAACGTTCCATTACTTCGATTTGCCGCCAAATTAAAGCAGATTTTTGCAACCTGTCCTCTTCCGCCAGCAGTCCTTTCAGGTGCTTGGCCTTCCGGCGAAGCGATACCTTGTCAGTCATCCTGTCCTGTTAAAATTTCACCCCGAACCCAACCATCAGGCCAATCATGCCAAATATTTCTTCATCATACCATTCATCATAGTATTCGTCGAAATAGATTGCATTTTGGATGGTCAATCCGGCCGCAAGATATAATTTGTTCTTGAACTTGTAGCCAAACATCATTTTGGACCACAATCCGATAGTGGCATTCGAGACATAATGGCCGTCATAGACATAAGTTTCATCGGAGTCGAACCAGCCAACTTGCATACCCAACGAAAAATCGACGAACGGACGCGCCTGCGCCCGGGATAAATCCATCCGGAAAGTTGTATAAACCGGGATGTGTACTGCATTTTCCGATATTGATATGACATTGAGGCCAATCCCTGCGCCAAAAAAGTATTTATCCAGAAGTTGTATACCGTGGGTAGTGGTAAAGGATACTCCTGCATAACCATCCGGTTTGGCAACATACAATCCGTTACCACGGTAATAACTGTCTTTATTCATGTAGTCGAATCCCAGGAATGGAGAAATTTCGACCGAACCGGAATAACGGACTTTTTTTTCTTTCCGTGCTGTCGGTGCAGGTATTTGCCTATAAGCGCCTTCTTCATCCTGGATCCATACAATGTTTTCTTTTGCAAAAATATCTTCTGAGCCGTTGGCATATTTTATTTTCCGCACACGGTTCTTGCTTTCGCTATACATTGGTCCATCCTGATTATCAAAACGTTTATATTTAACCTGCCTGGAATCGATCTCGATAACCACGGCTTGAATTTGGGAACCATCTTTACGGACAATGACGTCCTGTGCTTGCAAGGAGAACTGCAAACCGAACAATATCAACAAAATGACAACTGTTTTTTTCATGGTTTTCACAAAATTATTGCGATTTGTATAAATTTTACTTCATTGACAATTCCGAAAATTGTCAATGAAGCACATTCATCAACAATTTATCCGGTTATTTTGTTTCCGGCACAATCGTAATACCGAGTTCCTTTAACTGCTCGTCGGAAATCAGCGCCGGGCTGTCAATCATCACGTCGCGACCGGCATTGTTTTTAGGAAAAGCAATCACATCGCGGATACTGTCCAATCCGGCAAACATCGATACCAGGCGGTCGAACCCGAATGCAATACCTCCATGTGGCGGTGCACCGTATTTAAAGGCGTTCATGAGGAACCCAAACTGGTATTCTGCTTGTTCGGGTGTGAAACCTAATGTCCGGAACATGGTATGTTGCAGCTTTTCGTCGTGGATACGGATGGAACCACCGCCAAGTTCCACGCCATTCATCACACAGTCGTATGCATTAGCCCTGATGCGGCCGGGATCGGTATCAAAATATTGGAGGTCTTCTGGTTTAGGCGAAGTAAAGGGATGATGCATCGCATAGAAACGTTGTGTTTCTTCATCCCATTCAAACAACGGGAAATCAACCACCCACAGTGGTGCAAATACATTTTTGTCGCGTAGGCCACAACGGGTTCCCATTTCGAGCCTTAGTTCGCTAAGTTGTCCCAGTGTTTTCTTCCGTTTTCCGGCCATTACCAATATCAGGTCGCCAGGTTGGGCATCGAACGCCTTACCCCATTCTTTCAACTGGTCGGCGGTAAAAAACTTATCAACTGACGATTGTACGCTTCCGTCACTATTGAATTTAACGTATATCAATCCTTGTGCCCCAATCTGCGGACGTTTCACAAAATTGGTTAGATCGTCAGTTTGCTTGCGGGTATATGCGGCGCATCCGGATGCGCATATTGCACCAACATATTCGGCATTGTCGAATACACTGAAACCTTTTCCCTGTGCAAGCGCAGTCAGTTCATGTATTTCCATCCCGAAACGCAGGTCGGGTTTGTCATTACCGTAGCTGTTCATCGCTTCCTCGAAGGTCATGCGCTGAAACGGCTGGTCGAACAAGACACCTTTAATGGCCTGGAACAGGTGGCGTACCAAGCCTTCGAAGGTGTTAAGGATATCATCTTGGGTGACAAACGACATTTCACAGTCGATTTGGGTAAATTCGGGTTGGCGGTCGGCGCGCAAATCTTCATCACGGAAACATTTCACGATCTGGAAGTAGCGGTCGAAACCGGCTACCATCAATATCTGCTTGAATGTTTGCGGCGATTGCGGCAATGCATAAAACTGCCCGGGATTCATCCGCGAGGGCACCACGAAATCGCGTGCTCCTTCGGGCGTGGATTTAATCAACACCGGTGTTTCCACTTCAAGGAATTGCTGGCCATCCAGATACTTCCGGGTCTCCTGTGCCATCCGGTGACGCAATTCCAGATTACTACGGACAATACTCCGGCGGAGGTCCAGGTAGCGGTATTTCATCCGCAACTCATCGCCACCGTCGGTTTCGTCCTCGATGGTGAAAGGCGGTAACGCGGCTTTGTTCAGTATGGTTAACCTACTTACAATGATCTCTATTTCGCCCGTAGGTATTTTTGAATTCTTGTTGCTTCGTTCTGCAACTGCTCCTTCGGCCTGTATCACGTATTCGCGTCCCAGCGACCGGGCTTCGTTACAAAGCGTTGCATCCGTTTCCATATTAAAAAACAACTGGGTAATTCCATAGCGGTCGCGCAAGTCAATAAAAGTGAGGCCGCCCAAGTCGCGTGTACGTTGTACCCATCCCGCAAGGGTTACCTGTTGGCCTACGTGGCTGATATTTAATTCTCCGCAAGTATTTGTCCTATACATATATGTTCAAGGTTTTGTGATGATAAAAACTTTGGTAAAAATACGATTAAAAGATAAACGAACGCCAATCAACCATAAAATATGCATTTTGACCACTAAAATACATGCTTTTACAGATGAATGACAACACTAAATCAGAAATAATACTTTATTGGTCAATAAAAAAATAATGCTTGTCAAAAATAATAAACGATACAAAGTCGTCCCCTTACATTTGCATCATAAAATAATAATTTTTAAATTTTTAAAAGCGATGAAAGTGAATTTTGTTAAAATGATTGCTTGCTTTTTTGCAGGAGCAAGTATGCTGGTAAGCTGCCAGAAAGAAGATGTTGTTTCTCCCATGGAGGAAGATGAAGCAGGGGTAAAATACGCCGAAGAAGTTGTGGTTGGCCAGGATAAAAGAGACCTGGGTAACCGGGCCGACTGGATGGGCGATAACGGGAAGTTGAATCTCCTGCTCGAGGGTGTTGCATTACCGCCGCGTTTACCCGACCTTTTCGCAGACAACGGTAGGTTGATCCCGAGTGGTATTCAAATTGGAAGCGAAGAATCGTTTGTATATGTAACTTATGTAGGCAATGTAGCCGCCTTCAACAATGTACTGGGATATTATTATTACGATCCGGCTAAGGAGTACGTTGATTCTGAAGTTATTCTTAACCAGATTTATAGGTCTACTAAAAAAGGTATTCATTTCAAGAATATTATTTATGACCACACCAAGGACCTGGAATTCGGAACAACTTTTAAACTGAGTGACAATAATGGCAAAAAATTCAAACCAGGTACAGTGATCGGGTTTTGCGTGATGCCCAATGCCGGCGGTGACGCGTATAGTATTGGTAAAAATCGGACAAAGTTGCCCAATGTGCAGATGAAGGACAACAACCCCATCTTTATTGCTACCGACAGGGATGTGAACAAAGACGGTGCGATATCACATGTTGTGGGACAGACCGCTTGCGGTGACCTAGTGATTGGCTTCGAAGACTTAAACTCAGCTTACAGTACCACAAGTGACCAGGATTTCAATGACCTCGTCTTCTTAATTGGCGACAACCTGGACAGCAGGGGCAGCAATAACCTCATCGCCTATACCTGCGAATGCGACGAAGCCCTCTTATGGTTATTGGGTGACAAATGCCAAACAGAATATTGCGGCGAAGAAACCAAGGTGAGACTGATGTCGGGAAATGCCGGCCACGAGTTTAAGGAAGAGAGCGGATGGGTAACGGTTAGCAACGATGGTGAATTCCTGACCGTCAAATACGAAACTTCGGCCGACTGGAATGTAAAAACCGCTGCCGTATATATACCCAGTGTTGCACCGAACCAACAAAATACCGATAAAGGTCATGCGCTTGCAAGCGGTGATCGCACCAGCTATGATATTCCGATGGACCAAGTTAGGGCATTAGCCGTTGACGGGAAAATCTGGATCGGAGCGTATGCGCATTTAATACCAACAAAGAAGGGCGGTAATGCACAAGCTTGGGGCGAAGGAATATTATCCAACAAAGGAAACTTATGGATGTATTTCCCATACGAAATACAGGACTGTAAATAACCTCCTTTCTCTGACACACATACAACAAAAGACAGCCCACGTGGGCTGTCTTTTGTTGTATACCGTGCATGATTGATCACTTGGTGGTATAAATTCACTGTTGAGCAATATGATACAACATCTTGTATAAAAGCCGCCGGGCAGATGAACACACCCGGGATCGTATCATCCGGCATATAGGGAATAGTCTGCAGCTTCGGGTAAATCGGAAATTAATCCCGCCTCTTCTACTCAATTGGAGAAGAAAAGCTTGCCTTATAAAGAATCAATCAAAATTTAACTCCAAGTGCGACAAACAAATAAACCATATCATGTTTTCTCCGGCAATTGTCATGTTTTTTTATCCATTCATCTGCCTTTTATAACTCTTCATCAAATATCCATAAAATGGACTCATTATGTTTACATAATTAAAAAACTTTTTCCTAATTTTGTACCGGGATTATTATCAATAAATCTTAAAGCATTTTGTATCCTTTTTCCAACATATCGTTTATGCCTGTGGGCCCTAATAACAGTGGCTTTGGCATGGCTATTGCAGAGAGAGAGAGAGAGAGAGAGAGAGAGAGAGAGAGAGAGAGAGAGAGAGAGAGAGAGAGAGAGAGAGAGAGAGAGAGAGCAATAACTTTCTTCGAATTTTATATAAAGCTGCAATATGGTTTTCGCCATGTTGTGGCTTTTTTTGTCTATACCAAGACATATACTGAAACCTGATTTATTTACTCTTTAAAGATTGAAGCCTATGAATAATAAATAAAGTGATGATGTTATGAAACTATTCGACCATTCGTCGACTTCTGATGAATTTTGATTTCATCAAAAAATATGATCAAGATAAATTTATTTAGCAAATTTTTGTAAAAGGATAAGGTTTCAATGTATTATTCCGTGCGCGTACACGGCAAGTGTTTTTTACCTTGTGTGTGCACGAAAGTCATGATATAATCATTTTTTCATACAATCTTTTGCTACCTTTTTAATAAAAATTAATATGAACAAACACCAGTCAATTATTAAGAACACATTTCAAAAAATATTGTTTACTGTGAGTGTGTTATTTTTTTGTGTATTTTCATTATTTGCGCAGGGCAATGTTACAGTTACCGGTGCAGTCACCGACGAGAATGGTGATCCCATGCCCGGCGCTACGATCCAGGTAAAAGGGAGTCCCCGGGGAGTATCCACCGACACCGACGGGTCTTATTCTATCAGCGTAAAGGCCACCGATATTCTGCAATTCTCTTTTATCGGCTATCAAGTCGTTATGATTGCCGTTGAAAACCAACGGAAGATTGATGTAAAACTTCAACCGCAAGCCAACGAATTAGACGAGGTAACCATTGTGGCATTCGGTACGCAAAAAAAGGAGAGCGTTGTTTCATCTATCGAAACGGTGAAAGTAGCTGATTTGAAAGTACCATCGTCCAACTTGACCACTGCGTTTGCGGGAAGAGTCGCAGGGTTGATTTCGTACCAGACCAGCGGCGAACCGGGTGCCGACAATGCCGAATTTTTTGTACGCGGCGTTTCATCTTTCGAAGGAGAACGGTCTAACCCATTGATCCTGATTGACGGCTTTGAGGCTTCCAAGGACGATTTGGCGCGTTTGCAGCCCGACGATATCGAAAGTTTCTCAGTGATGAAAGATGCTTCGGCATCTGTTCTCTATGGAGCACGTGGCGCCAACGGTATCATCATAGTTACTACCAAGCCTGGACGTGAAGGAGCGCCCAAGATCAGTGCCAGGGTTGATGTGAATCTGGCCACGCCAACCCGGACCAAAGAAGTGTTGGACGGTGTGTCGTACATGAGGATGTATAACGAAGCGTTGGTTAGCCGCAATCCGGAAGCTATTCCTTTCTATAGTGAACAAAAGATACAATCGACTGCCCGGGGCGAGAATCCGATGATATATCCCGATGTAAACTGGTACAATGAACTGTTTAATAATTATACCATCAATACCAAAGCCAATATCAACGTATCGGGTGGCGGGCAGGTGGCTACCTACTATGTGGCGGGCGGTTACGACCACGACAACGGATTGTTGAAAGTAGCCGATATGAATAATTTCAACAACAACATCACCATCGATCGCGTACATGTCCGTAACAATGTAATATTAAAATTGACTTCGACCACTAAGTTAGACACCCGCATTCAGGGACGTTTCGAATCATATAACGGACCGGCTACATCTGCCAAGGATATTTACTATTATGTTATGCGGGCCAACCCGGTTGACCACCCTGTGATATACGAGCCGGACGAAGCGCATCTTTATGCCGACCATATCCTCTTTGGTGCCGCTTTTGATAACAACCAGATCCGAAAAACAAACCCGTTTGCCGAAATGGTACGTGGATACGAATCGCGCAATGAGAGCAGAATTTTGGCACAGGCCACTCTGTTGCAGGATCTTGACGCTATCACCGAAGGTCTGAAAATGCAGTTCAAAGCTTCTGCCGCAACTTGGAGTAAGAGTACCAGTAAAAGATCATATGAACCGTTTTATTATGGAATGGACAGTTATAATATGGTTACCGGCGAATACAAATTGTACTGCCTGAACCCGACCAACACCAGTAATAAGTTGGGAAATGTCATTCCGGGTAACGATTCCGACGGAGATTTTAATTTCGAATTGCGTTTCAATTGGGAACGTAAATTCAATAAACACAATGTCGGCGCTATGGTAGTAGGTATGGCGAAAAATAAAATATTAACCAATGGTAAAAACACTTCCATTTTTGAGACATTACCCGAAAGGAATCTGGGTATTTCAGGTAGGGCGACTTATGGATACGATTCACGTTATTTCCTTGAATTTGCTTTCGGATACAACGGTTCGGAAAAGTTCAGTTCCGACAAAGCGTTCGGCTTCTTTCCGTCTATTGGCGCCGGATGGTTGGTTACCAACGAGCCATTCTGGACTGTTGATAAAAATATCATCAGTAACCTTAAATTGAAGTTTACCTGGGGCAGGGTAGGAAACGATGCCCTTGACGGACGCGGCGGCCGGTTCTTCTACCTTTCGCAATTTAACAGGGGAGGAGGAGCTTACACATTTGGCGATGATTTCCTGAACTGGTATCCGGGCTACAGTATTTCACGTTATCCCAATGCTGATATTTCATGGGAAGTGTCCAACAAATACAACCTGGGGCTGGAATTAGGATTGCTCAAAAATGAAGCGGTTAAGATTCATGTAGATGCTTTCATGGATAAGAGGGACAATATTTACGAAGAACGTAAAAATTACCCGCACAGTGCAGGTTTTGAAGTGGCCATCAAGACCAATTCGGGTAGGGTTGAATCCAAAGGTATTGATGGTTCTGTGGATATCCAGCATAATTTTAATAAAGATTTCTGGATCACCGGACGCGGTAATTTCACTTATGCCGTCAGTAAAATCCTTGAAAAGGATGAACCGAATTACAGGGATGGTTACAGGAGTCAGATTGGATACTCCACAACACAAAAATGGGGATTGGTTGCCGAAAGGCTTTTTGTGGATGATGAGGAAGTAGCTAACTCGCCCAAACAGTTTGACGGCGACTATATGGCAGGCGACATCAAGTACAACGATGTCAATGGCGATGGGATCATCAATTCGGAAGACCAGGTGCCGATGGGATGGCCTACGACACCCCAGATGCAGTTTGGTTTCGGTCTGTCGACCGGATACAAGAGATTCGATTTCTCCTTCTTTTTCCAAGGTAATGCACAAGTCTCCTTTTTTATTAATCCCAGTACTGGCGGTGGTGATGACAACACAGAGGGTATTGCTCCTTTGATGAACCGGCGGAATTCACTGAAGATTGTTGCCCGTGACTATTGGAGTGAGACCAATCCGAATGTGCATGCTTTTTGGCCCCGTTTGTCGACACGTTATATGAGTAATAATAATCAACAATCATCGTGGTGGCTGCGCAACAACTCTTTCCTCAGGTTGAAAACCCTTGAAGTGGGTTACAATATTCCCGGTATCCCAAAACTTCACATTTCAAATTTGAGGGTATATTTTTCAGGGGAAAACCTCTTTGTTCTCAGCCGGTTTAAATTGTGGGATCCCGAACAGGGACGTAATGGATTGGGTTATCCGCTCAACCGGAAATTTAATTTAGGAGTTCACTTGGTATTTTAACACATAATATAGACAATGATGAAAAAAATAATCATTTTTTCGATTTTAGCCGTCTTTACCATATCATCTTGTAAAGAATATCTGGAAGTAGTACCGGACGATACCGAAACATTGGAAACCATTTATGGAACCAGGGAAAGCGCATGGAATGGTTTATCCAAGGTATACAGTTATTTGCCCATCGTCATTAACGCCGACTATTCTCCCTGGATTTTAGGTGACGAGTATTTTGGAAAAAAACTTTTGGAAACTGATGCTACCAGATATCTTGGGATGCGTGTTATGAGGGGTTTCAATAGCGAACAATCCCCGATTCTGGGTTATTGGTCTGGTGGCTATGGCTGTTTGTCGCTGTATGAAGGCATCAGGCAATGTAACATTTTTTTAGAGCATATTCATTTTGCAGTTGACATGACCGATGAAGAAAGAACGGATTGGAGCGCACAGGTAAAATTCATGAAGGCGTATTATCATTTCCTGCTGATGCAGCAATATGGTCCTATTGTGATTAGGGACAAGAGTATTTCGCTCTATGCGACTAAAGAAGAATTGTATGTGGACCGCTCGAAACTCGAAGAATGCTTTGATTATGTTATTAAGGCGATGGATGAAGCCATCCCGCACTTAAAGGAGCAGGCGGTTTTAGAGGACGCCGGACAAATAGACCAGATTGGCGCCAAAGCCATCAAGGCCCGTGTGTTGCTCTTCAGGGCAAGTCCTTTTTATAATGGCAATACTGATTATTACTCTACCTTTTTGGATCATGACAAGAAACATTTTTTCCCGCAGACCTACGATCCGGAAAAATGGAAGGCAGTGATCGATGCCTGCGACGATGCGCTAGAACTTTGTAACGAGTACCATAAGGGTTTATATACCTTCGAAGGTGAACCATACCGGTTCGACAGGGATGCTTTTGATCGTAACGGACAACGGATGAAAACGCTGTACGACTTGAGAATGTTGATCATTACCCCGTGGAACAAGGAATTACTTTGGGGATATTCCGATATTCAGTTAAACAATGGTGAAGGAGCAGGCGGTCGAAATATGTTGCATAGCAGGTCTCAGGTACGTTTCTGGGAAGTGATGCAGACAGTATATGGTGCACCCGCCGGTTATTGGGGGGATAATGACGATTGTGAAAATCATGCGAATCAAGTATTGTGCGCTACCTACGCAATGGTCGAAAGGTACTACACCCAAAACGGATTGCCATTAAGCGAAGATCTCGACTTTTATGCCAGTAACAAATATACCCAATGGGATGTACCGGAGGAGTCGAATCCTGATTATGACCAATGGGCAGGAATTATGCAACCCGACATCGAATCCATGTATATATACAGGAATCGCGAGTTGCGTTTTTATGCCAATCTGGGAGTCACCGGAAGTTACTGGCGGGGGCATTACTTTTTGATACCCTTGAATATGTACCAAAGTACTGCTAAAGACCAGCCTTTAAAAAGAGAAGGGAAAAACCCAGTTTATCAATTTGGAGGGAAAGAAAACTGGAGGAAAAAAGAGGATTATTTCGAAACCTGTATCGGTATTCAGAAGTTTGTACACCCCGAATCCTATTCGGGCAACTGGACACGTCTGCAACGTTATCCTTATCCCCTCATCCGCTACGCCGACCTTTTGTTGATGAAAGCCGAAGCTTTGAACGAATATGAAGGTCCGTCCCAGAAAGTTTACGACTTGTTGAACCAGGTACGGCAAAGGGCGGGTATCCCCAATGTAGAAGAATCATGGGGTACATCAGGCAAGGCGCGTACGCCCAACAAGCATTTGGATCAGAGTGGACTTCGGGATATCATCCTCCAAGAAAGGGGGATTGAATTATCTTTTGAAGGAAGCCGGTTTTACGATATGCTTCGACACAAAAGGGCGCCAAAGGAATTTTCGCAACCGGTATATGGTTGGAATCCGCTTGGCGCTGAACTATCCGAACAAATGGGATCCGGGCCGCAGTTGAAACAACTTCGTAATTTCACCATTACCAACTGTTTGTGGCCCATAAGCACCAGCGAAATGAATATCCAGGGAGGGCTGATACAAAATCCGGGATGGAAATAATAGTTAATGATTAATGGTAAATAGTTAATGATTAATTTAATCAAATTGAATACAATATGAAGATTTTTAGATATTTAATGATTATAGTCTTTGCAATGGCTGCTTTTGAAGCCTGCAAGGAAGAAGGACGGTTCGGAATCAGTTCCAAGGATACTACTATTCCGGAAGAACCGGTTGTGCTTAGGACAAAACCTTTGTATGGCGGCGCACGTGTTTTCTACAAGCTACCGAAGGATGAACAGCTCTTACAGGTGATTGCTGAAATTAAAGCGAACAATGGTAAGACTTTCCAATTTTCGGCTTCTTATTTCAAGGATTCCCTGGATGTATACGGGATGGGCGATACGGTGGAATATACTTTTAACCTGTACGCCGAAACACGGGCGGGTAACAGATCCAATGCCGTACCTGTTACCGTCAAGCCACTAACATCAGGAATTTGGCATGTGAAAAAAAGTATCGTTGTACGTCCGGGCTTTGGCGCTTTATGTGTCGACTGGAAAAATGATATTGAACAGACGGTGAATGTATTTGTCGATGTGGACTTTAACTCGGGAGGAATACATAAACAGGTGGGACTGGTTTATTCATCCAACAGTGATTCGGTTCGGGAATTTGTCCGTGATTTACCCAATGAGCCGATCAACATGAAAATACGCGTAGAGGATATCTATGGTAATACTACCGACCACCTCAACCTGCAAAACCTCATGTTGTTGGAGGATATAAAACTTCCCAAGAAAACCGCAGCTGGCGATATGATCTGGAAATTACCCAAAACAAACGATTCGATTGACTGGATACCCATGTGTTTCGGCGATAGCCACAACGGAAGGATAGACCGTGTCATAGACGACGTCATCGACCGGAAAGACGGTATGAGTAATTACATGCATGCCGGAGCCAGGGGGCGTACCGGTAATTCAAAGGACGGCAATGTGTGGAATTTGATCATTGATTTGGGCGAATATTACGAACTAAGCCGTATCATCACCCACCAACGGCACGATATGACGGATAGCGACCCTCGTCGTAACCTGTACAGAGCCGAAAACGTAGGTCACTTCAGCTTGTGGATCTTGGATGAAGATCAACCGGGCAACAGAGAATGGGATATATATGGCGAAAAAGTAAAGGGTATCTGGGTACGCCTTTCGGAACATTATATTCCTATTCCCCAGGGATTGGCAGGTCCTGAATATCCCAAAGTAGGTCTGAATGGCGATGAATCGTACATGTATCCGGATGAACCCAAATTTACAAAGCCGGTACGTTGGTTCCGTTACGAAGCCCTGTCTGGATTTGTCACCACAAACGGTATCCCGTACGGAAATGCAGATCATAATTGTCTGTCCGAAGTGACCCTGTATGGGCGCAAAGCAGATAAAAACAAGTAATTTGATGACTAATATATTCATCGCATTAAAACAATTGATCATGAAAAAAGTAATATTTTTGATGATGGTGGTAGCATGCATGACCATGTGCAAGAAGGGATATGACAATATCACCGACTACGCCAACGAAGAAAAAGTGTATCCTGCCAAGTTCGATACCATTATTGCCAAGGTAGGGTACAATCGGATAGAACTTGAGCTGCTCAAGGCAGGTCGATTGCCGGCCAGCAAAATCAACATGGGTAAAGCAACAAAAACAGTAGTGGAAATTTATGGCGAAACCGAACCTCGTGTATGGGACTCCGTTTGCTCATGGGTGAGCATCACCGGTCTCACTGAGCCGAGACTTTACCGTTTTACGGTGTACACGCTCGATGAATTCGGGAACAAGTCTGTACCTCAGGAAATAGCCGAGGTGCCGTTTACCGAATTCGATATCGAAAAGTACGACGATGTTCCTGATCCCAAAATTTCTCCTTCTCCATTTTCGTCAACGCTTAGTTGGTTGGATATTTCCACTCCAATGATACAGTATGTCGGTATAAAATACGAATATAAGGATAAAGACGGTATGGAGAGAACAGGCTCTGTACATAAAGATGACGAAATAAACTTTAACATGCAAAACCTGGAAGGCGATTCGGACTATTCGGTCGATGTTTACGTCCGGGTGATACCGTTGTTAGGTGAGACGCCCATTATTGACACCATAGACCTTAAACGTACGTATAGCATGCAAACGCTTAATCAGCAGACGTATATAGATTGGTGTAAAGATAGACGCAGGGGTGTAGCAAGGGTAGGCTGGACGAACGGCGCCACGGTTTTTTGGCAAGCGGAATCCGACCCGACACAAATTTATTCCGTTGTTAAATACACCGACTATTCGGATCCGGACAATCCCGTACCGGCAGAGGTTCATGTATTAAGGAATGAAGAGATCACCCTATTATCCGGTATTAAAAACGGCGAGCCCATTTCCATATATTCTATCTACTCACCTCCCGGATCGGGTGCGGAAGTTCCTACGAATGAAAAGAATTTCAACACGCTGAGTGGTGATCTTATCGAATGTACCTATAATCATTGGAATTGTACCTACACATCCATTAAGCCGGCAAATGACGGTTTTAAGGATGGTAATCCCAAAAATGTCAAAGATTATAATGCTCATTTGGATGGAGAAACAGTATCGTTTTTGTCAATGTCAAAACCCGGCAAATCTACCGGTGGTTCAGAAAATAATAAAAATGGCGGCCGGCCGGTATATTTTGTAGTTGACATGAAGTATACAACACTTTTCAATACCATGTCCTGGCTTCATAGAAATGATGTCCAAGGATTGATGTGGTGGGGGTTAAAGCTTTATGGGGCTAATGAATACCTGGGATTAAAAGACACGTATAATAACCCTACAAGTAATGTTCCCGATCCTGACAATACCCAATGGGTGCTCATAAGGGAAGTTGACTTCCGCGATATGGCAGCCAGTCCCCCCAAACCGCCGTTAACACCTAAAAAAACAGGTACATATGATTTTCCAAAATGTACTTATCGCTATGTAAAGGTAGAGCTTACCATATGGGATACGGCCAACAATAGCGCAGCATGTCTTTCCGGGTTTTTCCTGGGTTATAAATCTGAGCAACCTTAACGAAAAACAACAGTTTCTTTTTTGAAAATATTTACAAAACCTCGGAGAGATTTAACTTCTCCGAGGTTTTTATAAAGAGGATCATGTAACTTCGCACAATTTTTCTATTTTAGTACCATAAAATTTAATTGTTTTTTTGTATGAAGAAGATTATTCTTACAGGTATTTCAGTATTGATATGTTTTAGTTTTGCCTTTGCCCAACTCCCTACCCTATCGAAGAAAGAAAAGAAACAGGGTTGGATTCTTCTGTTCGACGGGCAATCCGCCGCCGGCTGGAAAAGCTACAAAGGCGGGCCGTTTCCCACGAAAGGTTGGGTGATCGAAAACGGGGTGCTATCCGTTGATCCAGCGGGCAAAGGTGGCGACATCATCACCGAAGGGCAATACTCCGACTTCGAATTGTCGCTTGACTTCCGTATCACTAAAGGAGCCAACAGCGGCATCAAGTACTTCATTCTGCCCGGGAGCAACCTGGGATGTGAATTCCAGATACTTGACGACGATGTACACCCCGATGCCAAGCTGGGAAAGGACGGCAATCGGCTGCAAGGTGCATTGTACGACCTGATTGCTCCAAAAGGCAAGAAAGACAAGCCGGTAGGCGAATGGAACAATGCCCGTATCATCTCCAAAGGTAACCATGTGGAACACTGGCTCAACGGGAAGAAAATCGTTACGTACGAGCGTGGCAGCGATGCTTTCAAGGCATTGATCGCCGGTAGCAAGTACAAAAGCAACAAGGATTTTTCAACGCCGGCCCAGTCGTCTATCCTGCTTCAGGACCATGGCGATGTGGTATCATTCCGTAACATCAAAATCAGAATATTGAAATAGTGACAAGTGACGAGTGACAAGTGACGGGAAGTAAAACACGGTAACTTGTAACTCGTAACTCATAATTCATAACAACAACATGAAGTATATCGTATTTTTTATCGTTTTGTTCTTTTCCGTCCCGTACCTTGTTGCGCAGCCTCTGCCTCCATTGAAGGTTACCGTTGATTGTACGGCGGCGACCGAAACCCAGGAGTGGGCTGAAAAGGCGGCCTCAATTGCCAAAGAGCAATATCCTTTCCTTATTGCGGCGCTGGACAGTGAAGGGTTCAAACCGGCCGATTCGCTGAAAATCGTTTTCAAACACATGGATGGAGTAGCTTATGCCTCAGGGGGAACAGTTACTATTTCGGCCGACTGGATCGAAAAACATCCCGATGACCTCGGAATGGTCGTACATGAACTGATCCACATCGTTCAGGCGTACAAGCATCGCGTGCCGAGTTGGGTAACCGAAGGTATTGCGGATTATCTCCGGTTCTTTTTCTACGAAAGAAATGGCGACAAAACATGCCGCGTCAATCCCGAAAAAGCAAAATACACCGACAGTTACCGGACAACCGGTGCTTTTTTCGATTGGATCGTTAGGACAAAGGACGCAGGATTTATCAAAAGGCTGAATTCCGCTTGTCGTGACGGAAAGTATACCGTTGAGTTTTTCAAAGATTCGACCGGAATGACAGTTGATGAACTTTGGGGTGGTTTTATTCAGTCACTTAAAAAATCTTAATTTTTAATCTTTTAATTTTCATATAATGTCAATCAATCGAAGAGACTTTATCAAAAATACGGGATTAGCCGCTGCCGGGATCGGACTTTCGGGATTGGCTATGCCGTCGGTATTCGCCAACGGCGCACCCAGCAATAAAATAGTAGTAGCCGTCATGGGCGTTAACGGCCGTGGCAACCATTTAGCTAAGCTGTTTGCCAAAATGCCCGATTGCGAAATCGGTTACATCAGCGATGTGGACGAAAGGGCGATGAACAAAACCATCAACGATATAGCCAAGATACAATCCCGCAAACCACAGGGTGAGAAAGACTTCCGCAAGGCTCTTGCCGACAAGGGCGTGGATGTGCTGGTGAATGCCACCCCCGACCACTGGCATGCACCCGGCGCCATCATCGGATGCGCCATGGGCAAGCATGTATATGTGGAAAAACCGATCAGCCACAACCCTGCAGAAGGCGAAATGGTGGTGCAGGCCGCCCGCAAATACAACCGTATCGTGCAGATGGGTAGCCAGCGTCGTTCAGGCACGGGCCTGATACAGATGATGGCCGATATCCGTTCGGGTATCATTGGTAATGTATATATGGCCAAGACATGGTACACCAACGCCCGTGGGCCCCTTCACCTGAAGGACGGCAGTGTTCCCGAATGGCTGGACTACGATTTATGGCAGGGACCCGCCCCGCGTAAGCCCTACCGGGAAGGATTGATCCACTACAACTGGCACTGGCTCTGGAACTGGGGCACTGGCGAAGCGCTCAACAATGGCACCCACGAAGTGGATGTGGCCCGTTGGGGTTTGGGTGTGGAGTTTCCCAGTCGGGTATCGTCGATGGGTGGCCGTTACGCCTACAAGGATGACTGGGAAACACCCGACACACAAACCATCTCCATCGAATTTCCCGAGAACAAGCTGATCGTATGGGAAAACCGCAGTTGCAACAAGTTCAAGGTGGAAGGAGCCGACCGCGGGGTTATGTTCTATGGCGAGAACGGAACGATCTTCAATCCCGGAGGAAATTCCTATACTGTGTATGACAAATCGGGAAAAGTTATCAAGGATAGCAAGGATGCAACCGACAGCGAGGATACCACCAATACGGTAAGTGCAGGCGCCAACTTAGACGAGATGCATGTGGCCAACTTCCTGGATTGTATCCGGAACAACAAAAAGCCGAATGCCGACTGCGAAATCGGCCACCGGAGCACTTTACTGGTGCAATTGGGGAATATCTCGTGGCGCACGCAGCAGACCCTTAACATCGACCCCAAGAACGGTCATATCCTCAACAACAAAGCGGCACAACAGCTTTGGGGAAGGGAATATGAGAAAGGCTGGGCGCCGAAGGTATAGTTGGTGGCAATAGGTAAAAGGTAATAAGTAAGAGGTAAAAAGCCGCATGGAATTCTGTGCGGCTTTTGATGTTTTATTCGTATTATTAGTATCCATCAAACTCGAAACAGAATCCAATGTCGTTTAGTTAAGCGTTCGGCTGAGGCTCTGCCTCAGCCGAACAATCCCAATTCCTTAACTAAACGACATTGAAACAGAATCTATAAAATGAATCCTAATATTTTGAGAAAGGTTTTCATTCAACAATATAATCTATACTACGCACTGTCAAGTTTTGTGCCAAATATCCGATAAAAATGCACAAAACTTGATGGTGAGAGGTATAATAAACGTTTGATTCTATGACAATACAAAGGTTTCTCGTTGAAAACAAAGCTAAAAACTGATTTCACCCAAGATTTTCTATTAGATTTTTGTAACTTTGGGCGTTTTTTTTCGTTTACTTAGAATGAACTTTAATTTATAATATTCAGAAATATAATGGATACAAACTTGTTAAAACCTGATTACATCTTTGAAACGAGTTGGGAAGTATGTAATAAAGTAGGTGGCATACATACGGTTATCTCGACCAAAGCGTTAACGTTAGTCAACGAGTACAAAAGTAACTATATATTGATCGGTCCCGATGTATGGCGCGACACATCAGAAAATCCGGAATTTTTGGAAGATCCCCAGTTGTTTAAATCATGGAAGATTAAGGCAGGTGAAGAAGGTTTACATATCCGTATTGGACGCTGGAACATTTCCGGTAACCCCATCGCGGTCATTGTCGATTTTCAGTCGTTTACACCTCAAAAAGATGCAATATTTTCCAAATTCTGGGAAACATTTAAACTTGATTCTCTTTCAGGCCAGTGGGATTATGTAGAACCTGCCCTGTTCGGATATGCAGCGGGCAAAGTCATCGAAAGTTTCGTCCGTTTTAACCTTACCATACGCGATACCGTTCTGGCACAATTCCACGAATGGATGACCGGTACCGGTTTGTTACATCTGCGTATGTCCATGCCGCAGATTGCTACGGCATTTACAACACACGCCACGGTATTAGGCCGTTCCATCGCCGGTAATTTGTTGCCGTTGTACGGATCAATGACGACCTACAACCCCGAAATGAGAGCGACCGAATTCAATGTCATTGCAAAACAATCGCTTGAAAAACTATCGGCGCGGCATGCCAACTGTTTCACCACGGTAAGCGAAATCACTGGCAAAGAATGTTCTCATTTCTTAGATAAAGATGTAGATCTTGTGACGCCCAACGGGTTCGAAGATTCTTTCGTTCCGCAAAAAGCCGAATACACCAAAAGCCGCAAAGCAGCCCGCGACCGGATGAAAGATGTGGCAAAAGCCCTGTTCGGGCATGTAAGCGAAAACCCGATGTTTATCGGGATCAGCGGCCGTTACGAGTTCAAAAACAAGGGTATCGATATTTTTGTCAAGTCGTTGGGCGAATTGAAGAAAAAGGATTCACTCGACCGCGAAGTGATTGCTTTCGTATTCATTCCAGCCAACCATTATGGCCCACGTAAGGATTTGCAAAGCATCCTCAATAACCCTGAAGAAAAAAACACCAATGGCAAGATACTGACCCACAACCTGCACGACGCCGACTTTGACCCTACTTTGCGTGAAATCAAGAATTCGGGACTGACCAATAATACCGGCGAGAAGGTAAAAGTGATCTTTGTTCCGTGTTACCTCTATGGCGACGATGGCATTTTTAACCTTGCCTATTACCAATTGCTGATCGGGTTAGACTTGACTGTATTTCCGTCATATTATGAGCCGTGGGGATATACCCCGCTCGAAAGCGTGGCATTTCATGTGCCTACCATCACCACCACGCTGGCCGGATTCGGCTTGTGGGTGAAGGAAAAAGGCCCTGCCGAGAACACTGCAGTACGTGTGATTGAACGAACCGATACCAACGACGCAGAAGTGATTTCGGCTATTGCCGACGCCGTTTTTGAATTTTCGCGTTTCGACGACAACCGTGAAAAAGAAGCCCGCGAGGAGGCATTCGAAGTATCGCGGATAGCGTTGTGGTCTAATTTTATAGAATATTACCAGCAAGCCTACGATATAGCTATACGTGATGCGCAGGAAGTAGTGACACAATATACACCCAGTAAGGAACTGATTGAGGACATCCCACAGGTAGACAAGTACCAGTCGGTAGACGCACCCAAGTGGAAACGGATGCTGATCAACAAAAATATACCCGAAAAGCTGAAAACATTGGAAGAACTGGCCAACAACCTGTGGTGGTGCTGGAACGACGATGCCGAAGAGTTATTCGAGTCTATCGACATGGCTGCTTGGAAGGAAAGCGGTAAAAATCCAGTGGTATTCCTTAGCCTGATCCCCTACGATAAATTAGTCGCGCTGGAAAGCAATGTCGCATTCATGGCAAACCTCAACCGCGTGTATAACCGTTTTGTGAAATACATGCAGGAAAAGGAATTACGTAAGGACCCGAAGATAGCTTATTTCAGCATGGAATACGGGCTACATACCTCGTTGAAGATATATTCGGGAGGTTTGGGAATTCTGGCAGGCGATTATTTGAAAGAAGCCAGCGACTTGAATGCGAACATGGTGGCTGTAGGGCTGCTATATCGTTACGGATATTTCCAGCAGGTAATATCGGCGCACGGCGAACAAATGGCTTTCCATGACTCGCAGGACTTCACCAAGATACCTGCTATCCCTATCCGTGACGAGCATGGTAACTGGAAGACCATCAGTATCGTTTTCCCGGGGCGTACACTTTATGCACGTATCTGGAAAGTGCAGGTGGGACGTATTGACTTGTATCTGCTTGACACCGATTTTGAAGACAATACCGAATACGACCGTTCCATCACGCATCACCTTTATGGTGGTGGCGAAGAGAACCGTTTCAAACAGGAGATCCTGCTTGGTATCGGTGGTATCAGGGCTTTACGCGCTGTAGGCATCGAAACGGCCGACGTGTACCACTGTAATGAAGGCCATGCAGCTTTTATCGGTGTGGAACGACTGTTCGAATATATTCACCGCAACAACCTCACCTTTGCCGAAGCGCTTGAAATCGTACGTTCGTCGTCGCTATTCACCACGCACACGCCTGTTCCTGCCGGACACGACTCGTTCACCGAAGGAATGCTGCGCATGTACGTATCTCACTATCCAGCCAAATTAAAAATTACCTGGGAACAATTCATCGGCTTGGGTAAACTCAACGCCGCAGACTCCAACGAGCGTTTCTCGATGAGCTACCTTGCAGCCAATCTTTCGCAGGAAATCAATGGTGTAAGTCGCCTGCACGGAAAGGTCAGCCAGGAAATATTCGCAACGATGTGGCCGGGCTACATCCCCGAAGAACTGAACGTGGGCTACGTTACCAATGGTGTGCATTTCCCCACATGGACATCACCGGAATGGAAACGCCTGTATGAGAAATATTTTGGTGCCGACTTTGTTAACCACCAGTTACAAATAGACCGTTGGAACAAGATTTACGAAGTTCCCGACAAGGAAATATGGCGTGTACGCAGTATCCAGCGCCAGTTGATGATCGACTATATGAAGGAACGGTTGCGTAATCCTATTGCAAAGCGTTACCAGAACCCGAAATATATCGTGGAAGTGGCCGAACGATTTAACAGGAATGTACTTACGATTGGCTTTGCCCGTAGGTTTGCCACCTACAAAAGGGCGCACCTGCTGTTCCGGAATTTGGCAAGGCTGTCACGCATCGTCAACAACAAGGAAATGCCCGTACAGTTTATCTTTGCAGGTAAGGCACATCCCGCCGATAAAGCAGGTCAGGATTTGATCAAAATGATTGTGGAAATATCCAAACGTCCCGAATTCATGGGTAAGATCGTATTCCTGCAAAACTACGACATGGAGTTGGCCAGCCATTTGGTGTCGGGTGTCGACGTATGGCTCAACACACCTACCCGTCCGCTCGAAGCATCGGGTACCAGCGGCGAAAAGGCTGTGATGAATGGTGTGCTTCATTTCAGTGTACTCGACGGCTGGTGGGCCGAAGGTTATTCGAAAGATGCCGGTTGGATGCTCCCCGAAGAAGCGGCTTACGATAACAACGATGCGCAGGATGAATTGGATGCCGAAACAATCTATAACCTCCTCGAAAACGAAATAGCGCCCTTGTACTATTTCCGCGACAACGAAGATGTTCCCACCGGTTGGGTTCGTTACATCAAGAACTCCATTGCCAAGGTGGCTTCGAACTTCACTACCACCCGCATGTTCAACGATTATATGAACCGTTATTACATGCCGCTCTACAAGCGCAAAATGGAGATGATCAAGAATGACTACGAAATGGCCAAAGACCTGTCGTCGTGGAAAAAGAAAGTATTCCGCAGTTGGGAAAGCATCGAAGTACTCTCAACTAAAACACCCGATGTGCTCAAAGAACCGATCATGGTCGGTCAGGAATACAAATGCGAGGTCGCTGTCGATCTGAACGAATTATCGCCCGATGATATCGGGGTAGAGTTTCTGGTTGTAGAAATGATCTCAGAAAGCGGCCAGATGAAGCTTTACGACCATAAGGAGTTCCAATTGGCAGGCGTCAGCGGACGTACGGCAATATACGAAGTAACGTTGCTGCCGTTCAAAACCGGCGCTTTTGAGTTCGGGATCCGCATATTCCCCAAAAATCCGTCATTACCGCATCGTCAGGATTTCAACTTGGTGAAATGGATTTAGTGTGAGATAGATATAAGAAGTATATGTAAAAGCCCCGGTGAAATTCGTTTACCGGGGCTTTTGATATTTTGAAGCGACAAACTTTACTTTACCAATGCAAGTCCAGTTCCAACTGTTTTGGTTCGTCTGGGTTGTTATCGTGCAAGTTTGAAACACCGATACCCAGCAAACGAATGCCTTTTCCTTCAATCGGCGCTTCGTTGATCAAGCTGCGCGAAACCTGCTGCAAGGTATTGTAGTTGTCGATAGGTTTATTCACTGTACGGCTGCGTGTGAGTGTCTGGAAATCGTTAAAACGGATTTTCAATGTCACTGTTTTTGCAGTTTGATCGAGTTCCTGCATTTCAGCAAAGACACGTTTTTCGAGCCGGTAAAGTTCAGTGATCACGGCAAACCGGGTAGTCAAGTCTGTTTCGAAGGTATTCTCGGCGCTAATAGACTTACGGATACGTTCCGGTTCCACCTTGCGGCGATCGACTCCCCGGACAATATCATAAAAGAACAGCCCGCGTTTGCCGAATATCTTCATCATACCGTCAAGGCTGAGTGCATACAGGTCAGCTCCTTTGCGTATGCCCATTTTCCTGAGCTTATTGGCGGTAACCTCCCCAATACCGTAAAATTTACCAATGTCCAACGATTGCAAAAATGCTACTGCTTGGTGTGGTTCAATCACAAAGATGCCATCGGGTTTTTTTATATCCGATGCCATCTTGGCTAGAAATTTATTGTATGAGACACCCGCCGAAGCGGTCAATTGTGTTTCCTCCCGGATTCGCTGCTTGATTTCGAGCGCCACCTGTGTAGCCGACGCAATACCTTTCTTATTGACAGTGACGTCCAGAAATGCCTCGTCTAATGACAAGGGTTCCACCAAGTCGGTATATTCGTGGAAGATGTTGTTGATCTGTTGCGAAACGGTTTCATATACTCTGAACCGGTGTGGCTGGAAAATCAATTCCGGACATTTGCGTAGTGCCACCAATGAAGGCATAGCCGAATATACACCGAACTTACGGGCTTCGTAACTGGCCGCCGCCACTACACCACGAGGCACAGCCCTGCCAACAGCGACCGGTTTGCCGCGCAGTTCCGGAAAATCGCGCTGCTCAATAGACGCATAGAATGCGTCCATGTCCATATGTATGATCTTGCTTACATCCACAGTGCAAAAATAACGTTTATAATGTTTGGTCGCTCTTCGTTTATATAAACCTTCTTGCTGTTGATTTTTGATGAAGAAACAACGAATAATTATGCAATGATATCATTACTTGAATACCTCTTTTTTCATATCTTTGCCACATACCAAACAATTTTCAATCTTAAAAACAAATTATAATTCATGAATTCACGGAGAGATTTTTTGAAAACGGCAGCAATAGGTGGCGCCATGTTGAGCATTCCCAATATTGTAGCTTCGGCGATGAGTATTCCGCAAGCGTCGAAAATCGCTTTACAGAAAGATGATGTTGTATTATTTCAGGGCGATTCGATTACCGATGCCGGTCGTGACAAGAATACCAAGACACCTAATACTTCGCCAATGATGGGGAGCGGCTATGTGATACAAGCTGCGGGTGAGTTGCTTTTCAAATATGCCGAAAAGAACCTGACCATTTACAACAAGGGTATCAGCGGCAACAAGGTATACCAGTTAGCCGAACGTTGGGATACCGATTGTATTGAATTAAAACCCAATGTGCTGAGCATCTTGATCGGTGTCAACGATTTCTGGCATACCAAATCCGGTGGTTACAAAGGGACGGTAAAAACTTACGAAGACGATTACCGCGCCCTGCTCAAACGTACGCTTGCCGCCTTTCCCAATGTGAAACTTATCATTGGCGAACCGTTTGCTGTAAATAAAGTAAAAGCAGTTGATGATACATGGTATCCGGAGTTCGACCAATACCGCGAAACATCTAAAAAGTTGGCAGATGAATTTAATGCAGTATTTATTCCCTACCAAAAAGTATTTGACGAAGCCCAGAAACGTGCTCCCGGCGTATACTGGACACATGATGGCGTACATGCTTCATTGGCTGGCGCTCAATTGATGGCCAATGCATGGATGAAGGCTTTGAAATAAGTCGATCTTATACCCCAAACGAGAGAGGGGATTGTATTTAACAAACAGAAGAGACTGTTCAAAAAGTCTATTTTTGACTCGTCATTGCGAATGGGAAATGACAATTAAAAGCACGTCATTGCGAGCGACAGCAAAGCAATCTTTGAGATTGCTTCGTCGTTCCTCCTCGCAATGACGTGCTTTTCAGACTTTTTAGACAACCTCTTTCATGTTATGAAGAAGTTATCTCCTTTTCTATCTACCAGAAGTTCAAATACTTCCGACAAAGTCAAATAAGACTTTCTACTTGAACGCTTTCAGAAGCTCAGGCATTAATGCCGAAAGCGTATTTTCCGTCTGCGCGGTGTAAAGATTGCCTTCGATAACCGATTTTTCATCCGTTCCGATGCAATTTTTCACTACCGATTTGATGTACGGATGCAACGCTACTTTTTTCCCTTTGCCGATTTCGAGGTTGTCGAAAAGCAGGGCGGCTGCACAATGCCCTACCAACATTTTGCCTTTGTCATTGAAACTTTTCATGACAGCCAGCATGTCCTGATTGTATTGTTTTCCCGCATTTTCGCCGAATTTGGGCATTGCATCCCCGCAGGCAAAAACGAGGGCATCATATTCGTCTTCTTTGCCTTTTAGGTTGGCTACCACATCATCGGTTTGCATACTGATACCCGAATTTGTTTTTACTTGCGTTGTATCGGCAACTGCAAATGTTTTATACGGGATTCCGTTTTCAAAAAATGCTTCCAAATACTGGAACAATCCAAACCCATTCACCGGGTTCACTACTAATACTGCTACTTTCTTTGCCATAATTTATTTTTTAATGATAAAACAATTATTACTTAAAGTAAGTTTATTACTTTTGTATTGCAAAGATACAATCGGTAATTAAGTTATACAAGAACAAACATCTTGGTAATGAGGTTACAAAAAGGTAAGTAATGTTGATTTGCAATATCATATATTCGAAAAAAAATGAAAACTTTTTTAACAATCGGAAATTGTCCGATCCGTGATATCCTCAGTCGGCTCGGCGACAAGTGGTCGTTATTAGTTCTCGTGACATTGAGCACCAATGGTACCATGCGTTTCAGTGATATTCATAAATCCATCGGTGATATTTCGCAGCGTATGTTGACCGTAACTTTGAGGTCATTGGAGGCCGATGGTCTGGTCGACAGGAAAATATATGCCGAGGTTCCACCAAAAGTTGAATATTGCCTTACAAAGTCGGGTAACGGTTTGATTCCACATTTGAATAATTTAGTAGACTGGGCTGTGGAAAATATGCAGGATATTGTAAATTCACGGCAAGTATATCAAGAATAAAATTCACAGTTGTGTATTTCTTAGTGCCTTCGAGCCTTTGTGGCAGTGGTTATACCCTTTATGGTCAAGTTTTGTGCAAAGTTAGATTGCTTCTCGCTCGTACCTCGCGATTCGCAATGACGTACGATAGCGCGTCATTGCGAGGCGGTAGCCGAAGCAATCTCAAATTTGAATGCACTAAAACTTGACGGCGTGAAGTATAATAGTCACTAAGAATAATAGTGCAGTATAGACTACTTATAACTTAATGCCATACTGGTGCATTTTGTTGTAAAGTGTTTTGCGGTCTACTTTAAGTAATTGCGCGGCTAATGTTTTGTTGCCCCGCGCCTTTTTTAATGCAGTTTCGATACATTCGCGTTCATTGTCGGGACGTAAAGCCAAGTCCGGTTCTGCGTCGGGTTTCACCAAAGGAGTTGCCAATACCGGCAAGTCGCTGGCAGTTACTTCGTCAGTTTGTGCAAAAAGAGCAGCACGCCGCACCACATTACGTAACTCACGAAGGTTACCGCTCCAATAATGGTTGGTAAGTATCTTTGTTGCTTCGTCCGTGAATGATTGTATATCTTTTTCAAGTTCTCCGTTGGCCTCTTTCAGGAAATGTGTGGCAAAAATACCAATATCGTCTTTTCGTTCGCGAAGCGATGGCACGGTGATGGAAAATTCGTTGATCCGATGGTACAGGTCTTCGCGAAACCGGCCTTCGGAGATAGCTTGTATCAAGTTTTCATTAGTGGCTGCAATGATGCGTACATCTACCGCAATGTCTTTTGCAGACCCTACGGGCCGTACTTTTCGTTCCTGTAAGGCACGCAATAATTGTATTTGTACTTCGTATGGCAGGTTCCCGATTTCGTCGAGAAAAACAGTTCCGCCGTTAGCTTGTTCAAAAACACCCTTCTTATCGGTCACTGCCGAAGTAAATGATCCTTTCAGGTGACCAAACAACTCGCTGGGCGCCAACTCACGTGATAAACTTCCGCAATCGACTGCTATAAACGACGTTTCGCTACGCTTGCTGAGTTCGTGAATCCTCCGAGCCGCATATTCCTTACCCGTACCACTTTCTCCATATATCAATACCGACATGAGTGTGGGGGCCACCATTTTGATCAGTTTGTCCATCTCTCCAGCCACGTGGCTTTTGCCAAGAACAACCTTGGATTTATTTTCCGGTTTTGCCTCCTTTTCACCATCGGTTGAACTACTCAACGCTTGTTCTATTTTTTGTTTGAGTAACAACGGATTAACTGGTTTTTGCAGATAGTCGAATGCGCCAAGTTTTATGGCTGACACAGCGCTTTGGATTTCAGCATAGCTGGTCATTACAATCACAGTGATATTCTTTTTCTGCTCCCTGATCCATGCGAGCAACATGATACCATCACCGTCAGGTAAACGAAGATCAGTGAGGATCAGATTAAAATGAGTTCTCAGTATTTCCTTTTTGGCTTGTTCCACCCGCGAGGTTAATACTACTCCGAATCCATATTTACTAAACCAGTTCTGCAACATCGTACCAAACGATATATCATCCTCAACGATCAGTATTTTACGGGTTATCGCATTCATATACGATGGCAAAGATAGGTATTTTTATAAGAAAGACCTACCGGGTTTGGAATTACAATACGCCCTTGGTACTTGGCAATTCGAAATGATAGATGTCGCGGCGAATAGCCATTTTCAATGCCCGTGCAAAAGCTTTGAAGGTACCTTCGATTTTGTGGTGTTCGTTTGTTCCCTCGGCTTTGATGTTGAGGTTCATCTTGGCGGCATCGCTTAATGATTTGAAAAAGTGGAGGAACATTTCGGTAGGCATATCACCCACCTTTTCGCGCCGGTACTCAGCCTCCCACACCAACCACGGCCGACCGCCAAAGTCGAGTGCCACACTGCACAGACACTCATCCAACGGCAGGCAAAAGCCGTAGCGTTCAATGCCACGCTTGTCACCCAGTGCGGCATATAAAGCTTCACCCAGTGCAATGGCCGTATCTTCGATGGTATGGTGTTCGTCCACTTGCAAATCGCCCTTGGTATGAATCGTCAGGTCAATTCCCGAATGTTTGCCGATCTGTTCGAGCATGTGGTCGAAAAAGCTCAGCCCCGTACTGATATCGCAACGGCCATTACCATCAAGGTTCAACGCTACATATATATCGGTTTCCTTGGTTTTACGCTGTATCACGGCTGTGCGCTCCTTTGCGTAAAGCAATTCGGTGACGCGATCCCAATCGATGGTTGCCAACACACATATTTCTTTCAAATCGGGACGATCGTCGAACAATTTAATATCATTCAGCAAGATACCCTTGCAACCAAGATTTTTGGCCAATTCCATATCCGTTAACCGGTCGCCGATAACAAACGAATTTGCAAGGTCGTATTTGCCTGAAAGATACTTCCCGAACATTCCTGTACGAGGCTTACGCGTGGGTGCATTGTCCGCAGGAAACGAACGGTCGATGAGTATATCGTCAAAATGGACGCCTTCGTTAGCAAAGGCTTGAATGATCTTGTTATGCGCCGGCCAGAAAGTGTCTTCGGGAAACGATGCGGTACCCAACCCATCCTGATTGGTAGCCATTACAAACTCAAAATCGAGATTCTTACGAATAAAGTACAGGTTACGGAATACTTTGGGGTAAAATTCCAACTTTTCAAGACTATCGACTTGATAATCAACGGGTGGTTCAACAATTAAAGTCCCGTCCCTGTCAATAAATAAAACCCTTTTCATACTGGTCGTAAATTACTAAAAAATATACTTCTATTCACACAATATGTCATATCTTCTCCCGTTACCTATACATGATAACTCCGATATGTGGTGTTATCATCATTGAAATAACCGTGTTCATTTAAAATAAATCAATAATCCGCCTATGGATGAAAATTTTACTCTTTTGTTATTGTCTCAACATTATCCCATCTCACAACAACTCCAAATAATACCTTACGAAGATATGTCCATTGATGCGGATGTTGCAGATTATCTACATGCGGCCGAACAGCAGGTAAGCCAAAACGTGCTCGACAATATTTTTTCATACGCTTCGGCGGCGGTACAGCGTTAATCATTGATGATCGAATATTGATTATTGGAACCTGTTCGACTATACCATTCAGGCAGACAAAACGCAGAAAATAAATAGCGAAAGACATTATTAAAATGTCATTTTTTTTATCTTATTAAAACCTACCGGGTTTTGAAAACCCAGCAGGTTATCATCAAAAAACCTTTCCGGGATTTCGGAAAGGTTTTTATTTATACCACGTCTCGATTATTATTCAATAATCGATCATCAATGATCAATTATTCACGCCTTTCCTGCACTACCGAGTACTTCGGTAACTTTGTGCATGTACAATTCTTTCAATGAATCGCGGGCAGGGCCTAAATATTTACGCGGATCGAATTCGGCAGGCTTGGTAGCGAACACTTCGCGGATGGCAGCAGTCATAGCCAAACGGCCATCGCTGTCGATATTGATTTTGCAAACAGCCGATGCGGCAGCTTTGCGCAGTTGCTCTTCGGGAATACCGATAGCATCTTTCAATGCGCCGCCATATTTATTGATGATAGCTACCTGTTCTTGCGGAACCGATGATGCGCCATGCAACACAATAGGAAAACCGGGAATACGTTTTTCGATTTCTTCGAGGATGTCGAAACGTAACGGCGGCGGAACAAGGATACCTTGAGCGTTGAGGGTACATTGATCGGGTTTGAACTTGTTAGCGCCATGCGAAGTTCCGATAGAGATAGCCAACGAGTCAACACCTGTTTTCTTCACGAAATCTTCTACCTGATCGGGTTCGGTGTAGGTGTGATGTTCGGCTTGGACATCGTCTTCGATACCTGCCAACACACCCAATTCACCTTCTACGGTGACATCATATTTGTGAGCGTATTCAACCACTTTGCGGGTTTCTTCAACGTTTTTGTCATACGGGTGATGTGAACCGTCGATCATCACAGACGAGAATCCATACTCGATACACGATTTACAAAGCTCGAATGTATCGCCATGATCCAGATGAAGCACGATAGGAATAGCATATCCCAGTTCTTTAGCATATTCTACGGCTCCCTGCGCCATATAACGGAGCAATGTTTGATTGGCATATTTACGGGCGCCACTCGAAACTTGCAGGATAACCGGAGACTTTTTTTCAACGCAAGCCGAGATGATGGCCTGCAATTGCTCCATGTTGTTAAAATTGAATGCCGGGATAGCATACTTCCCCTGGAAAGCTTTGGCGAAAATTTCCTTCGAATTCACCAAACCTAAATCTTTGTATGAAACCATGTTGGTATTATTAATGATAATGTATAACTACGATTAAATTTTTTACAAAACTAATATAAAAATTTCAAAATTCCATGAAATTCCATGATCATTGCCGTTGGATCATTTATTAACGCTTATGAAAAACAGTTCGTTAAGGTTTGACCTGTTCCTTGGTGCTGCGAAACGCCATGACAAACCGTTCACAACCCACCTACCGGATAAAATATCCGCCAATCATAATCATTTTAGCTCTTGATCTGCTTTAATACTACTGCTTTAAATTTCCATACATGATTACCGCATTATTATGCCCGGCAATGTTTTTTTTCAATGATTTCAACTTATCCAACACAGCTTTGTCTGTTACTGTTCCATTGGTTAATGCTTCGTCCAATTGCTCCTCCAATTCTTCCGGTTGGATATTATAAATAAAATATCCACGGTCAAACAGACAAAGGGTTCCATTAATAATTTTTATTCCGCCTAAAAAGTCATTTTTAAATCGCACATAATGTGCTTCTTCAGTTTGTTTATCTACCATCAACCAATAAGTATCGACACCTTGGGTTCCCAAATTTCCCTTTCCTAAAACTGTAAATTGTGTGCAAAAATATTTGGGTATTTCAATAAAACTATGAATCCTTGCCTTCTCACTGTCCACTATTGTAAATCGCGGCTCCAACTTATTCATTGTTTTATTATAATGATACAATGTATCTGGAGTCCGATCAATATCCCAAAATGTAAGGATATGATAATCAAAATAAGTAGATGACTTACAATTATTTAATGAGATTAACTCATTGCTAAAATCCGGTCTAATGGCATAAGGTTTTGAATCGATCTTATGTTTTACTTTTCCCGAAAAATCCTGTACCCATGCTATGGCTGAATCTCCCTTAAAAGGTAAGTTGAGTAAGGTAATCTCATTATTTTTTTCATCCAGATAAAATGCCCCTTTAGTCAGACGGTACGCCAGTCGGATAGGGGGAAGATGCTGATTTCGTAGGGTGTACACCCATATTTTGTCTGTTGGAAATTGTGTGATATAAATCCGATCTTTCGATTCATCAAGTTCTGTATGGTATATATTATTGTATTCATTCGGGCCACGCCCTTTTGCCCCGATTTGCTGGATATATTTCCCGTTTTTTCTATCGTATAACTTATAGAGATTTGGATCATATGATGTTATCCCTAAATAATTTTCAGAAATTTGTATTTTATCAACATTGATAATCGCATCCTGTTGACTGTCATCCAACAGAATAACATCTAACGATTCTATCAATTGACTGAGTGACATGTCGATTGTGTCATGAACCTGGCGATAATCACATGTGATAAATTTATTTTCATCGAGGGATACATTTCTATTACTGCAACCTTCGGTAACAATAGAAACTATTAAACTTATCAAAATAACAATCTTTTTCATAACTCATCTTTGGGTTTAATTTTCCACTTTCAATTCTCAATCAATCTTATACTTGTTCCTCCCATCTGTCCGGCCTTCAAACCGTTGGGACTGCAAATCCGAACTTCAGCCACCCCGCTGTGTAGTGCGGCAAAAGCATTGTCGAGCTTGGGTATCATCCCGGCCGTGATGACGCCTTCCGTCTTGTATTGCCGGAACAGCGTCTCGTCCAGAAAATCAATCACCGAATGGTCATCGGTAGGATTGCGTAACACACCATTTTTCTCGAAACAGAAAACCAACTGTACCCGGAAAGTTTTCGCCAAAGCGATGGCAACGCTTGATGCAATGGTATCGGCATTGGTGTTGAGCAACGACCCCGCACCGTCGTGCGTGATAGGTGCCATTACCGGAACAAGGCCGGTTCCGACAAGATTGGCCAGCATATCACCCGAAATGCATTCAGGATCTACATCGCCGACAAAACCATAGTCCACCTCCTTCACTGGACGTTTCCTTGCAGGAATGACGTTTGCATCAGCACCGGTCAGACCAATGGCATTGCAGGAGAGGCTCTGAAGCGTAGCCACCATGTTTTTGTTGATCAGCCCGGCATATACCATGGTGACGATATCCAATGTTTCACGGTCGGTGATGCGACGACCTTCCACCATTTTGGGTATAATGCCGAGTTTTTCCATCAGCTTGTTGGCAATCTTACCACCTCCATGCACTAATATGCGCGGACTTGACCATGCGGCAAAATCGCGTAGTACAGCTTCGAGCACCGGCGGGTTGTCGATGACATTGCCGCCTATTTTTAAGACGATTAATGATTCCATATTATTGCTTTATTCACGATTTTCATTAAAGGGACCTAACAGGTTTCAAAAACCTGTCAGGTCTTCCTGATGTCTATCGGCTCGTGAAAATTGCCTTCGGCGAGCCCTTCGGGGTTCGTGTCAATTCGTGGATGATTATCAATTTGTGGACTATGCCAAACATTTTTTCAAACTTGCCACAAATACGTCAGCCTGTTCCGGCTTCAGGGTTAAGGGCGGCAATATCCTAAGGACATGCTTGTCAGATGAGGCGCCGGTAAAAATCCGGTATTCATGGATCAGTTTATTACGTAAAGGAGCAATTGGTTCGGCGAATTCCATGCCGAGCATCAGTCCGCGGCCACGCACTTCCTTGATTTGCGGAATACCTTTCAATTGTTCGATGAGATAATTACCTGTTTTCAAGGCATTTTCTGTAAGCGCTTCCTGTTCCATCACTTCGAGTACGGCAATGGATGCGGCACATGCCAAATATCCGCCACCAAATGTTGTTCCAAGAATGTTGTACTTGGCTTCGTATCTGGGTGAAATCAATACGCCGGCCACAGGAAACCCGTTTCCCATACCTTTAGCGGTGGTGATGATGTCAGGACGGATATCCGCATACTGGTGGGCAAAGAATTTACCCGTACGGCCATAACCTGACTGTACTTCATCGAGAATAAGGTCGGTGTCATACTGGTCACAGGCGGTACGCAAGACCTTCAAAAACTCAACATCCGGACAGTTGATCCCGGCTAAGCCTTGTATGCCTTCAATAATTACCGCACATATATCGCCTTTGGCAAGAGCGGTTGTAACGGCATTTATATCGTTCAAAGGCACATATACTACATGTTCGCGGCTGTTCACCGGTGCACAAATGGACGGGTTGTCGGTTACGGCTAATGCACCATGCGTACGGCCATGGAAAGCCTTGCCAAAACTTAAAACTTTTTTGCGTCCATTGCGGAATGATGCCAGCTTAATAGCATTTTCGTTGGCTTCGGCGCCCGAATTGCAGAGAAACAGGCTATAATCATCGTAACCCGAAGCACGTCCAAGCATATCGGCCAGTTGCTGCTGTTGTGGTATCACTACTGAATTGGAGTAGAATGCTATTTTTTGCAACTGCTCTGTGATACGCCGTATATATACAGGGTGACTGTGGCCAATGGAAATTACCGCGTGACCACCATAAAGGTCTAAATATTGGTTACCATTTTTGTCATATACATAACATCCTTCACCCTTCACAGGCTCGATGTCAATAATGGAATAAACATCAAATAAGTTCATTATAATTTAATATTCAATAATTCAAAATTATTACACTGAGATATGCTGAGTCTTTGATTGATTACACTCACCACTTATCTCTTACCTCTCACTTCTTACCTCAAAACCCGATGGCTTTTAGCCCCAGCCCGGTTTTTTCATCGAGACCGAACATCAGGTTCATGTTTTGTACGGCTTGTCCGGAGGCACCCTTCAACAGGTTGTCGATCACTGATGTGACAAGTGCCTTGTTGCCGTATTTTTCCACCCGCAACAAACACTTATTGGTGCCGATCACTTCCTTGAGGCTGATCTCTTGCTCACAGACAATGGTAAATGCCGCTCCTGCATAATATCGTCGGTAAAGGTCGAGCAACTCCGACCATTCTAACTGGGATACCGTGTACGCCGACAGGAAAATGCCTCGTGTAAAATCACCGCGAACCGGTACGAAATTCAAGTCGGGAATGGTATTTCCGGCTGTTATTTCTAAAGTTTTCCGTACCTCGCGAAGATGCTGGTGCGTAAATGGTTTGTATATTGAAATATTGTTGTTGCGCCAACTGAAATGCGTGGTGGCAGTGGGCGCTTGCCCGGCACCGGTGGAACCGGTAATGCCGTTAACGTGTACTTCGTCCGTGAGCAGGCCGGCTTTAGCCATAGGCAGTAAAGCCAACTCAAATGCAGTGGCAAAACAACCGGGATTGGCAATGTAGCACGCTTTCCGTATCTGTTCACGGTTGCATTCGGGTAAACCGTATGTAAATTCCCAGCAATCGTCATCTTGTGACTGGAAGAACTGGTTGATACGGAAATCCTGGCTCAAGTCGATGATTTTGGGATTTCCCGGTAAACGGTTTTTGTTCAGAAACTCGACTGATTTACCATGTCCCAGGCATAAGAACACCACGTCGGCCTCGCCCAACTCGTTGGTAAACATCATATCCGTATCGCCTACCAAATCGTTGTGCGCTGCCCATACAGGATGTCCCGCATGGCTGTTACTGTGTATGTAACTTATTTTCACTTCGGGATGGTGCACCAGGATGCGCATCAATTCCCCTGCGGTATACCCAGCACCTCCTACAATTCCTACGTTTATCATTTTTCTATTTTTATCATCAAAATGTTATGGATTACCAATCCCAAATCATTAATTTCAAATTTGGAATATTTTTGAATCCTTTATCAAAAGTTAGTAATGGCATATCCAGATAAAGTGCAGTTGCAGCTATAATTGCATCGGGTAACTTTACTGTATGATTTTGCTTTAGCTGTTTATACAATTGCTTTATTTCCTGATTGATGTCAATAACAAAACAATTGCTGAGCAATGATTCTATAATTTCATTTTCCTGAATAGAAAGATTTTGTTTGCCAAATAATTCCAATTCAGTTATTATTGACACATAAATCTGCTTTCCATCAAGAAACTTTGCAATTTCTTTATTCCCATCAAGCAAATATATTAAAGGATTAGTATCACATATTATCCTAATCCCATTCATCTCTTATCTTTTTTTGATATTGTAGAGCGTCTTCTCCCCATTTTAACTTACCCAAAAACGATTTTGCACGGAAAACTTTACGAGGTTTCAATTTAGATAGGATTTGATCAATTTCCTGTTTACTTGTGTTTTGTTTGATAGTGATTACCATAACTGTTTTTTACAAAAATACTAATTTTTCGGTTTATTCTAAACCGAAATTACAGATCATTAAAATACAATAATTTCTTTGGGTTTCAAATTATTTTCCATGGTCCAGAAATGCGCTTCGCCATGTACAATTCTGAAAATCACCAATTCGGGACTCTCAGCGGTCAGACCGAAATTTTTCAGGAAGGGCCTATCTGTAAGCGCTTTTTCTTTGATTGCCCGGTCGTGTATAAATTCCGTTTTCCCTGCAATACGCAACATTGTTCCTGTCATGCCTTCTTGTTTATAAAAACAAGCTTCGGCCTTGGGATTTCCGCTCAACTGGTTCGGTATTTCCTTCATTGAAGCAGTTTGGAAATAAAAACCGGTTTCGTCGGCAAACCAGAATCCTAATGCCCGTACCCTTGGCTGATCGCCGTCGGCAGTGGCTAAATAACAAATCGGATTTTCGTTGGTGAATTTAATACAATCCTGAATGGTTTTCATGTGATCAAATTTAGGTTTACAAAGGTATGGAAAAACTTGATGATATAACCGAACCGGACAACTTTTGGAAAGGCTTTGTTTTAGTTTCCCGGATGTTTGAAAATTACACGGCAATAGTCTTTATATTTCCTTCCTTATCGATGTAATCATTCAACAATTCTTCGAAATTACTGTAAAGCACGCCCCATTCGTGAGGCGGATATTCGTGGAAAGCGTCGTAAACAGGACTTTCGCCATTGGCTAACGGATTAACCACAGCAAGGAATTCCTGGGTGTGCGTATGGATAATAGGAACACAATTGGGATAACGACTACCGAAGCCCGATTTGATGTCTTCCAACGGCATGATATTGTTGCTGTTCCATTGTATGGCTTCATACTGGTGGGCATCTTTCAAGTCATCAACATTCCATGTTTCATCTGCAAAGAAACCTCCGTTGAATGCAATGTAAAATTCGCGGACAGAAACTGGAAATGTGATCTTTAACTTTTTTTCCACATCCAATATTTCATCCTCGGAAACCGGTGGTTTGAAAAATGCCCGTTCTCCAAGCATTGCAATTTTATTTTTTAACCGGTTTAATGTTACTTCCATCATATTACAATACACAAATAATTCCGGCACAAAAATAACTTTTCTGTTTGAGTTATATCAGAAATTTCGATTTGTTCTTAAAGATTATCAGCTTTGGTCCAAGAGGTCCTTGAAAGATCGGAATTACTCCACATTATACTTTTTTGCATCGAAGGAGCGGAGCGCCAGGTAACAATCCATTCCGTCAGCTTCCAGGCAGATACACCCTTTGTTTGACACCCATGCCTGGCAGGTAGGATCAAATTTGTAAGTCTGGTTGAAATAATCGACATAGCGCTGCAAATCACCCAGGTCTTCCAGATACAAATACGCCGTATTGCAAATATCATCTTTGTTGAAATGGCAGGTAAGGGTTGCAGTATCGAAACTGATTTCCACCATTTGGTTTTTTATACCATCATCTTGGCAGTCGATCACACACAATTCCCTGCCGGGAAATAGTTCCGGGACAGTGGCGAAAGAATATTTCAATACGCCGAATGCCTGTTGGATATTACCTGAAATATAATCTTGCCGGACTTGGGGCTGATATTGTTTAGTCATAATGTACAATTTTGTCTGCTGTCCCTTACAGACCGAATGTAAATAATAATTTAAAAAAGAAGCGCGGGACGATAACCACATTCGAACCGGAGGTACTGGCATACCTATAACCACGAATAAGTTAATCCCACGCTATAAATTACAGTACAGTCCTTTACCAGTCTTATACAAATTTGACAAAGACAGCTAACAATTGATACAGGAACTGTACAACTACGCATGGCATCAATCCATTATTCTCGTGGTTATTTGAAACTTGCCAGTTTTCCGATTACAAGAACAATAGCTAACGCTACTTTTTTCAATATGTCAGCCACAAATATACATGATTTTGGCGTGCTTTGTTTATCATTCATATCATTTTCGGAAATTACAAGGTGTTAATATGTAAGATTTATACCTTTGCACATCTGTTATCAATTCTTACCTGATAAAGCAATCTATAGCATACCTGCCCAAACGCAGACAGGACGATTTTCATTATCTGATGAAATCAGTATTGGAGATGTTGCCCCAGACGCAAATAATTATCCTGTATGGAAGTTATGCCACCGGAAAGTATGTTGATCATGATGAACAGGTGGAATTTGGTATCCGCACATCGTATATGAGTGATTACGATATTCTGGTGGCGACACATGATGTAAAATATAAGGATGTCGGGCAAAATCTGGATATAGTAGAGTACAAATATTGTACCGACCCGGATTTGCAAACACCCGTGCAGTTCATCAATGACAATATAAAGAAACTGAACAGAGATTTATCCGAAGGCCGTTTTTTTACACACAATTAAAGAAAGAAGGCGTTCTACTGTACGATAGTGGAAAATTCAAACTTGCCCGTCACTGCAAATTGAGGTATGATAAGATAAAGAAACAGACTGAAGAATAATTTAAGGAAAAAAAGTATAAAAATGCAGTTGATTTCAAAGGGTTCGTGAATGATGTTAAAAAAAAGGAAAACTATATAAATACGCTTCTCCAGTTTTCCGTGTTGCAACACCCTAATCATGAACTGCAAGTAGCCCCGGTCCTGTTTTCCGCATATTTCTGCAATGCCTTTCTAACTATTTGATATTTAGACTGTATTTTACATTATTGGGTATTGTAAATTTAAAGGTATGTATCAATGAAGATTAAAGAATCGTTCCGGATTGGTACAGAAAAATCATCACTGAAGGAATGGTTGATTTTACGGATTTCTTCAAGCACTGCATTCACGAAACGTTTAAAGAGCATCCTGTCGTAAAATTCATCCGGATATATGTAACCGACTGAAGCAAATAATCGGGCATCATTGAAACGTATTTCGTAATATTTTCTTCAAAAATATTCCTCAGCCTCTTGTTTATATCAAAAAACACAGTACCTTTGCGCTCCGTTTTTAGCGATTTTTTTTGATCCTTAAACAGGTATGTGTTAGGAATTGAAAAATGAACTGCTGGAAATGGCCAGTCTGCATGGTTGCGCCTTCACGTAATATAAGCCGTTACTTTTACAGTTGCGGGTATGTGCCATGTTGTTGACGTAGATTTTATTAAAATAAAAATTAAAAGTATCAGGAAATGTTACAACCCAAGAAAACCAAATTCAGAAGGCGCCAAAAAGGGCGCATGAAGGGCAATGCCGGTAGAGGGCATGAGCTCGCTTTTGGCTCTTTCGGAATCAAGACCCTGGAAAACGCCTGGATCACCGGCCGCCAGATTGAAGCAGCCCGTCAGGCCATCACACGTCACATGAAA
>JAVBSH010000001.1:0-23549 GCA_031547085.1 Bacteroidales bacterium
GATGAAGGCATAGCCTTCAAGCGTCCTATCGGTCATCATATGACAGAATCTTATTGTATTCATTTTTTTAGAATACAGTAAGGCAAAGCCGAAAAGGACATAACCACCTGCCAAGCAGGTGGATTTTTAAGTTGAATTAAAATACTTAATGATGATAACCCTGCATCAGGAACATCGCAAGGAATAAGTTTTCAAGTGGTACAACAATGTGTTGCACTATTTGATGGACAAGAAAGATGATACAGCAAGTGTTCGACACCACTGTATTTTCATCACTAGTGGGTTATTTGATTGAAATCGGGGGGCAGGAGCATTATCCTTTTATTGAGCGATGTTACGCCACAGGTCTGATTTCCGAAAATAAAAAGTTATGCACGACAGGATGTGAAAAGACGCCTTGCCGGCGAAAAAGAAGTTTTTACAAGAAAGAAATATTACAGGGATCGACCAATTCTATAATCGCTGGAGCAGATGAACAAATGAAAATAATGAACCTGAGTACCAACCGGAAAAGAACAATACGCCTGCCACACCTTTTGTCGCCCAACCAAAGGTGGGACGTAACGACTCTTGTCCGTGCGGAAGCGGCAAAAATATAAGAAATACTGTGGGGCTAATAATTGACCGGAACTTACCGGATCTCAGGCCCCGGCAGGTTTTAACATTTTATCAGGCAAGCCCCGGCTGAATATCCTCCTCCGAAAACGGCAAGACATACCGAATCGCCTTTTTTGAATTTGTCAATATTTTGGGCGTATACCAGCAGGGCGCTCACAGAACCGGTGTTGCCCAACTCGCTGATGTTACTTAGCGATTTTTCTTCGGGAATGCCTAATTCCTTCACTACGTATTTGATAATGCGCATATTGGCCTGGTGACCGATGAACCAGTTCAGTTCGGATAGCGGAAGGTTGTTCCGTTCGACAATTTCCCTCGTATTTTGGGAGATATAGGTACAGGCCTGCATGAACACATCCTTTCCCTTCGGCATCAGAAGACCGCCTTCTTTCGGATTGAGGAATACGCCGTTCGGGCCATAGCCTATATGTCCCAACCCTTGTGTTTCAATGTCGATCACCTCTGCTTCCTTGTCGGATAAACGGTCTTTGGAGAAAAAGAAAGCAGCAGCGGCATCGCCCCACAAATGCCCCGACTTGGGATCGGTTTCGTTGGCGTAGGTCGAGTTACGGTCGGCTGAGATCAGCAACGCCTTGGTAGCTTTCCCCGTAATAAAAAACGATTGAATGATCTCCATTGAATTGATGGCCGAGGAACACGCCGAAGAAAGGTAAAATGTCTTTGCCTTTTCGATTCCAAATTCCCGTTGCATCATGTGGGCGGTAGTACCCACTGTGTCTGAAGGAGTGTATGATGCAAAAATAACCAGGTCAACGTCCTTGATATCGTAGGGAAGCCCTGGGATGGCATGTTGTATGGCTTTGCTGCACATCACATTCATGGTTTCCTCCTCTGTGGCTTTTGAACGCGACAATATTCCCGTCCTTTGGTAGATCCAGTCACTGGTTAACCCGTTTACTTTTAAAAAATAGTCATTGGAAATTCTTCTTTCCGGGATAAAATACCCCGTTGAATTAATGAACATTGGCTAATATATTGCTGGTTACTTTAATTTTCTTCCTGACAAAACCCCGCAAATTTCGTAAAAAACATTAAACTTCACAATGTTTATTATTTATGTTTACAAAAAACAAATCTTCAGGGATTAATAATGTGATATGTAAAAACATTACAAACAGTTATTTACACATCTTTTACTATCTCATAAAAACATTATACCAAACTCCGAAAACAAATCTTGGTATAACAGTATCATGGTTTATTTTGTTTGAATAAATCTCATTTTAAACTTATTCCCTCAAATCTCATACCAAACGGTATGCGTCTTTATCTATTTTTTGATAAAAATTAATGTATCTTTGTATTAGACAAATAATATCAACCAATGGAAACAGCACATACTAAACTGGAAAAATTGCAACAAGCGCTCAGGGAACTGGGTAATGTAGCGGTTGCGTTTTCGGGTGGAGTCGATTCCACTTTTCTGCTGAAAGTGGCTCACGAAGTTCTTCCCGGACAAGTTCTTGCCGTAACAGCCCGGTCGGGTCTGTTTCCCGTAAGTGAAATGGACGAGGCCTGTGAATTTACGGCAACCAATGGTATCTGCCATATTGTATATGATATGGATGAATTTGCTATACCGGGCTTTGCCGAAAATCCTGAAAACCGTTGTTATTTGTGTAAAAAGAACCTGTTTGTGCAGTTTAAAAAAATCGCTGCCCAGAAAGGAATGAAATATTTGTTGGAAGGCTCGAACGTTGATGATGACGGCGATTATCGTCCCGGAATGCGTGCCATCAAAGAACTTGAAGTACTAAGCCCTTTACGCGATGTTGGTTTCACGAAAGCAGAAATCAGGGAATTGTCGCGCGAAATGGGTTTACCTACATGGGAAAAGCCTTCGTTTGCATGCCTTGCCTCCCGTTTCCCTTATGGAGAAAGCATTACACGTGAAAAACTCAAAGCCATTGAAACTTCCGAACGGTTATTGTTTGATTTAGGATTCAGACAGGTAAGGGTACGGCATCACAGTAACCTTGCACGGATCGAAATTAACCCCGGCGAGATGGAAAAACTGATGTCGCCTGCAATCCGCGAAACAATTTATGCAGGAATCAAACAGGCCGGATTTGCTTATGTAACCCTCGACCTTCAGGGATACCGCACTGGAAGCATGAACGAAACGATCGGAAAATAGGATTTCAAGAAAGTTGACGGGGCTAACAAATCTTTGTAATACAAAATTTTGTATGTTTGCAGGACAAAATCAATCATTGCACCCGCAGTAACCATGTTACCGCAAAAAAAAACCATTGAAGACCTCGCCCGTGAGTTGAACCTTTCGAAATCGACGGTTTCGAGGGCGTTGCACGATTCGTACCAGATAGGCGAAGACACCAAGCGGAAGGTACGTTCGTTAGCCGAAAAATGGGGTTTCCAGTTGAACCCGCAGGCACGCGGTTTAAAAACGCATCGGTCGTTCACGTTAGGCGTAGTGGTCCCCGAAATTGCACATAAATACTTTTCGTCAGCCATCAGCGGGATACAGCAGGTTGTGTTGCCGGCCGGTTATAATGTGCTGATCGGCCAAGCCAACGAATCGGCCGAGCAGGAATATAAAGTGGTGCGGCAACTTATTGCCAGCCGCGTAGATGGGCTGATCATGTCGCTGTCGGGACAAACTTACTATCACGAATATTTACAGTCGCTGCTCAACGACGGGTTCCCTGTGATCATGTTCGACCGCGTAAGTGACGATGTTAACTGCCCGAAAGTGATTATTGACCATGAAGCAGCAGCCTTTAAAGCAATAGAACATATTATTAACCAGGGTTGTAAGCGTATAGCCCACCTGAGCGGGCCGCAGGTTCTCTCGATTGCTAAAAACCGCATCAGGGGAATCAAAAAAGCACTTGAAACACATAACCTGCCCTTTATTCCCGAATTCCTGATTGAAAACGGCACTAACCCCGAACGCACGCCTAACCATATCAAATGGCTGATGCAACAAGCAAATCCGCCCGACGGTATTTCTTGTTTCAATGACGATGTGGCCATCAATGCACTACTGACACTTAAGAAGGAAGGAATACCCGTTCCCGGGAAGGTAAAAATCATCGGCTTCAACAACGAAAAGGAGTGTGTGGTGATTGAACCGAACCTTTCGTCAATTGAACACCCGGTGGTGGAAATGGGAAAGGAGGCTGCCCGCATGTTCCTGAAATACATTGAAAAACCTGACCAAAAAACACAGACAATCGTTTTTGAAACGAGCTTGATTGCAAGAAAATCAACCGGTTGGTGATAAAGTCTTGGTAACTTGCAATATCATTGCAGCATTAGCTATAAACTTATATGTGGGAAAATACATACTAATAAGTGTAAAAATGTAATTTTGAGAAGGAAATACGAAACAAATCTCACAGATTTTCGTATATGTATGTTATACCGGGTGAACAAAATTATTTTTGATCAACCCATTTTGTTTGAAAATAATAGCTAATCTAATCATAGACAAGCAATTTATTAAAATGAAGTACATTTCTACCTCACAAAAAGTAATTGTTGCACTGATCTGTTTTCTTGTATTTTCCTTTAGTCCCGATGTTAAGGCTGATGCAGAAGTAAGTCTTTCCAAGAAAGCCGAAATAACCGGTATCACCGGAGGATACAACGTTATCAAGCAAACGTACAAGATTTTAAATTCGGGCAGTGAAGCATTTACCGAACTTATTCTTCAGGACGATATTGGTAACCTGTTTCCAAGTTCAATTGCCAGTGTCACCAATTACGATGTGCAAATTGTGAATACAGCCGGTGGAGCTGTATTATTGAGAAATGCATCATATAATGGACTCAACAACCTGTTAGCTGCGGGAAATAGCATGCCTGCCGGCTCAAGCGCGGAAATCACTTTGACATACAGGGTGAAACTGACGGCAGGATACGATGGCCGCAATTTTGCAAAAGCTGCTGCCGTTGAAGCTTTTTACGATAATAGTTCCCAGTCTATCATTTACTATTCGGTTGACGGCGATGTTCCAAAGCCCGACCCAATACCCGACGACCTGACGGAAATAAAACTACGGCAAATAACCATTGAGGGACCAGCCGAGATAAGTGTATCGGAAAACCCAAGCAAAACCGTCACATATACCATCAGCAGTAAAGGTGAAGCGTTTTCGCAAATCAAAGCGGTTTTTAAACCTACGGGTAATGCGGCAACATTGTCGAATGCGGCTGGGCCGAATGTTGACGCATGGGCAACCGGCGGAACTTTCAGCGCCGGAACTATTACTTACACTCTAAACTTTAATCCCAGTCATACAACGGAAACGTTGGTTATCAATATTGAGGACGATAACATTTATGAACTGGATGAGTATTTCGTGTTGGAATTAACCGCAGTGGACAATAATATATCATTGCTTCAATCGTCTGTGAAAACAAAAATCACCAGCGATGATCCGCTGCCTGTGGTTACCATTACCGATAGCAATGGGATGAGCAAATATGACGAGGGAACCACGCCATCGACATCCACTACGCTTACCCTGAATGTTTCACTGAGTAATGGACATTATCTGCCATTCAACGTTCCTATAGGGTATACGAATACAGCAACTGAAAGCGGAAAACCGGCTAAATTCATAGGCACACTCCCTGCTTCCATTTCATTTCCTGCCGGTACTACGAAACAATCATTTAATATTGTGGTCAATAATGATGATGTCGAAGAAAACGATATCAACTTTACGGTAGGCATCGGAAGTGTTAGTGCAACTTATGCAAAGGCAGGATCGCCCAGTGTGGTGTCCTATCAAATCAAGGATGATGACTGGCGTTATATCAACTGGTTGCAATCGGACAAAGCGCCCACCAAAGGAAGGCTTACACCTTTGTCGAGATCGGAAAAAATACATGCCGGGGTAAATGATACGGATTCTGTAGAGATATTTTTCGCAGTATCGTCCGGAATCCTGAATTCCCCGGAAATAAAAGTGGAAATGCCTGCGGGCGTTACATTTGTTGCGGGAAGCGTAGTCAATCTCCCAACCAGTGGAGGTTCGACGAATTTTGTGAATGTAAGCTGGGTGAGCGGAACGAATGTCTTAGTTTTCAAGCCGGTCGGTAACCTGAAGGTAAATGATGTGATCCACTTTAAGTTTGCACGCAAGGCATCCTGCGGGATTTCGGGAAGCAAGACAGATAAGGTAACGGTGTCGTCGCTGCAAGGAAGTACCCGGACGGCAGTGAATGATGTGTTGCTCCCACAGGCCACACAAGCGGTAAAATCATACAATTATAATGTATATATCGGTAATCCGTTTTTCGATATCACGCTGAATAAAATCCTGATCTTCCCAAGTGAGGGCGACGTACGGACACAGAAGGTGAAAATCCAGAATAACGGGCAAGGGAATATTGAAAATCTTACAGTTGAAGTGTTGTTTGAAGGATCTATTGCAAACCAATCTTTTATGGAACCGCCAACCAACATTACAATTGATGGTTATGCCGTTCCGGCAGGGCAAGTAACCATGTTGACTTTTCCAACTCCACCCTCTCCCGCCCGGTTCAAAGGATTTGTGGTTAAATTAGGCGCTAATGAATTACGACAAATAGGAAATAAAGATAATATTTTAAGCCTGAACGAATCATTTGTTCTTTCATACGATCTAACCCCGCGCAGCAAAGCCGCTATGCGTGCCGACGGTATCACTTGCGGCGAGAAATCGCAAACCGTTAATTTGTACTGGGATTGTAAAGCTTACCCGGGGACACCTGCACAAACAACAAAAAATGTATTGCACCTGTACCTGCCCGACGGCGTTCCTCTATTGACAAGAGGTTTGGTCGCTCCCACCATGCTCAATGAGGACGGTGTTACCCCGAATATTTACACTGTGAAATATACCAACGATGGCGGCGCTCCGGCATTCGACCTGCAAGTGCCATTATCCATACTCACTACAGCACAAAATGCAAGCGGACAGGTAATAGAATACCTTAAAGATAAAAATTCCGTTGTAGTTAAGTTAAACGGAACAACACTTACCGAAGGTACACATTATACTTTAACCCTTTCAGGACCTGCCGGACGTTATAGCAAAGCTACATTCCTGTTGAAAGATGCAACCAATATCCCTGTCGGGGAAAGTTTGGAAATCACTTACAGCATCCTTCGCGAAAAAGCAGATCGTTATACTGGTAAAACAATCGATGTACTCGGCGAAAATTACTTCCATTATATCCGCACAGAACAATCGTATTATAATGACGAGTGTAAAAATAACAGGACACCGGTAGGCGTGATTTACTTCAATAGCCCAAATGCAATAAGTTCCTTTACCAACATACCACATATACCAAGTGCAACGGTGAGAACTTTCCCGTTGGCGGATATGAGCGATGATCCGGGTACCAATATACAAGGGGCATATTCGGTAATATTCGAGGATCCAAGTACAGTGTTCCCGATATTTGAAAACCGTAACCTTTTCAATAATGGAACCAATAAAGGTGAAATTATCATCACTGTGAAAGTGGATAACGGTGTGACACCATTGCCGCAGCCTGAAGTATATCTCACTGATTTTGTATGGACAAATGATGTAGGCGGCGCTTCTGTTAAATTCAGCGCTAATGATGTTACCATAGTGGGTAAAGCTTCTGATGGGACAACTTACACTACAGCATCCGGTTTCAGCGTGAACAGGCCAGTAGAATATATCATTACCATCCCGGGAACTAAACTGACTGCCAGTCATTTCAAGAAGAATGCAAAAATAGCAATACAGGTGGAAGCTTCCTGTGGCGGAGGAAATATTAATCGCAAAAACACTATTGATTATACCATTGATTACAAAACTGGTTATGGCAATCTGCACAAACTGTACAAAGCAAGCACAATAACCTGGGTAAAATGTAAAAATGAACCCGGTGCTAACTTGAAACCGAAATATTTCAAATATTACCGGAAAAATGTGATCAAAGGCGATAAGAACAATGATGGAATTGACGGTGGAACAGCAGATACGGATACAACCGGTTTGACCAAAATCATGAATTTAGACCGGTTCTATGAAAACGACACATTACATATCCAAAGTGTTTTCCGTATAGCGCAAGACCCGCAATGCGATCCGAGCAATTGTCCAAATACAAGCGGTTCTATTCCGATTAACTGGAATTATTTTTACGTTACCCTTAAAAATCTGGGTACCGAACCGCTGACACCAAGTAATTTCGAACACGTAAAAACTACCATTTCCACGCATCGTAAAACGGGTGGAACATATACCCCGGTAATAGTAACAAAGGACATTTCAAGTTTGTTGCAGCAGGCTAACAATCAGGCTTATTTTGAGATTAGCATCAATGCCTTGCAATCAGGAGCAGTACTGGCAAATAACGACTCTGTTATTGTAATTTCGGAATGGAGGTTCAAACCCGGAAACGGAACGACAACTTCACAACGTAAACAATACACCGCACAGATTGATTTTTGGGGTTATACTTACCATGGCGCAAGGCCTTCTACGTACAGTAAGTTTGATCCCCTGACTGATGGTGTGGAATATTGTTCGGATGCAGCCTGTATTCCAACAGGTCAGGCCGATGCACGTTCCACCATTACTACCGACCTTTACACCATTGTAGGTTATACGGATGATACTGGTATTTTCACATTCACTAGGAATCATTATATGACTCCGCTCAATATGAGGTTCTACCATGTGTTGGATATTGGGATACGTCAACCAAATGGTAAAAACTTTTTGTATGAGTTACGCCAACCATATTATGTGAGCAATATGGTCTTCGATGCAGCACATCCTATTCCTTATGGGTATATCGCCGGTAAGTCGAATATGAAATATTTCGGGGTAGATGGCAACACTATTACCGGTGATACATACTATCGGTTGCGAAATACGGGAAGATATGATTATCTGATTACACCCGCTACACTGAAAGGATATACCATACCTCCGATTACCTTGGGCAATAGCGAATGGATGACCAATGTGCGGAGTGGTACGCCGACACAAACTGCCAAGCCGTGGCAAGTTCCGGAAGAAGGATGGCTTTCGCGGCCGTATATACCATTGGTATTGTCACCAAGGGCAAAAGCTGGCGCCGATACCATTATTCTTAATACGACTTATAAAAATCCGCCAAATACGAATGCCCTGATCGATCTCAACATCAAGCCGAGGGCATATGTTATCAATCACGCGGCGAATTTTGTCCTCCAACAAAGTGATACCACCGATGCATTCAACGATACGATCAGATGGACGATCTTTGTGAAGAATCCAAGTCCGAAGGAAGATGCCAATGAATGTTGGATCTATATGCAGGATGATGATAACAATACAAACGGTATCAAACCATTGTACCTGATTGACGAAAACGGGAACAAGGTTTACACCAATGGCACTTCAGGCGGTAAAGGTTATCAGGGCAGGTGGCTGAAAGTAACCAACACGTTGCAAGCCGGTAAAATAAGATATTATACATTAGTTGCGGTATACGATAAATATAGTTGCGACCGTGTGGACAGTGCATTACTCACGCCATGGTTCGATTACAGCAACACATCGCTCACACCGCTCACAACTTATACCAGCAAGGCGCTGAATATTACCGATGACGTGAACGATCCGAATTTTGAACCGCGTATAGGAAACAGTATCAAGCTGTATGTAAGGAATTACGAAGCGCAAATATCAGGGTCTATCACCCCATTGACCGAGACACCTGTAAATCCGCAATATCCCAGGCGCGATGGTAACTACGGTGACAATGGCGATACGGATATCCAAATGGGAGTCGAATTCCCGGTTGAAATGGCATTTTCGAGCAGCGAATTGGTCGGTATACAAAACGTTCATTTCAAGATCAACATTCCCGAAGGATTTTCTTATGTGCAAAACAGCGCGTATTACCAATGGGGACAGGATACGTTGAAAATACGGAATGCTGCAGAAGCACTCATGATGGGTTTTAACGGTTTGCAAACCGGCCCGATCGATATTTCGCTGAAAGACATGGCAGGACGTGACAGCATTTCAGGTGTATACAACAGTAGTCCTGAAAATACGAACGTATTCCTGCGATTCAAACTGTTGCCCAGTTGCGACGGATTCAATGCCGATAGCATCTACTTGTCGGCACAACTATTTGCGAATCATTACTGTGGCGGCAAACCGGCATTTGGTAACAGTGATACGATTGTGGGTAGCAGGGTTTATCTCCGCGGGCATCGTTATTATAAATTAGATGATGAATTATATGCGCCATCTGGGGCCGATTTTGGATTCTGTACCGGAGGTGCTGCTTCGACCAAACGTACGATTAATTTCAGGTTCACACGTATTGGCGGTGGCGAAATGCAGAATGACAGCATCCTGATCAAGTTGCCGAAATATTTCCACCTCGATCCCGATTCACCGGATCCGGTGAGGTACGGTACAGTGAACCCGTCGGACAATGGAGTGCCCAATACGCTTGATCCGATTGGCCCTTCGGATATTAAGATTGATAATACCAGCGATCCCGATTCAACAATTATAAAATGGATGGTTCCCCGTAATTATGCCAAACAGTACATCACCAACCTGCAAGTGGGATACGAAATAGACCTGGAGTTGGATGCATCATTCCCACAATGGCAATACAAGTTCGAACAGGTTGCCAAAGGCTACATCGTCAGTGGAAGCAACCCAAGTTGCGGAGCAGCGAATAACAAGAGGGAAGTGCTGGCAGTTGATTCGCTTACCTTGTATGTGTATACGCAACAAGTGGGTCTGGCCAAGGAAGTAAGCAAAACCCTTTCGGCCGACAAAAGATGGTTTGATGTGACATATACTTATACCATCAAGAATTACACCAATACCGAACTCACGAATATCCAGCTTTCGGATGATCTTCTGACCATGTTTCATGGAATGGTCGATATAAAGGATTTCGCAATTTCGTATTCGGCGCTTACACCCGGAGATACGCTTGCTATTGACAGTACTTATCTCGGGAGCGGCAATATCATTTCGTCCGGATCACTTTCGGCCAAGGACTCCATACAAGTATACCTTACGTTCAAGGCCGGACCCAACGTGAAATACGACGGGCGGAAGTTCAAGAACAATGCGGAAATCATTGCGTACAACCTGTTGGGTTGCCGCACCGAAGACAAATCGAACTGGGGCTATGCACCCGATTATACACGTGCTGGGGCGCCGGACAATGACGATGTCACCCCGATAGAGCCTGCGGATGCTGCGGACGGCGATTCCGACCCTGCCAACAACGGGTACATGACACCCATCAAGTTCAGTACGATCCGCTTTAAGCAGTACCCGGGACAATATCTGGTCAATGAAAATTACCTGTTGGACGATCCCTCGGTAAGTCCGACAAGAACGGATAACTGGTTGGAAATTATCGTTGAACGTGTAGGAGATTTGTCGGCCTACTCGGTAGACCTGAGTTTCGGGACCGATACTATTTACCTCCCGCTATACAAGGAAGCCATACTGGGTACAAGCCAGGATTATTGTGTGGATGCACAACCCACACCGCCTTTGCAAACACTCCAATTTGCACAAGGAGAAAAAGAAACAAGCGTAAAAATAGAGATCGTGGACGACAAGATCCGTGAACCGCTTGAAGCATTCATCAGCCGTATTTTCAATGTACAAGGCTCCTTAGAAGAGGTTTCGCTGGTGAATGATACGGTATCGGTGATCATTACCGATAACGATCCGAGACCGACTGTCAGTATAACGGCTGTAAAGGATTCCATCAAGGAAGGAACCATACTTCCCGCACCCGGTTATGGTTGCACCAACATGCAGTTTGCCATCAAGCTCACCAACCCCACTTACGAAAAAGTGATCGTGGAGTGGGCGACTACCGGAGGCACCGCAATTGGGGGCACATCCGGAACTCCGGGAATCGACTATGTAAGTAAAACCGAAACGGTGACATTTACGCTTGGTTGTAGCGCGTCCGATACCATACAATTGGTAAATGTATGTGTGATAGCCGACAGCGTTCCCGAGATAGCCAAAACAATTATAGCGGGACTTACCGTTAAAACCCCGTTGACAGTGCGGGCTGGCACGCTCAATGCCACTTGTACCATCGTGGACGATGATATCAAGATCGACACGCTCAAGCTGCGCCACCTTACCTGTAAGGGCGACGGCTCCGGGATGATTGTCATCAAGGCCCGCGGAGGAGAGACAAGGGCATCGAACGGGAAATACCATTACAAATGGAGCGGTTCCGGAGGCTTCAGTGCGGCACATTTTACAGCAGGCAACGATACCGTCAGGAATTTGCAGGCAGGCGTTTATAGCGTCACTGTTTCCGATGTGTGGAGTAACCCTACGGATACCACTTTCTTCATCGAAGTAAAAGAACCAGCAGTTCCGTTTGCTATCAAGATAGACAAGATCACGAATGTGACCTGTAACAAGGGCAGTGATGGAGAAATAGAAACTACCATTTCGGGTGGTTGGGACAGTCCCAACTATGTGATCGCATGGACTAAGGAAAACAGCGCTTTTACGGCCGCAACAGACGATATCGCTTCGTTAACTGCCGGAAAGTATTTCATCACCGTGAAAGACAGCGCAAAATGTACTGTAAAAGACAGTGTCGATATTACCGAGCCTTTGCCGCTCAAGGTATCGGCCGCTGTTATCCACAATGTTACCTGCAAGGGAAGTGCCGACGGCAGCATATCATTGACCATTACCGGCGGTCAGCCATTCCCTGCACCCAACGAACCGTATTTTATTACCTGGACAGGGCCCAGTATCAATCCGGGCAACAATGGCAAAGCGGATGTATCCGGTTTGGCGCCGGGAAAATATGATGTCACCATCATGGATAATTACAGTTGCAGCAGGATCGATACTTCGTTCATGATCAAAGAACCGGCCATTAGCCTGGCAGCCAATGTTGATAGTATTACCAACGTGGCATGTAAAGGCGACGCTACTGGTGCAGCGACCATCAAAGCTACCGGCGGGTGGGGCCAATATACTTACGAATGGTGCGATGGCTTAACCACAAACGACCCTGTACGTAATGGCATGCATGCCGGCGATTATTGTGTCGCGATAGTCGATAGTGCCGGATGTTCTTTCGACCTTGCATCTGTCATCATCGACGAGCCTGCCGAAAAAATGGTGGTAACGCTTACGGTAACCGACGAGACCTACCAAAACGGTAATGACGGAACCATCACTGTGAATGTAACCGGCGGCGATCCTGCATATATTTATGCCTGGAACGATGCTCCTGCATTGAACAGCAATTTCCGTAACCATTTGGAAGCCGGTACGTATACTGTTGAAGTCACCGACCAGTGGAATTGTGTGATCAGGGAAACGGCTGTTATCGACGAACCGAAAACAGTAGATAACCTGCCCAATGTATTCACTCCCGACGGCGACGGATTTAATGACAAGTTGTTGGAAGGCTTCCATATCAAAGTGTTCGACCGCTGGGGATACCTCCTCTACGAAGGAACCGATGGATGGGATGGCCGTCATAAAGGTAAGATAATGCCTGCCGGAACCTATTTCTATGTCTTCATAGACGACACAACCGGTAAGGAATATAAGAGTTCGGTATTGTTACAAATCACACGATAACGATAAATCATATAATGATTACACCATTGTTATACAATAGTTGTTCAATAGTAGGAAAGTTATTGTTAACCGTTCTTACCTGCATGTTGTTATCCAATGCGGATGCTTCTGCGCAGACAGATATCCAGTTGAGCCAGCAGATGTTCAGTCGTATCAATTACAATCCGGCAGCAACCGGACTTTCGGAGGACATCAATTTGTACCTTCTTGCCCGGCAACAGTGGGTAGGTTTCAAATTGGCCCCGCAAACCATTGTGATCAATGGCCACACGTTTGTTCCCTGGACACGTTCCGGTTGGGGCTTCTCAATCATTGGAGACATGTTGGGCTACGAAAAAAGTATTAACCCGAAAATCCGGTACGCATTTCATATACCGTTTGTTGATAGCAAGTCGTCTCTGTCGTTAGGTATTGGTGCAGGCGCATTATACAAAACAGTCGACGGCAATAAGCTGGTATATGAAAATCCCGCTGATCCGAACCGGATTTACGGTGCAGTTACCAAAACAAAACCGGATTTTGATTTTGGTATCGAATACAATTCAAAACACCTCAGTGCCGGAACGTCGGTAACACATCTCGGCAATAAGATGAATAATTCGCCAATCACCGAAAACTCACCTCATTTTTATGTGTATGCCCGTGGGATGTTCGATATTACCAAAGAATGGCAAATTACCCCAGCGCTCTCTTGGCACAACAGCAAAACCGTCAATCAGGTGGAGGCAAACGCTTTGCTCTTCTATAAGAAAACGTTTTGGGTCGGAGCGTCCTACCGGGTAAATGAATCGGTAGTGGGACTTGCAGGCATTTACCTTACACCTCAATTGATGTTAGGCTATTCGTATGACTATAATGCCGGTGATTTAGCCCCATACTCGAAAGGATCGCACGAAATCATGCTTTCATGGCGTATCCCTCAGCCGCAAAAAGCACGAAAGGCAACCCGCATGCGCGAATGTACACACGAATGGTGGTAGGCTTCGGTCAATAAATTTGCTATCGCAATATTATTCCTACTGCCCTTTCGAGTAATTCATCCCGGCCTTCAATGATTCCTTTGATGGTTGGCTTGATTTCAATATCGGGGACAATGCCGATTCGTTGTGTTCCGCGCCCATCCGGGTAGTAGACGCCGATACCGGAAATCATGGTTTGCACGTTACCCGGAAGCACAATGGAAGATACATTACCGTCAGCGGCAGCTGTGATACTTCCGATAACCTTTGCTTTCGGAGCTGCGCGAAATGCCATTGTGTGATATTCTGCACTACTTTGCGTAGTTTCATCAACAATGATTACAACCTTCCCTTTGTAATAGTCGTTGTTTTCCTTCCCAACCTTGAGTGGAATGCCAAAAGTAAACCTGCCCGGAAAAACAACGTTACCTGCTGTGAATTTCACAAAATCCACAGGTTGTGACATCAGGTAAGCACCGAGCGTAAATACGATAAAATTGGACGGATAACATCTGAAATCGATCACAAGTCCTTTTGTATCTTTGAACATTTCCATGATCTTGGGTAATGAATCGTTCTTGATGGTGCCCGGATAGATATAACCAATGTTGTCGGCAAGCATGCGATAACATTCTTTTGGAGGACGATTCGCATATAAGTTCTGATAGGTGGAACTTTCAATGATCGCAGATGCTTTTTGTCCTCCACGGAGGTATTCCACGCTCAATTGCTTTTCATTCGTCCTGAAAAATTCCCTTGCAATATTTCTTAATTGTGTCTCGTAATTGGAAGCAGGGGTGTAGGGCAACTTTTGTCCGATCATGCTGTCAACCGGCTGATTGTTGATGGCCGTAATGATATCGCCGATTCTTAATGCTCCTTGTTGTTCCGTTTCTTCATTCCAATAACGGGTAACCATCGGCTTGTTTTCAACGAAGGTAATATCGTAAGGCAACCAGAAACTACCTTTTTGTTTATTCAAAAAGCCGTCACTCCATATATTGGCATGCGTATCGCAAGCTTGTGCAATTAGTTGCAACAACGCTGTTTTGTATGTCGATTCGTCTTTTGCATCCAGAAAATGGGGAATAAATTCGCCCAACACCATATTCCAGTCTTTGCTGGTGAGATGCCGGTAAGGGAAGAAATACTGGATCATATTCCAGTAACGGTACAATGCAAGCAGCCGGAAACCGGCATCGTCGAATGCCATATTGGGGTAAGCTTTTTCATTCTTGAAGTTGGGGTTACCCACATGTGGGTGGAGCGCTATGTAGTAATTTTCGAGTTCGCGGTCGGCATTTTTTATGGTGTTCAGTTGTTGCCGGAGTGTGGCATCCAAGCTGGGGTCTTCCATCCATGCCAGGTCAGGAAGCAGTTTTACTTCCATGATACCGTCACTGTTATTAACTGTGGAAGGCTTAACATCGCCCAGACGATTGATCCACTGAATCAGAATCTGATCGCGTTCCCGGGCATCCTTTGCATTGAGGAAAGACGGCATTACGCGGAACAGTTCATAATCCCAGTTATAATCACCGGAAGCTGCAGCTGGATGGTAATATTTCAGGAAGCCCCAAACTTTTCCCAATAATTCGAGGTTAGATACCATTTGTACTGTGTAATTGGGGATAATGATCTTCGACCCGGCATCGTATACGGTATCCATATCGGCTTTCGATAATTTTTCTTCCTTAATCGGCGCCTGCGAAAGGGCTTTTCCGTCGATAAGCACCTGAAAATCATCAGCCCACAATTTTCCCGGACCCGAAAGGATGAACCCGATGTAAATCTTTTTTGCATTCTCCGGTAACGGTAATTGTACCGAATATTCCTCCCACTTGTCTGTTCCCTTGATGCCGCGTTTCATCATGTTGTCGAATTGCAGGCTGACATTTGGTTCCCCGTCGATGCGAAGCATCAAACCAATGGGTTGGGTATTGCCTTCGGCTTTCATAAACGCTTTCAGGACAATTTGCTTTCCTTCATAACGGGCTGGAATGAGAAGAGTGGGACAGCCAAATCCTTTTTCAGACGCATCTTTTCCAGGTTCAACCCTTAGAGAATACCGTCCGGAATGAACCTCCACCGAGTCAACTTTGAATTCATAAGTGGGGTGTCCCCAACGAAACCATCCGTCGGGTAATTTTTGTGGATCAGATACTTTTTCGAAACCAAGGTTGAAATCGCCGGTTGCTGCAACCGGTTGCGCATAAGCATTTATACTCAGGATGCTAAATATCAATACGATCAATAAATTTATCCGTTTCATTTTGTTTGATTTTTAAAGGTTAGGCTATTGTTGATTGATGATTTTGATGTTACGATTACAAATGTAAAGATTGATTCAGTTGCTTTTTCTATTTGTATACCAAAAGCGTAAACTTGTATACCAATATGTATTTTTCTTTATTCCTTTTGCATGTAAATATGGTCAAACTGCATTCAGCTTTCAGCACAAAGTATCACAAACCTGTTTAAATATATCCGGTTAATCAATAATTCCAGCCACATTTTTATAAACCAACTCAATGGTTGTCGAATCCTTCCTGATATCCAATTCCAACCCCTTGAGCTTCGCACCTCTGTAGCCCTTTCCGCGAGTCTTCCGTATACCTTCCAACTTATGCCACTCATTCATAAGCACTTCTCCTTTCGCACATAATCCATTTCCTTGGATATACACCAGCATGTATTCCCGTCCGTTTTTTTCAAGGTAGTTGTCGAACCAGTATTCCAGCTTATGAGCGCCTGTTATTTGCATTTGTTTGACTAATTCGGTTTTATATTCATTGTCCGATGGAGAATAACGGTCAAAAACAGGATTGGTATTTTTGCATGGTCTCCGGTCGCAGGCCGATGTAATAAGCATAACCATAACGACTAATAGAACCAATGCTTTTGGCTGTTTGGTAATCCGCCGCTCTTTTACTTTGAAAGGCAGGCACAGCAACACCCCCATAGTCATTGACGTAAAGCATAGGGCAAGACCCACAAGGAGAAGTCGCAATGCATCGAATGTAGTGCCGTCAGGAAATTCCCTGTATTCCGAAAGAACAGCAAATACCAGGTAGAAAAAAATCATGACAAAGATGACACCCACTATTTGGCTTATCCAATCTTTCTTGATGTGCAAATTTAACAGGAGAACAGTAATCGGTAAAATACCGATGGTTGTCCATCCGATTGTAAACGTTGGAGGATACATCATACAAGCCATCAATATACAAAAGAATACGGTTGGCAACACTTTTGTCCAAAAGAAATTCGACTTGAGAAACATTTTCATAATAATAAAAGATATTAGACACCAAATATATAAAATTATTATCTCAATTTTATGATATATGCAAAAAAACGTGGTCATTATATCAAAATAACACAATTTGTATACAAAGGGTATGAAAAAGGGTATTATCCTATTAAATTCTTGCAGAATATCCATATATTTGTAGACATCAACACCCAAAATTCCCCCAAATGAAAGAGCGGATCATAAAAATGTTCATATTGGCCATCGTCATTTCTATGGCAATACTTGCAGCATGGCAACTGAAAGAACAGAATCATGTCATTACGGAAACAATTACTGATGAAACGATACAATACTGTACATCTATTGACATTTCTGCCAAAGATATCTATCATCATATCAGCATCCTGGCATCCGATTCGTTGGAAGGGCGCAATGCCGGAACCGAAGGCGAAGCCAAAGCCGCCCGGTATATCAGGGAGAAATTTATGAAATTGGGATTGAAATGTTTTCCCGGCGGGTATGACCAACCGTTTTCCTTCGAGGGCAGGCCTGAGTTTCGCAATTGTTCCCTGACGTTTGGGGATTTCAAAGGAGTTTTCGGAGTTGATTTCAGGTCCGGAATCGTCACAGATTCCTTGAAAGCTTCGGGCGAAGTGGTCTTTTTGGGTTATGGGTACCGGGATGATTACAAAAATGTCGATGTCAAAGGTCGGTGGGTACTGGTTCTCGAAGGCGAACGCCTCAGTTCAATTGTCCCCAAAGCCACGCAAAATGTGTTTAAAAGATACGAATATGCAAAAGCAAATGGCGCGGCAGGAGTTTTGTCTATCAGTATCGACAATCAGTCCAAAGGGCAATATGTTCCCCAGGGATATAGGATGTTTGGCTACAAAAGCATCCCATTGTTTAGCATTTCACAAAATGCCGCCGACTGTTTACTGAAACATATCGGGATGACTACCCTCGAAGTGCTGGATAAAATGAAAGGAGGAAATCATTGGCATGTATCAATACCTGTAACGGTAGCCGGAGCGATCTGTATGAAACGGGATTTTGTGTATTCGCGAAATGTGTTTGCTTACCTGGAAGGAAATGACTCCATTCTTAAAAAGGAATATATCGTGGTTGGAGCCCATTACGACCACGTAGGAACCAGGGTTATTCGTACTGCTTCGGGAGATAGCCTGCTGATTTACAATGGTGCCGATGATAATGCCTCGGGAGTGGCAGGATTATTGGAACTCGCCGAGAAGCAAGTATCTGAAAACAGGTTGAAACGGAGTGTCATATTTGCTGCATTCGGTGCCGAGGAACAAGGATTGAAAGGATCATTCTATTTTTGTGATCACATGCCAATCGATTACAAAAAGATAGCATTGATGGTCAACATGGACATGATCGGCCGGATGGATTCGATGAACCGGGTATATGTAAATACGGTGGTTCCTAATACTGCATTGGATGCTGTTGTTGAGAAATTGAGTGCAAACCATCCCGGTATCAATCTGGTACTCGCTCCCACTAAAAAGCGGAATACGGATTATGCCCCGTTTTATGACAGGAATGTGCCGATTGCATCATTTACTACGGGAATTCATGATCAGTACCATACCCCCGGTGATACCCTCGGCACCATCAATTACATTGGCGAAAAGCTAATATTGGAACTGGTGGATAACCTGATGGTTGCAAAAGCGGATACCATACCTTCCAGAAATCAGAAGCATTAACCTGCTCTGGTTTTTGGGATTATGTACTTCAGGTTATCTGGATGATTTAATATCCCAAACCAACACACCATATTACAAAAAACCTTACCTTTGCAAACTTTTAGAAAGGAAAAATCATATGATAAAAATCACTTTTCCCGACGGTAATGTCAAGGAATATAATAAAGGGATCACTGCGTTGGAGATTGCGCAAGGTATCAGCCACCGGCTGGCCGAGGAAGTACTGGCAGCAAGCGTTAATGGCGAAACCTACGATCTGACCCGCCCTATCAACGAGAACGCATCCATCAAACTTTATAAATGGGACGATGCCGAAGGTAAGCATGCTTTCTGGCACTCGTCATCGCACCTGATGGCCGAAGCCATCGAAACTTTATATCCCGGCACCAAGTTTGGTATCGGTCCGGCCATTGAGAACGGTTTTTATTATGATATTGACCTGGGTGACGACCGCCATTTGACCGATGCCGATCTACCGAAGATCGAGCAGAAGATGCTGGAACTTGCCCGTAGCAAGGAACCGTACAAACGCCGCGAAGTATCCAAAACCGAAGCGTTGGATTATTTCACCAAGAAAGGCGATGAATATAAGATAGAATTGATCAGCGACTTGGCCGACGGTACCATTTCGTTCTACAACCAGGGCGAATTTACCGACTTGTGCCGTGGGCCGCATTTGCCCGATACTTCGCAAATCAAGGCTATTAAGTTGCTGAGTATTGCCGGTGCATACTGGCATGGCGACGAGCATCGCAAGCAACTCACGCGTGTATATGGCATCACTTTCCCTAAACAGAAGTTGCTCGACGATTACCTGAAAATGCTGGAGGAAGCCAAATTGCGCGACCACCGTAAATTGGGACGCGAGTTGGAACTGTTCATGTTCTCACAGAATGTGGGACCGGGATTGCCGATGTGGTTGCCCAAAGGCGCCAAATTGCGCGAAAGGCTCGAAAATTTCCTCAAGAAAGTGCAGAAGGAATATGGGTACGAACAAGTACTCACGCCGCATATTGGGCAAAAGGAATTGTATGTAACTTCCGGGCATTACGAAAAATACGGAAAGGATAGTTTCCGGCCGATCAAAACACCGCAGGAAGGCGAAGAGTTCATGCTCAAACCGATGAATTGCCCGCACCATTGCGAGATGTACAAATTCAAACCGCGTTCATATAAGGATCTTCCGGTACGTTACGCTGAGTTTGGAACCGTATACCGTTACGAACAAAGTGGCGAGTTGCACGGGTTGACGCGTGTCCGTGGTTTTACACAGGATGATGCGCATATTTTCTGCCGTCCCGACCAGTTGAAGGAAGAGTTCATCAAGGTAATTGAAATTATCTTCCGCATTTTCAAGGCGTTGGATTTCCAGGATTTCATAGCACAAGTATCGTTGCGCGATCCTGCCAACAAGGAAAAGTATATCGGGAGCGACGAAAACTGGGAGAAAGCCGAAGCGGCCATCATTGAAGCGGCTGCCGAAAAAGGTCTCAATACGGTTGTGGAATTAGGCGAAGCTGCCTTCTACGGCCCGAAACTCGATTTCATGGTACGCGATGCCATCGGCCGCAAGTGGCAATTGGGCACTATACAGGTGGATTACAACCTGCCCGAGCGTTTCGAATTGGACTATACCGGCGCCGACAACCAAAAACACCGCCCGGTGATGATCCATCGTGCGCCTTTCGGTTCGATGGAGCGTTTTGTGGCCGTGTTGCTCGAACACACCGCCGGAAAGTTCCCCCTATGGCTGACACCCGACCAGGTGGTGGTAATGCCTATCAGTGAAAAATTTAACGATTACGCAAAAAAAGTTGTTGATTATTTAAATAATTGCGATATTCGCACCCTGATTGACGACCGGAACGAAAAGATAGGCAAGAAGATACGCGATAATGAGTTGAAACGCATCCCTTACCTGTTGATTGTGGGCGAAAAAGAAGAGGAAACCCAAACCGTTTCCGTACGTAAACAAGGCGAAGGCGACAAGGGCGCCATGCCAATGAAGGAGTTTGCCGGCTTGATTCAGGATGAAGTGAACCGCCAGATGAATTCGTTGTAATAGAACGCGGATGACACGGATTAGGCAGATGGTCACTGATTTTCGATCCGGTTTTTGATTCAAAATCCGTTTAAATCCGTTAGATCAGTGTCATCCGCGTTCCATTGAACAAGTAAATAATTCATAAAAATAAATATTATCCGAGTAGAATCAAGATTTGTGTTAAACCCTGCAAAAGCGTAGATGGCATATCAACAAACTAAACCACAAAAGTCAACAACGCCCGAATTAAAGATCAACCGCGAAATCCGCGCGAAGACGGTTCGATTGGTGGGCGAAAATATCGAGACCCCAAACCAGGTGATTCCTACACCTCAAGCTTTGAAGATGGCCGAAGAGTTGGAACTGGATTTGGTGGAAATATCCCCTACGGCCGACCCTCCTGTTTGCCGTATAGTGAATTACCAAAAATTTCTGTATCAACAGAAAAAGAAACAGAAGGAAATTAAAGCTAAGACTGTCAAGGTGGTGGTGAAGGAAATCCGTTTCGGCCCCAATACCGACGATCATGACTATAATTTCAAGTTGAAACATGCCATCAACTTCCTCGAAGAAGGGGCCAAGGTGAAAGCCTTTGTGTTCTTCAAAGGGCGGGCGATTGTGTATAAAGAGCAGGGCGAAATACTCCTGCTGCGTTTCGCACAGGATTTGGAAGAGTACGGAAAGGTCGACCAGATGCCAAAACTGGAAGGCAAACGGATGATCATGTTCCTCTCGCCAAAACCCAAGAAGAGTAAATAAGCCCCTAAATCCCCTAAGGGGACTTTGCGCAAAGCGCGGTAACCGTGGGGTGAGAATAAAGATATTGAGTATCCATATAAATGTAAGCATAATAAAGTAAGCAAATGCCAAAAATGAAAACAATTTCCGGTGCAAAGAAGAGATTCACACTCACCGGAACCGGAAAAATCAAACGCAAACACGCTTTCAAAAGTCATATCCTGACCAAGAAAACGACCAAGCAAAAACGTAATCTTACCCATATCGGGTTGGTAGACAAAGCCGACGAGGGTAACGTAAAGAAAATGCTTGCAATGAAATAGAACACGGATAACGCTGATTTGGCGGATCATCACGAATGAAAAATCCGCGTAAATCCGTTAAATCTGTGTCATCAGCGTTCTATTTAACTAAAAATAGTAATAACCAAGAGTGAATCAGCCACAAAAGAGTCTTTTAAGGAAAGGCCGCTGACCATTCGTAAACTTTGAATCATGCCAAGATCAGTAAATTCAGTAGCGTCACGTGCACGCCGCAAAAAACTTCTCAAACTCACGCGGGGTAATTTCTTAGCCCGCAGAAATGTGTGGACTGTAGCCAAGAATACTTGGGAAAAGGGCCAACAATATGCTTACCGCGACCGCCGCAACAAAAAACGCAGTTTCCGCGCACTGTGGATACAACGTATCAATGCAGGCGTAAGGCCGTTCGAAATGTCGTATTCGGAATTCATGGGTAAAATCAACAAGAAAGGAATCGCGCTCAACCGTAAAGTGTTGGCCGACCTTGCGATGAATCATCCCGCAGCTTTCGAAGCAGTTGTAAAAGCAGTCAAATAGATCAAAAATCGTTACATTTATATTGGAACTCATTTGAAAAGGTTGTCCGCAAGGGCAACCTTTTCTGTTGTATGACATTACTACTTACTTATTTGGAATTTACTTTCCACATGTGAGCAATGAAGTCCAGCATCCGGTTGGAAAAACCCCATTCGTTATCATACCATGCTACCAATTTGACGAATGTCGGGTTTAGTTGTATCCCGGCCTTTTCGTCGAAAATAGCGCTGTGGGGATTACCAATAAAGTCCGACGACACAACATCGTCCCTCGTATAATCCAGCAAACCTCTCATCTTACCTTTCGATGCTTCTTCCAAGGCTTTACATATCTCTTCGTAGGTAGTGGGTTTGACCAGGCGGGCGGTTAAATCCACCACTGACACATCCAATACCGGTACGCGGAACGACATACCTGTAATTTTTCCGTTTAATTCGGGAATAACCTTGCCGACAGCCGTTGCTGCACAAGTTGTCGATGGAATCACATTCCCGGAAGCCTCCCGTCCGCCGCGCCAATGCGTCATCGTTGGTGCATCTACCGGCCGTTGCGATGCAGTGGTGGCGTGTATGGTTGTCATCAGCGCTTCCACTATACCGAACTTTTCGTGAACCACCTTGGCAACAACGGCCAGGGCATTGGTTGTACACGATGCATTGGACACAAATTGCAATCCCTTCTGATATTTGTCTTCATTAACACCAGGCACAAACATGGGCGTATCATCCTT
>JAVBSH010000186.1:0-64705 GCA_031547085.1 Bacteroidales bacterium
CCACACCGGAATAATATTACGATGGCAGCCGGAAGCTTGTGCTATTTGCGCATCACCAAAATCTGTGGTGGCTTTTAAATAGATTACATTTAATCTTTTTTGTATCATGATATCTCCGTACTCATATCTTTCGTACTTTAGTTGCTGAATTTCTTCTTGCGAGAGGTTCAAATCGGTAGGCATGCTTTATTGGGTTAGACTCCTGCAAAGGTGCCTACTTTTTATCAAAATGCACAAAACTTGACAGCGTGCGGTATAAATGATTGTATCAAAAAGAGCAGCCACTGGCTGCTCTTTTTATATATGTTAAAAATCAAAAAGTTACTTTTATTGCAACACTTTTGACATATCATACAACACTTCAGGATTGTGTTCGGCTGCCGAACCTATGACCAACACGTCGGCGCCTGCGTCAAAAAGCGATTTTGCCTGCTGTGGTGTACGAACGCCTCCACCCACAATCAGTGGGATGGATACGTTACTTTTGACACATTCAACAGTCTGTGACGTAATATGTTGTATCGCTCCGCTACCAGCTTCGAGGTAAATTGCTTTTAAACCCAACATTTCGCCGGCGATGGCGGTTGCCACAGCGATATCGGTCTTTTCGGGAGGAATAGGGATGGTTTGGCTCATGTATTCCACGGAAGTCTGGGCGCCTTGTCCGATCAGGATATAACCGACCGGAATAATTTCCATCTGGCTCTTTTTGAGAAATGGTGCAGCCTGCACGTGGTTACCAATCAATAATTCCGGATTTCGACCGGAAATAAGCGACAACAAAAAAATACCATCGGCTTGGTAACTGAGTTGCAGGAGACTTCCCGGAAAAAGGAAAACAGGCTTGTTGGTATGTTCCTTGATGGTTTCGATGGAGTGGGGGAGATGGTTTGAAATAATACTACCCCCGTATAAAATGAATCCAACATCGGCCTCATTGGCAATTTTGATCGCCCTCACCAGCGACTCGGTTGTATGCTTATCCGGATCAATCAACAATGCAATGATCTTTTGGCGGTTGAGACTCGATAATAAGGTCGGGTAAAGCATGAAAGTTATTTTACACAGTAAACCAATACGTAATTGTTTTCCAGCAAGTAATGCATTTTGTATTCTTCGTTCCGGAAGTTGTTATGTACAATTCCGGTAAATTCTCCCTGTATGCCTGCTTCGAATGGTCTGATGGTCAGATTTTTTTGAAAGTTGATGTCCACTTTATCACAAATCTTGTATAGCGCTTCTTTTGCACACCAGTGGATGTATAAATGTTCGCGCCTTTTCAGCGGGTCGTCGGTAATAACCTCATCTTCGTTGATGAACTTATGTGCAACCCGTTCGATGTTATGCGACATGAACTCCAGGTCGACGCCCACATTTTTATTCTTTCCCAATAAGATGGAAGTATGTTTATGTGAATGCGATATGCTGATGTTGTATAAACCATCGGATAAATACGGCTTCCGCGATTGGTGGTATACGATCCGTGCTTCCGGTTTGTATATCTTTTGAAGTAAAGCTCTTACACTCAAAGACTCTACCTTCCGGCTGATGTTTTTAAATCCGTTCAGCCGCCGGATATCATCATCACTCAGATAGGTCATCTGAAATAAAGTTTCGTAATCTTCGGTTATTTCCCACAAGCCTATGCGGCATCCCTCTTCTATTTCTTGATTGATTAATAATCCCACGGTTATATGATTCGTTATTTTTACTTTTTATCTTTTTTCCCCTCTTTCCATTCCAACGATTCCATCAAAAGGGCAATATCTTCACGGAAAAAGGCAATGACAGGTGCTAAGGAATCCTGATTGGGTTTGGTTGCAAAATACAACGATCCGCGCAGGAAATTCTTCACGCTGTCGGTTACAAAAAATTGCACCGGTGAAGCTGCGTTGCCCCTGATATCATAGGCGATGCCATAGACGTTCCGTTCGGGGTTGGAATATGCATGGGGGTCGACACCATCAGCCTTTTGTGCTATCTTTTTGAAAATGAAGTTCCAGTTGTCTTCGAGCATAATATCGAAATTGTTATCTATAGGCAGATAAGTCAGATGAATAGTTCCTTTGTATTTTGGAAATTGTATATTCAACCAACATCCATCCTGACCATCTTTCAGATTGGTTATCTTTCCGTAAACCGGACTTTCAAACGAGAATTTGTCAGCCACATCAAACAATTGATATTCCTTTTCAGGAAAATCGATACGGTAATATGCATGTGGCTTGGGTGTGTAGCTTTGTTCGCACGAAAGCAACAGTAGAGCAACAATAACAATAGCCCCTGCCGTTAATTTATTTTTCGTCCCGTTCATTAATGATTACTTTGATTTGCTTGATGCGCCGGTTATCCACCGATTCGATACAGAAGGTCATGTGATCATAATCCACGCAATCGCCCTTTTGGGGAATTTCTCCTCTGATCTCAAGGATGATTCCGGCCAACGTGTCAGCTTCGCCCCTGATATCTTCAAAGTCGGCTTCATCGAGGCGCAAGGTACGGAAAAAATTGTTCAGCAACACTTTACCGTCAAATAGGTAAGTATTGTCGTTGATTTTCACGTAATCCGGCTCATCGTCGTCCGACTCGTCGGCAATATCGCCCACAATTTCTTCCAGGATATCTTCCAGCGTCACAATGCCAACCATTCCGCCGTATTCGTCGATGATGACAGCCATGTGCATTTTCATTTCCTGGAATTCCTTGAGCAGGTCGTCTATTTTCTTGTGTTCGGGCACAAAATAAGCATCCCTGATCAGCCTTTGCCATTGGAAATTGTCGGATTCTTCAATATAGGGCAATAGATCCTTCACGTAAAGAATCCCCTTGATATTGTCCGGCGTATCGTCATAAACAGGAATACGCGAATATCCCGATTCGTTGATCAACGCCAACAATTCGCTCAACTTGATGCTGGAATCCACCGATTCCACATCTGTGCGGGGAGTCATGATGGTATGGACATCAATATTACCGAACTTGACGATCCCTTTCAGGATGTTTTCGTTTTCGGTGTTCGACTCCGAAGCCATTTCCAATGCACTGGAAATGGCTTCGATCGAAATGCCTTGCTTCTTCTGCGATCGCTTGCGGACAAACAATACCGACGATACGAACATGGTGACCAACGGATTGAATGTCTTTTGAAACATCGATAATGGATAAGCCATCCGTAACGATACTTTCAATGCGTTTTGCGAAGCATGTATCTTGGGTCCTACTTCACCGAAGATCAATAATATCAATACAATAAATGTTACTTGAAGAATGTATCCCCAAACGGGTGATCCGCTAAAATCGACGATTGAAAAAATCGTGTATGCCGAAAGAACAGCAATCGCTACATTCACCAGGTTATTGACAATTAAAATGGTTGCCAATAGTTTGTCGGGAGCCTGTAACAATTCGAATACACGCTTACTTTTCCGGTTCCCTTCCAAGCTTTTAAGGTCATCGGACGATAATGAGAAAAATGCAGCTTCAGAGCTGGAAATCAAGCCGGAAACCACTAACAACAAGACAATAATAGCAATAAAAACTACACTCTCCACCGTTAAAGGGAGGAATGTGATACATGAACCGTTTGCTATAACAGATAAATAAGGATCAGGGTCCAAGGAATTTTTAATAAGTGAACACTAAAAAGGCAGGTCATCCGGAACGGATTCCAAGTCGGTTGTTTCGATCGGCGGCAATGATGTATCGGAAGCCGCCTGTGGCGATGCAGTCGATTGTCCATCGGGCCGCGGGCCTACCAAGTTCATCACATCTGCAAGAATTTCCGTGACATAGCGTTTGTTACCATCTTTGTCATCCCACGAACGTGAACGCAACCGTCCTTCGATATACAAAAGGCTTCCTTTGCGGACATATTTTTCGGCTACATCAGCCAATCCTCTCCACATGACAATGTTGTGCCATTCGGTATGTTCCGTCCGGTTTCCGTCTTTACTCCAAAACTCACTAGTAGCCAACGGAAAACGTGCCATTGCCATATTATTATCCATATGCCGGACTTCAGGGTCTTTCCCGGCTCGTCCTAACAAAATAACTTTGTTAACCATAATTGTTTAATTTTAAGATTAATATTAAGGAAAGTTAAAAGTCATTAGTTAAAAGTATCGGTAAAATCCGGACGTTACTATTCGTCCGGTTGATATAACCGACACATTCATATTGCTTTGTGAGGTTTAACAAAAGTTTCATAACCCAACTTCTATAGAAGACAAAGATAATTAAAAATTGAAAACTACAAACAAAATAATTTTTTGGTGGCCTTTTATTTTTCATCCAAAGCGAAAATATCTGCGGGAACTTCCGACAGGTCTTTACAGATTGCATCGGCTTGTTTCAACTGTTCCGCACCAAAGCTGGTCATCAGCGCCAGGCAATACATCCCGGCGGCTTTTGCGGCTTGTACCCCGTTGACGGCATCTTCCACCACCAAGCAATGTTTGGGCTCAATCCCTACTTTTTGAGCGGCAGTGAGATATATTTCCGGTGACGGCTTTTTGTGCACCACCTGTAACCCGTTTACTGTGGCATCGAATGTTTCGGCAGGCAAGCCGATTTCGCGCAGGTTGATTTCCATTTTCATCAGGTCGGCGCTGGTGGCGATGGCTGTTTTGATGCCTGCCGCCCGGCATTTCCCGATAAACTCACGCACTCCGGCAAGCGGTTGCAACTTTCCGTGCACTATTTCACCATAAATAGTATAGGTACGGAATTTGGCTTTCTCGATATCCAATTGCATGCCGTATTTCTCGGCAACTCCGCCTATATAACGGTTTTCACCGGCGCCCACAAAAGGAAGGAAATCATCGGGTTGTACGGTTAATCCCAGTTCACGGAACATTTGGATCGCAGCAAGGCAAATCTGACGCTCGGTGTCTACCAATACACCATCCATATCGAACAGAATAGCTTGGATCATGAAATGTCTTTTTGATGAAACAGTGCAAAGTTAACATATTTTGTATTCCCGACCGTACCGTTTGCGATGCTGCTTTCTCGAATTTTGAAGTTCATGTATGCATGGCATAGGTTGGTGTACGTAGGAAGTAAGTTTGTAAATAACCGTATTTGAGGCATTTGCGGAATCGTAATGTTCTGTAATTTTGAGAAAAATAATTACCTATGAATCGGATTTATTCAACCATCAGCTTTTTATACATCGGCTTGTTTGTCATGCTTTTCTTTATATGCAGCAACAACCGGCAGGAAAAGAAACCAACCGACAGGAAAGCGGCAGAAATCATACGTTTGCTGAATTCAGGAAAACATGTTTACATCAGTGATTGTACCATTTGGGACGACCTTGATTTTACCCAGGTCAACAATAAAAACCATGTCACAGACAAAATCCAACAGGTTTTTATTCATCCTTCGATCACCTTTGTTAATTGTATTTTTGCGGGACGTGTAACCGCAACAAACCAAGCGACACAAACCTATGCTTCATTTGCTGCAAATGTGTCTTTTATCAGATGTGATTTTAGAGGTGAAGTTGATTTTACTGAAAGCGTTATATCCGGAAATGTCTTTTTCAGCAATTCTAAATTCCGGGAAAAACTGAATTTGCAGGGAACTCATTTCCGTCACAAACAGGTTTACTTCAATAATCTTGTTTGTGAAGCCAATGCTTATTTCCAGAATACGGTTTTCGAAGGAAGCGCCAATTTCATGCATTCCCACTTCAAGCAACAGGTATTCTTCCAGAAAACAAGAATATGCGATTTAGTCAATTTTGGCAATACAAAATTTGATGAATATGCCGATTTCAGCAACACGAAACTGGATGAAGCGCTGTTCAATTATTGCACATTCGCTCACCGGGCGAGTTTTACATATTCTTTTTTCGGTAACCGTGTGGAATTTGTTGGTAGCCGGTTCGAGGAGCGGGTTGATTTTGAGCATTGCCGATTCGGCTCCACCATCAGCTTCGAATCGGTTAATGCAAACGATGCTATTGATATGCAACATACAAGGATGGATGCCGGAAAACCGGTTGTAAAAGACGCAAACTTTAAAGCACCAATTATATATTAATCACAATTAAAACCATAGAAATATGAAAACATTACGATGTAAATGGATGATTGGCCTGTTATACCTTGGCTTTTTGATGTTAACAGGTTGTGCAAAAGACGATCCGGAAAAAGAAGACGATGAGCCTTCCGAAACTGGGAGTCGTGCCACAGGGTGGAATATGAGTACGGAAGATATGAGTAAGTATCCGCGCGAGATATCTTTCAGTTTTGTTTCGAGCGGTTCGTCGACCAACCTTCCGGCAAAGGTTGATTTGCGCGACAAGCTTCCGCCGATTGGCAACCAGGGAAGTTACGGAACGTGTGTCGCCTGGGCGGTGGGTTACGGGCATCGTACATACCTGTACGGTATCGAAAAGGGGTTGAATTCGTCGCAACTGGCCAACACGTCCAACCAGTTCAGCCCCAAAGACCTGTTCTGGGCAGTGCCTTCCGGTGAGAAAGGAGCACAATGCAACGGCACTAACTTCGAACCGGCATTCGACATATTGGTGTCGCGAGGCATCGCTACGATGAAAACCGTTCCTTACACACAGTTAGGCGATTGTTCGTCGACGCCCCAATCGGACTGGACTAACGAAGCCGGAAATTATAAGGTTAAAAATTACCGGATGATCGACTCGAAAGATTGGAGTGCCAATAATTTCAAAACGCATCTGGCACAAGGACAAGCAGTATCAATCGGTGCTCGTTTGGGCGATAATTTCATGCAGTGGCAGGGATCGGCCGTACTCAATAGCGAGACATACCTGCAACCCGATATGCAACATGCCTATCATGCACTGGTACTTATCGGGTACGATGACAGCAAGGGTGCAAACGGAGCATTCCTGGTATACAATTCGTGGGGAACGAGTTGGGGCGATAATGGTTTTATCTGGATCGACTACAACTTCTTCCTGAATAATTTTATTTTCGGGGCCTTCGTGGTCACTCCCGAAAACAATGTTACCCCTGACAATAACCATGAAATAGACCCGGATGATCTTTCTTCAGGGACTGATCTGCTTGCGTATAATGCCTATGACCAGCCTTTCGCGGATTATCGCAATTATCCCGGTTGTAATCGTGTTGTTAACTTTAATGTATACAATAGCGGAACAACCACTATTCCGTCTTCCAAAAAATGGAGTGTAGTGTACATGTATTATAATGCATTCAATGCCAACGATTATGGTATCTTAACGCATTTTTATTATACAAACGAGGTGAACGGTTATTGCACTTTCCCTCAGGCCGGCCTTCAATTGCCGGTAGGTGGCATCGGATGGTGCATCAACAATGATATTCCGCCGGGAAAGAATATTGCGGCCGTGTATTTCAATCAGCCGAAATACGAATATTTCATTCAGCCTTATTACCTGCCGAATACGCTTAACGGATACTATTATATGGTATTGATCGCCGATCCGTTCAATTGTATCAGCGAAATAGACAAGCAGAATAATTTCTATTTCATTAGTGATGCTGCAGGTTATCCTATCCCGTTTGTCAATGGTGTGCCGATGGTATCGTCTGCGAAATCGGGTGAAAGCACACTGAAAAGCGCTGTATCTGAGCAACCGCAACATACTGTGGTTAACGAAAAGAACAGGAATGCTTACAGTCCGGACGAAATCCAGCAAATGTTGATCCGTCAGCGCGAGTCCGGAGAACTTGAACGTCAGGTTAAGAAATTTGAAACTGAAAAGGACGTTGCCAAACCGAAAGGAAAATAGTATTTAGTATTGTTTATCCCGTGTTCGAAAACGGATCGTCAATATAGTATTCGTTTTCGAATACGGGATAAACAATATACTTATTTATTAAACGTATTGAACACAAAATATTCTTCGGATTTGGTGTAGTAAACCATAATGGATTATTTTTATTCTCCACCCGGCATGATTTTTTCTTTGTGGCTTAGTGTCTTTGTGGCTATAAATTTACAATGATCCTCATTTCATATCTAACCGTCTTTCTACAAATGCCTTAATAAAATCTGCTGTTCCGGAAACCCCGAATACCGACGAGTTGATGCACAAATGATACGATGCTGCCATCCCCCAGGTTTTGTTGCTGTAATAATTGTAATATCCTGCCCGTTTCTTGTCTGTCCGTTCAATCAGTTCTTTGGCCTTTTCGGTGCTGATATGCTGATCGTCACATACGCGCTGGATGCGGTCTTTCATTTCGGCGCTCACAAAAACATTGATACAATGTGGGTGTTCGCGCAAGATGTAGTCGGCACAGCGTCCAACAAAGATACAGGATTGTGTGGCGGCCAGTTCGCGGATCACATCGCTTTGTATCTTGAACAAGTATTCGTTGCACAGATAATTGTTGGCATAACTTTCATCAATGTAGCTCGAACGAAGCCCCAGCAAGCCACCGAAAATGCTGAAACGAGTCTTCTCGTCAGCTTGTTCGAAAAATTCGCGGCTCAGGCCACTTTCCTGCGAAGCCATTTGTATCAGTTCCTTGTCGTAACATGAGATACCAAAACTTGCAGCTAATTCCTCACCGACTTTCTTCCCGCCACTACCCAATTGCCGGCCGATAGTGATCACAAAATCCTTGTTCATATCTCCTCAATTTTTGATTGATGATCGAATATTGATCATTGACTTGTTTCATGAAAAACAGTCAAAAGTAAGGAAAAAAGTATCTCGAAGCAAGTGTCAATGATCGAATCATTGTCGTCTTAATGGTAAATATTGAGGATTATGTTGATCCGGTGGTTCCGCATCGCCTCCAGACTATGCTGTGCTAAATGGAAAGCTCCTGCTTTCCGGGATAAAAGGCAGGAGCTTTGTTTTTAACAACAATGTAATGGAACACTATGCCCGATTAGGCGGTAGAAAATAGTTCAGCATTATACAACGCCTCATTTGACGAATCAACGTTTTACATCGTAGAGATTCAGCTTCAGTTTTTCGACAATGTATTCAATTGCCTTTTGCGCTTTGATACTGTTTCCGGCAGCGTCAAGAGGCGGAGCAAAGGCTGCAATCGCCATTTTTCCGGGAACAACTGCCACTATTCCACCGCCGACACCGCTTTTGCCAGGCAATCCGGTATGATACATCCAACTGCCGGTCGATTCATACAGCCCTTCCATTCCCATTACGGCAAGCACTTTCGGAACATATTCCGCATTGATTAAACGTTTCTTGGTGACCGGATGTATTCCGCCATTGGCTAAGACCGCACCCATCTTGGCCAGGTCTTCGGCAGTGACGCCAACGGAACATTGTTTGGTATAACTGTCGCAGGCGTCTATCGGGTCGGCCCACATATGGCCGTAAGCTTGTAATAACATGGCAATGGCGCGATTATGCTGATTGGTAGCCGCTTCTGATTTATACAACTCGTCAATCACTTTCAAATCTCGACCCGCCAAATCACTGAAAAAGTTTAGTATCTTGTCAAACTGTTCCTCTTTTGTGGCGCCTTTGATAAGGCTGTTCGTTGCCATCGCTCCGGCGTTAACGATTGGACTTACAGGTTTATACCCTTCCAATTCGATAGCCATTACGGAATTAAATGGTAACCCGGTAGCGCCGACGCCAATGTTTTTTTCGATGTAATCCGCCCCGACGACCTGCATGGCCTGGGCCAAAACAAATGCTTTCGATATGGATTCGATCCCGAATTCATATTGGGTATCACCCGTTTTATAAACTTTTCCATCGTTGGTTACGATGACGATCCCGAAAAGATTGGATGGAATATTCGCCAAAAAAGGAATATAATCGGCATTTTTTCCTTCCTTGATTCCCGCAAATTGACGGTGAGCCTCGTCAACCGTCTGCTGAATGGATGTTTGTGCACGACTTTCATTGATAACAAAAGGACTGAATGATAAAAAACCGATAATCAGTGTTAAAATTGTGTTTTGAACGATTGCTTTCATTTGAATACTATTTAAAATAAGTACAGGTTAAAAAATAGTTTTCATTATTTTGTATCTTTGCGTCCATATGGGACGAGTAAATACACCAATTTTATCATTAGAGCAACGCCGCGAGCTGGCAGATGGCCTTAAAGAAGGCAGTAGCCATTGTTTTCGGATGCGTTGCCAAAGCATATTGTTGAAATCTGAAGGCCGTACCTCAAAAGAAGTCGGCAGTATCACGGGCATGTGTAACGTGAGTGTCAACACGTGGCTGAAACGGTATAATTCGGAGGGCATTTCAGGTTTGCAAACCAAACCCGGACGCGGCAGGAAACCAATAATTGTAGAGAGTGAAGATAAGGAAGCTATCCTTTCAGCCATCAAAGCCAACCGACAGCGCATGCGAACGGCCAAAGCTCTATGGGAGCAGCAAAGCGGGAAAAGCGTTTGCGACAGCACGTTTAAAATTTTTTTAAAAAGCTTGGCGGCAGATATAAACGTATAAGACGGCGAAGCAAGGGCAAACCGAAGCCCGAGCATTATGAACTTCAAGTAGAAAAATTGAAAGAGCTTGAGCAACTGAGTATGGAAGGAAAAATAGACCTTTTTTATGGGGATGAAACCCATGTGTGCAGTGAAGGCTATGTGCCTTACGGTTGGCAATTTCCGGGTGAGGATGTCTGCATTCTTTCCGAAAAGGCCTATAAACTCAACTGCTTTGGATTTATAAGCAGACAAAACCAATGTCGGTGGATCACAACCGAAAAGAACATAGATTCTCACTTTATCATAAAACATTTGGAAGATTTTTCCTTTACAATAACCAAGAAAACATTCATTGTATTGGATAATGCACGTGTACATAAATCTAAGGCAGTGCAAGAGCGTATTGAGTATTGGCAAAATAGAGGATTGTTCATTTTTTTTCTTCCGCCTTATTCGCCTCATTTGAACATTGCCGAGACCCTTTGGCGAAAGTTGAAGAAAGAATGGTTGAATCCGGAAGATTACCTCTACAAGGATGCACTCTATACGGTCAATCGATGTTTGGCCGACTTGGGAAGTGAACTGAATATTAAGTTTTCGCATTTTAATGCAAACTAATTAATGAATCGTACTTATATTTTGTTTTTTGCCACGAAGGCACTAAGACACGAAGAAAATAATTTCCATTTTTCAATTATTTACAACGTTATGAATGCACTGAGTTGGATACGCAAATCTTCACCCTTTTCTCCATCCATGTTTTTCCGGTTGCCATATAATACTTCCACCCCGGTTTTGAAATACTTGTTGGGATACCAAAGCAGGTTGACCGCTCCGTAATTGGTATAGGAAATAGCATTTTCGGGCAAATAATCTTTTGAGTCTACCTTGATATGCCCCCATCCGATGGTTGAACTCCATTTTTGGCTCCACCAATGATCGTAGAACGCCCAAAGGTAAAGCTGCGTGGAGGTTTTCAACTTAGAACCATCCTGCGGATCAGGAAAAGCATCATATCCAAGGCCGCTGATGTCCTCACTATAGCGGGCATAGCCGGTACCGTATGATGCCTGGAATTTAAAAGCATCATTACCTGTGGTCCGGATATTACCGGAGAAATTAAAAGCACCGCCAATCACGTTGACAGCGTCGTTTGCTGCTGTACGATAGTTGATCGGATGTAACAGGCCGCTCAAGCGGAGATGACTATTGCCGTCATTCCAACTGTAAGTATAACTGCCCGTAACATCGGGATATAGATTACGTACTTCCCAATTGACGGAATCCGTCGGTAATGTTACATCCGAGCCGGGTTGCTCCACCGAGAATGCGATCGTGTTGGCATCGTTCAACTGTTTGGTGAACCGCAACTGCACCTGCCGTGTCCACACATACGCATTAGGACCCCAATAATCGACCAGATTGGGCCAGATGTTACTGTCCATGAAGTTGCTCCAGTATTGACCGAATCCCCACTCCCCAACACTGATCCAGGCGTGCCGGATACGTGGATTAGAGGTTCCGTTGGGACCGTATAAATCGAATTCGAGTATGGCATCGAATTCTTTACCCGACTTTAGTGGTCCCGTTGCAGAGAAGCTCAAGCGGGATTGCCGTATGCTGAAATTGGTTCCTCCGTTGTTATAAGTAGGAACGGTGATGGACGAAGGCTGGAAAGCGTCTCGGTTTTGCATATCCCTCGTATCGTACATGAAATCGGCCTGAATATACCCTCCTATTTTGAGCGAAATACCGCTGATGTCGGTAATGACAAGCCCATGCTTCTGGTTTTCTATATCATTACGCGTCAGCGGATAGTCCTTTCTTTTAATATGAACGCTGTCCTGGGCCGAAATCTCAGAGGTAGCCCAAAGTGCAACCAGGCACCATATGAAATATGCATATTTATTCATATTGATCGAATTAATTGATGTTTTTAGATTCGTTTGCCATATTGGCCAGTTTTTTCTTCTTTTGCCTCAGACTGATGATCAACGGGATACTCAGGAATATGACATTACCTGCAAATACCAGTCCGACGTACATTCCGGGGCTTCCCACGGGCAATTGCGACGGCGGAAAGAATGCTACGATAAACGAAAATACAACGGCAAGGAAACCGACCCCGGCAATGATCCACATCCCGGCATTACCTCCCGGAACTTTATACAGCCTGGGCAGACCGGGTTGCGATTTCCGGAGTTTGATCCCCGCAGCATACATCAACATGTACATCACCAGATATAAGCCGATGGTGAGGGCGCTCAACAGGAAGAAGGCCACGCTCACATCCTTAATAATGAAATAGAGCGATGACAGTATGGTAACGATGATTCCCTGCACGATCAGTATGTTGGACTGGATACCGTTCTTGTTGGTCTTTGCAAGGAAATCCGGCAATTGTCCCTCTTTGGCAGTCCAAAGTAAACCGCGGCTGGGACCCGAAATCCACGACATCACACCCGCAAGAGCGCCAAAGGCAACCAAAGCACCTAATACGTTGGTCAGCCATTCCACATGGAACGTACTGAACACGTTCTTGAAGGTAAGCATCAGGCCATCCTGCAAATTGATCTGGTCGTAGGGCATCACGATGGCTACTGCCAAAGCGCCCAAGGTAAAGAGCACGAACGAGATCAGTGCTGCAAGAAATACGGCCGCAGGAAATTGCTTTTTCGGGTTCTTCATTTCCGTGGCATGTACGGCATGTACTTCAACTCCTGCAAACAGCAATATGATACCCGCTAGGAAAGCAATATTACTGATATTTGAAATGTGCGGGAAAAAGCGTGGGTGTTCGTGTCCTCCGACCATGTTTACCAGTGTGGACTGTGAATCGGGGATATGTTCCATTGCAATAGGATGCCCGCTTGCAACCCAGACAATGGCCATGACAATGATCACCAGGCCGGGTAATAGCGTCCCAATCAAAAATCCCCGGCTGGTAATTTTTGATATCACGGAAGTTCCCTTGAACGTTATCCAGGTTGCAAACCAATATAAGGCAATGGAAAATATCCCCACGTACACCCCGTTCTGTGCCAGCAACGGTTTCCCGATGAGGAAAGCGACAGCCGCTGCTGCAAAGGAAAGCACCGTAGGGTACCAAACCACGTTCTGTATCCATTGCAGAAAAATAGCAACAAAGCCGAAGTGTTCGTTGAACGCTTCCTTCACCCACGTATATACACCGCCTTCCTTTTCGGCAAAAGCGCTTCCCAACTCGGCTCCTACAAGGGCTGCCGGGATGAGGAAAAGAAAAGTGGCAAAAAAGATATAGAAGAACATGGTGAATTCTTCCTTAGCCATCATAGGCAAGCCCCTGAGGCTGATGATGGCAGCCGACGTCATCAACGCCAACTGCCAGGTAGTGATATATTTTGATTTAGCCATCTCTTTGAAATTAAGAATGAAGAATTAAAAATGATGAATGAGCCGTTTGCGCCCGTTTTCAATTTTTAATTCTTCATTGATTTAGTGTTTGAACCCTCCTGCTTCTTCTTCGGTGAGACTTGACTGTACGGGATGGCTGTTCAACTGTTCGATGCTGCGCTTGATGTCGTCGATTAACAATTGGGCCAAATCGTGACTGAAACCGTGGCGTATCACTACACGCTGTATTACCATGTCCTGGCAATTGACAGGCAGCGAATAAGAGGCAATCTGCCATCCGCGGACCCTTAATTTGTCGGACAGATCGTATAGGTTGAATTTTACGCCGGTATCCTTTTTCAGCATCCAAGCCGCTCCGGGTAAAGCGCTTTTCCCGTCGTATAACAGGTCGAACGTTCCCATTTTCTTAATTTCTTCGGCTATAAAAATGCCATGGTCCAGGCATGCTTGCTGTATCCTGCGGTAACCTTCGTGTCCGTTACGCAATAGATTATAATATTGTGCAATGATTTGTCCGCCGGGGCGGGAAAAATTGAGGGCAAAAGTAGGCATGTCGCCGCCCAGGTAATTAACCCTGAAAATGAGCTCTTCGGGTAGATCTTCTTTTTCGCGCCACACAACCCAACCAACACCCAAAGGCGACAGTCCAAATTTGTGTCCTGAAGCATTGATGGACTTTACACGAGGTAATCTGAAATCCCACTCGATATGAGGTTGTATAAAAGGAGCGATAAACCCTCCGCTGGCAGCATCCACGTGGATAGGAATATCCTGTCCCGTCTTTCTCTGATGCTCGTCCAACGCATGACTGAGGGCTTTTACATCTTCATACTGCAATGTAAACGTGACACCAAAGGTAGGAACAACACCGATTGTATTTTCATCCACACGCTTCAATATTTCTTCGGGAGTCATCAGCAAGCGACTGTGTTCCATCGGTACTTGGCGTAGTTCCACATCAAAATACCGTGCAAACTTTTCCCAGCAAACCTGTACCGGTCCTGTAACGATATTTGGCTTATCAACAGGCTTGCCGGCTTTTTTCATTTTTTCGCGCCACTTCCATTTCAAGGCAAGCCCACCCAGCATGCAGGCTTCGCTGGAACCAGTGGTAGAACATCCGATGGTAGAAGCGCTTTCGGGCGAATTCCAAAGCTTGGCCAGAATATGTACACAACGGTTTTCTATTTCAGCCGTTTGGGGGTATTCGTCTTTATCAATCATGTTCTTGTTTAAACTCTGATCCATGATTTTATGAATTTCTCCATCGGCGTATGTCTGGCAAAAAGTAGCCAGGTTTTGTTTGGCATTGCCGTCGAGCAATAACTCGTCCAAGATCAGGTCAGCGACTACTTTTGAGTCAGTCGACTCTTTAGGTATTTTATACTTGGGAATGCTCCCCGTGGCCACGGGGAATGCATAGGCGTCACATACGAGATCATTCTCGTTACGTTTTTTTAAAAAATGTAATGACATGTTTTAATTAAATTAATGATATTGATTCGATACAAAAGTGAGGCTTCTGTGTTGCCCTGTTTTCAAAACTTGTTCGAAATATCTATATACTACGTTATTATAACAGACATATGATAAAAATGTTTTATATATATAGTATTTGAATTATAAAACTATGTGTTTTGACTGCATGTTGTTTGTATTCAATTGGATAATTTTCAGGATGTTGAAATGTAAATAGTCGTTATACTGTCATTAAAAAGTAGACACAACCACTTTTGTCCTGTGATAGACATTTGAATGCATCTTTATTGTTTCGTGTTTCGCTCTATGCTGATTCTCAGAAATGCAGGCTTTACCTACTTAGTTGTAGTAAGGCTTATAACCCGGTTAGTTGCTGATTTGTTTACAATTATTTTACATCTAATAACATATAATATGCACCTTTTCGGACGATACTAATGGCTGGTAGCTTGATAACTAACTGTTTGATGACGGTGGTTTTTGCAGCTTTTTCCATAACATCCAGCCATTCGGAAAAGCTACTGTTGCTCGTTTCCAGAATGATACGTGAAAGTTCTTCCGGCATCACTCCGAGTTGACCGGAATAGAAATCTATGCTTTGTTCATCCTTGAATGTTTTCTGAGCCAGTCTTAAAAATCTAATAAATAATTTTGCATCTTCTATCTTCCTTTCTAAAAAATAATTAACCAGATATTATGCTTTACGATGTAAAAATATTCTAATTTTTATAAAGAAAATGCAAAAAAAGCAGTTGTGTTTATAGATATTTTATAAAGATAGTTTTTATAAATAGTATTAAATGAGAACTATCTGTTTTACTTATTCACTTTTTTAACTACTAAAACTTCCGCTCTTTGTTTTAAATTGTCGAAATTGCGAAATAAGCAGGATTGCCGAAAGGATACTGGAAGTAAAGTCGGCGACCGGCAGGCTCACCCACACGCCGTTGACCCCCAAAAATCGGGGAAGGATCAGCAAACAGGGGATCAGAAAAATCACTTGTCGGGTCAACGACAGGAAGATTGCTTTTTTTGCCATGCCAATGCTTTGGAAGAAAGCGGAAGTCACCATTTGGAATCCGACAATAGGGTAGAGCATAAAGACATACCGTAACCCCACGGCTGCCAAGTCGATCAACTGGTTATCGGTGGTAAAGATCGATGCCACGGCATGAGGGAAAAGTTCTACAACCATAAAACCGACAACCATAATAACGGTCGCCCAGAAAATAGTCTTCTTCAACACATCCGTAACCCTGGGGTAGAGCCGTGCCCCGAAATTATATCCTGCAATCGGTTGCATTCCCTGGTTTAATCCAATGACGATCATCACAAAAAGGAATGCCACACGGTTGACGATACCATAAGCGCCCACCGCAAGGTCACCGCCATAGCGGATCAGGTTCTGGTTGATCAGGATCACAATCACACACGATGCCGCATTCATCAGGAACGGGGCTAACCCGATGGATAGTGCATCAGAAACAATTTTACGTTGCAACCGGTAAATACCCTGTTTCAGGTGGATGAAATGTTCCTTGTTACTGAAAATATTAATCTGCCATGCCAGTATGACAATCTGCGAAATAATGGTTGCAAGAGCGCTTCCACGGATACCCCAGCCAAAGCCGAAAATAAATGTCGGGTTAAGCACCAGGTTGATCAATACGGTATAAATAGTTGCCATCATGGCTTTACGCGGACTGCCTGCCGAACGCAACATGGCATTCAACCCAAGGTACATGTGGGTGAACACGTTACCGCACAGGATAATCACCATGAAATCGTGTGCATAAGGCAACGTTTCGGCGCTCGCTCCAAAAAAACACAGGATCGGGTCGAGAAATAGCAGCGTAGCAACAGTAAATAACAAACCCATAATGAGGTTCAACACAACCACATTGCCCAGAATATGGTTGGCTGTTTCGTAATCTTTCTGTCCCAAGCGGACGGACAGGAGCGTCGAAGCTCCTACGCCCACCAACGCACCAAAGGCAGCAGCCAGGTTCATCAATGGAAACGTAATGGCCAATCCCGACAATGCTAACGGCCCTACTCCATGACCGATAAATATACTATCGGTGATGTTGTAGATCGATGAGGCTGTCATGGCTATAATGGCCGGAATGGCATACTGTATCAGCAGTTTACCAACCTCTTCTGTTCCTAATGATACCGGTGCGCTGTCTTTCATGATAAGATTACCGGATGTGTTGCCGGCAATAAATATTTTCCGGCAAAGATACAAAAGATTATGGTTGCCGGATATTTTGTCCAATACGTTCCCTATTGCAGGAATCTTGTACAAAATACAAAGTTTTTGTACAGGATTATAGGTCTGTATTATTATAAAATGACTTTCTTTGCACATGTATCTAATCTTTTTCAAATTTTAGTACTTATTTGGGAAACATCAAATTCAAAAATATCATCATGAAATCAGTTAATCAATGCCTAATATCTAATTCTATGAATTTGAAAGCCATATCATTGATTTTTATCTTGTCTTTGGGCATCACAACGCTGAAAGCCCAACGTCAGGAACAATTATTGGAGAAGAACTGGAAATTCTTTCAGGGAGATGTTCCCGAAGCCATTGCAGTCGACTATGACGATTCTCGTTGGCAATCGGTGGTGATACCTCATGACTGGGCTATTTACGGCCCTTTCGACCGGAATAATGACCTCCAAAACGTAGCCGTAACTCAAAATTTCGAAAAACAGGCTTCTGAGAAAACAGGACGTACCGGTGGACTCCCTTACGTTGGCATTGGTTGGTACCGTACACGAATTACCGTATCTGCCGGTGGCATTAAGGATAAGCGTGTCACCTTGCTTTTCGATGGCGCCATGAGCGAAGCCCGTGTGTATATCAATGGCAAGGAGGCTTGTTTCTGGCCTTTCGGGTACAATTCGTTCTATTGCGATGTAACTGATTTGTTGAATCAGGAATCCGATGTGAATACCCTTGCCGTACGCCTCGAAAACAGGCCGCAATCCTCACGCTGGTATCCCGGGGCAGGGCTATATCGAAATGTACACCTGATTGTTACTGATAAAGTTCATGTTCCTGTTTGGGGTACTTACATCACCACGCCACATGTTTCGGAACAATTTGCTTCTGTAAGTCTGCGCACCAACGTGGAAAATGCAGGGAAAGATGACATCCGCATCGAAACAAAAATATATTCCCCGGAAGGGAAAGTGGTTGCCGATAAGGATAACATTCGTAAAATCAATCATGGTGAACCTTTCGAACAAAATTTCATCGTTCATGCGCCTCACCTCTGGTCACCCGAAACGCCTTATCTTTACAAAGCCATTTCGAAAATCTACATAGGCGGGCAGCTCACCGACGAATACACCACCCATTTTGGTATCCGTCATGTTGAAATCATAGCCGACAAGGGTTTTTACCTGAACGGTAAGTTGCGTAAGTTCCAGGGTGTTTGCAACCACCACGATTTGGGTCCACTGGGAGCCGCTATCAATACCGCAGCCCTCCGCCGCCAGTTGGTGTTGCTCAAGGGTATGGGTTGTGATGCCATCCGTACCGCACACAACATGCCTGTGCCCGAGTTGGTGCAGCTTTGCGACGAGATGGGTTTTATGATGATGATTGAACCGTTCGACGAATGGGATATTGCCAAATGCCGGAATGGTTACCATCGCTATTTCAACGAATGGGCCGAAAAGGATATGGTAAATATGCTGCACCACTACCGCAACAATCCGTGCGTGGTGATGTGGAGCATCGGTAACGAGGTGCCTACACAATGCAGCCCGAAAGGTTACGAAGTAGCCTCGTTTTTGCAAAACATCTGTCATCGCGAAGACCCGACACGTCCCGTCACTTGTGGTATGGACCAGGTGAGTTGTGTGCTTTCCAATGGCTTTGCCGCCTTACTCGACGTGCCTGGGTTCAATTACCGTGCGCACCGTTATGTGGAGGCTTACAACCAACTGCCCCAAAACATCGTACTTGGTAGCGAAACCGCTTCAACGGTGAGTTCGCGCGGTGTTTACAAATTTCCCGCAGGGAAAAAAGCCGATGCCAAATACAGCGACCATCAGTCTTCATCGTACGATTTGGAATATTGTTCATGGGCAAACCTGCCCGATGACGATTTCGCTTTGGCCGACGATTACCAGTGGACCATCGGGCAATTCGTGTGGACGGGCTTCGATTATTTAGGCGAGCCTTCGCCCTACGACACCGATGCGTGGCCTAACCATAGTTCGCTGTTCGGTATTATCGATCTGGCAAGCATTCCAAAAGACCGTTATTACTTGTACCGCAGCTTGTGGAATAAAGACGCCAATACCCTGCATGTGCTTCCGCATTGGACATGGAAAGGACGAGAAGGTGAAACGACCCCCGTGTTTGTTTATACGAATTATCCCAGCGCTGAACTATTTATCAATGGCAAAAGTTACGGCAGGCAAGGTAAAAGCAATGTATCATTGCAAAACCGCTACCGCCTGATGTGGATGGATGTGAAGTACGAACCCGGAGAAGTAAAATTAGTGGCTTATGATAGGAACGGGAAAGCAGTGGAAGAAAGGACTGTACGAACAGCCGGCAAACCGCATCACTTGGAGTTGGTTGCCGACAGGACCGAACTTACAGCCGATGGTAAAGACCTGGCGTATATCACAATCCGGGTAGTTGACAAAGACGGTAACCTTTGCCCCAACGACGGAAGCCTTGTGGGTTTTTCCGCAACCGGTGCGGGTAAATACCGTGCAGCCGCTAATGGCGACCCTACTTGCCTCGATTTGTTCCACCTGCCGCAGATGCATGCTTTTAGCGGGCAACTGACTGCCATTGTGCAAGCCGGCGAAAAAGGCGGAACTATTGAGTTCGAAGCAAAAGCCAAGGGAGTGAAGAGCGGGAAGATCACTATTACAGTTAAAAAGAATCTTGATACAACTTTGTAAGGTTCTGTAGCGCAACTTTGTGTTTAACTGGCGATGAAGCGGTATTCCGGACTTCGGGAACACTGTCCAGCATAAAAATACCCTTATCCGGATTCCGGTTAATTCTTTTTTTGAGGTGCTATCCAAAATGAAGGAGTGTTTTCTTCTCGGTTTTTTCTTCTGTACTTTTTGGCGCCCCAAAAAGTACCAAAAAAGGCTTGACACTAAAAACTCGCTCCGCCTGTTGGCTTCGCTCAGACAGCTTAGCGTCAATAAGGTAAGCTTCGCTTGATAAACGGGCTAACGCCCGCGTACACTCTGAACGACGGGTGACAGCATGCTTCATGGCTTTGCCCGTGAAAAATCGCCTTTGGCACCATATTGACGATTTTCCGTTCAAGCGAAGTCGATAGACGGAGCGCGTTAAAATCGTCGAGCCGTTTTTGGTTCTTTTTTCGGCATAAAAAAGAACAAGGAATAAGAAAAAGAAAAATAGCACCTCAAAAAAAGAATTAACCAATTAACCAAGAAATTGGAAAATGCAAAAAGAAACTTAATGACTCTACCTCACTCATAACGTATTTTACATTCATTTCACCAATTTTAGCCAAAATGAATGATGGCCATACAGGAGTGCAATTTCCTTATAAAGAGTGGCAGGAGATAAATCCGTATACATTTCCATTCAACTGTAAAATAGTAGGAGAGAAAAGAATATTAGCGCCTGCAAACCTAACAGAAATTCCTCCAAATGCAGAAATATTAAGCATCAATGGAATTCCATCCAAGCAAATAATTAAGAAACTACTCGGTTCAATTAGTGGAGAATCGAAAAGTTTTAGAATGGCTATTCTTAATAAGTCTTTTGCGGAACGTTTTGGCGCATTTTATGGATTCAAACCAAATTATAAGGTTGTATATAAATTAGATGGAGAAAAGAATACGATTACAATATCGGGGTATGAACTAACCGATTTACTTGAACTAATTAAAAAGAGACGACAAAATAATCAAACAAACAATAATCAATTATATGATTACAAGGCATTAAACAATGAAAAAATAGGGATAATTGATTTCAAATCATTTTCAGACCTAGAACTATTTACTCATTTTTTAGATTCTGTTTTTACCAAAATCAAACAAGAAAAAACAGAAAACCTGATTATTGATTTACGAAATAATGGTGGTGGAAATTCTGAACTCGGAGACGAATTGTTTCAATACATTTTAAAAGTACCATTCTCACAATATGGTAAAACTACAACTAAGTATAGCCGAAAGAGAGCCGAATTTTATACTGAATACAGGAATACATTTTTAAAAGATTTTTCGGATAGTATTTTTAATGAATTAATATCGCCCGAATATGGGACAATATCCACAGAAAGTGGCTCATTAAAACTATTAAGAGAAAATAAATCAAGATTTGTCGGTAATGTTTATTTACTCACAAGTTCAAACACATTTTCTTCTGCGAGCGATTTTGCTTGGTGCTTTCAATATTTTAAAACGGGGAAAATTATAGGGGAAGAAACAGGCGGTTACATTGTTTGTTTTGGCGATATAATTTACGTATCATTACCTATATCAAAATTACAGATGAGTATATCTCATAAAGAATTTTATGGTTATGGAGCAACCGATAAGGAACGACATGGCGTAGTACCAGATTACAAAATAGATGCGGATAAAGCACTTGATTTTACAATAGATTTGATAAATAAAGTACCACGCCGCTAACTTGCGACCTGCTTCCAGTGCGCGGAGCCTAATGTTTTTACTTCTGAAAATCAAATACTTCGTCGGTTGGGTCGATACCGCGCTGAACAAGATTTGTGTCGCCGCTTGCGGGTCTTGCAATTCCGGTGCCGTTATTATATGAAACCAATCTTCTTGCCGTCGCGTTATTTGTAATCACCGAACCATCTGCGCTGCGTCCAACGCCTTCGCCCGTGCCGTTAACAATGTTTGTCGTGCCGCCACGCCCGCCGAGTTCGGTGGTAACTACATGCATGATCGTAACGTTCGACTTATTGGGTACCTCAACTGCGTTGGCAAGACACACATATACATTCTGCTGCTGGCGGTTAAATACGCCATAACAACCCACTCCGATGGCATCATGATGGTTAACATTGTTTCCGACCTTATACGCTGCATAGCCGTTCACCGTACCGCCGTGGCTTATCCATTCGGATTGCACCGGAGGATCGTATGGCAATTCGTTTTGATAGAAAAACGTCTTGCCGTTTTCTCCGAGCCAAAGCGTTTGATATTTTTGGTAATGCTCGACGAACAAACCGTACATCGTTACATGGTTTCCCGACACAATCAATCCGTAGTCTCCGGTATTTGTATTCCAACTAACACCGTTTCCGTGGTCGGCACGCCAAATCCATAAATGGTCGCCGATGACATTGTTCGAGTTGATCTGAACGGAAATTTCGGCGTTTACCGGCGTGGTTTTATAACCGCCCACGCGGATAAACACATCCGAAAGAAGCGTGGGGTTTGCGGAGTGATCTTTGTTTGCGTCCCCTTCTCCGGCCCGAATTAAATACTTGGAGTTAAAATGGGCGTCGATCATAAGCGAAGCTACCGTAACGCCGGGAACGTCGTCGATGAGTATCGCGCCGTCGCGATTGTTTTCTCCGGGGAACAACGTTGCGTACCCGGAACCTAACAATATAGTACCGGCGCGGGTAACGCGGATAGGGACTTCCAGGTCGTACCAGCCCGGCGTAAAGAAAACATGTTTTCCTGCATTGATCTGCGCATTGATTTTGGTGGCAGCGTCTCCGGGTTTTGCCACATAAAAATCTTTTTCGAGGTCGAGGATGGTTCCCTTACCCATATCTCCGGTTTCATCGTTCCAGGTAATGCCACGCGAGTTATGACGTAATGCGGGTACGAACACCTTGTATTTACCGCCATCCAGGAAAAGGAACGGTTTTTCACGAACGACAGGAACCTCTTCTATATTTGTCCTTGCACCACCCGTAGTCCAGTTTGATGTGTACGGATGGCCGGTAACACCCTGCGTTACCCTGTTCCAGTTGTCACCGGAAAACTCTGAATGTCCGAAATGACTGTTGCGTGTGTACCATTGTTGCTGATTCGGCGAACCGATTTGAGTGGTAAAACGGCTGTCCGATAAAAAGCCGCCGGATGCCCAGGGTGTCCTCATGCCGGGCACGCCTGCCCAGTCAAACTGCGTACGTATGTTGACGCTAAGCCTTCGGGCGGGCGCCGCCTGCGAAACCGCCCACCGGAACATTGTCGTATCGTCGGAAGGCGACAGCGGATTCAACTCAAAGTTTTCTACCGAACGCCAGAATGTACAAGTCGCGTTTCCGCCACCTAAAGGCGCGGGAATGGTCATTGATCCGTACAGTTTCGTGTCAGTTGGAAGTGCTCCGAGTCCCGCAAAAGAAGTATAATACCCGATTTTCAAATCGCCGAAATCAGTATATTTACCAGGCTTTAAATTCAACGAATAACGTTTGAAAGAGAATTGCCCGCCGGCAGGGCCTGAAGCCGAAGAGAACATCTCGTCGTCATGAATACGGTTGATTTCTTTTGCAATAGACTTGCCATCGTCGAATTTTGCGTCGTAGAACAACATGTTTTCGCCGAACAATTTTTTCTCAAACGAAATCGTCTGCTCGAAATCCAAGATAATAGCTCCGGATGTTACATACGCCTGTCCCCATCTGTTGTTTGTGATTTGTTCGCCATCGGTATTTAAGGGGATGATCCTGTAACGGTTTTCATACCTGTCGAAATTGCCGACCTTATCTGTAAACTGCGACCCGTCGATTTTGCCGATTGTTACGTATTCTCCGTCGCTTTTCTCCGTGCGCTGAACCTCGTAGGAAGCCGCGTTGTTCATCCTGCCTAATTCCCACTCGATCGAAACAATCGTATTGCCTTGTGCGTCTAATGGAACAATTCTATAATGATTTTCGTATTTTCCCGAATTAGGTGACTTATGTGTATAACCGAATACCACCTGTTGTCCAAATCCCGATTCAGGCTTGGTTCCGGCGACTTTCACGGTCGCAACTAGTTTTTGTGCGCTAAGACGTGTCGGACCGTGATAAATCTTATAACTTTCCGCACCCTCGACCTTCGCCCAAGTGATTTTGATATTCTTCCCTTCGTACCTAATGTCTAAAGCATCGGGCGTTCGACTGTCCGCCAAAGAAAATGCGAACGTAAATACCACCATTAACGTCAAAAATAAAACGCCGGATTTCCTGAATAAAAAACTTCTTTTGTCCATAGAATACCCTCCAAATAAATGTTTTTTCACTTTAATAATTCAACGGCGAAAATAGCCATTTTTTTATTCAGCAGCAAACCGTATGGCAGGTTCTCTCAGAGCGATCAAGCAAACATCAATACACAACTTGGTAATGCGGTCTCGCCATAAGGTAAAACTTGACCGGGCAAGGTATAAACGAAATTTTATTGCTGAATGATGGATATTGTTGAGATCATTTATCTTTGTGGTGCATTTAAAAACGGATACGGATGAAAACGGATTTCTTGAAATGTTTGGCAATAATATGTATGTGCTTATCAATGGCATCATGTTTTTCGCTTACTTATCAATATGAAAAGATAACTGTGAAAGCACCTTTTCCAATGGATACCATCAAACTATTGGTTTATCCTCCCCAGATATTTCCTATTGATATTTATGGAGCCAGAGAAGGCGGAGAGTTTGACAATTCGTTGGCTATCATGACAGCTATTGATGCCTGCTATAAGGCCGGAGGCGGGCGTGTGATCGTGCCTGCCGGAATATGGTTTACCGGACCGATCCACTTTAAAAGCAATGTATGCTTGCATTTGGAAGAAAATGCCGTGTTAAGTTTTACCGATGATCCGGAAAAATATTTACCTGCCGTGATGACCTCATGGGAAGGAATGGAATGTTATAATTATTCGCCGTTGCTTTATGCTTTTGAATGTGAGAATATAGCTATTACCGGTACAGGAACGTTGAAACCTAAGACGGATACCTGGAAAAAATGGTTTTCGCGTCCCAAGCCGCATCTGGAAGCCCTAAAAGACCTATATAACATGGCATCTTCCGACATACCCGTGGAACAACGCCAAATGGCGAGGGGCGAAAACCACCTCCGTCCGCACTTGATCCATTTTAACAGGTGTAAGAATGTGTTACTGGATGGTTTCAAGATACGCGAGAGCCCGTTCTGGACCATTCATATGTATATGTGCAACGGTGGTGTTGTCCGCAATTTAGATGTGAAGGCGCACGGACACAACAATGACGGTATCGACCTCGAAATGACCCGTAACTTCCTTGTAGAAAACTGCACTTTCGATCAGGGCGATGATGCTGTGGTGATCAAGGCCGGGCGTAACCGTGATGCCTGGCGGCTGAATACACCCTGTGAGAATATCGTCGTGCGCAATTGCAACATCCTTGCCGGACACACATTGTTGGGCATCGGCAGCGAACTATCCGGGGGTATCCGCAATATCTATATGCATGATTGTTCGGCTCCGCAATCGGTACACCGTTTCTTTTTCATCAAGACCAACCACCGTCGTGGCGGATTCGTGGAAAATATTTATATGAAGAACGTTACTTCCGGTAGTACGCAAAGGGTTTTCGAAATCGACACGGAAGTGCTTTACCAGTGGAAAGACCTTGTTCCGACCTACGAAACCCGTATTACCCGTATCGAAGGCATCCATGTGGACGATGTTACCTGCGAAACAGCCGACGCTATCTATGAGATCAAAGGCGATACCAGGCTTCTTGTAAAGGATGTGGAATTAAAGAATATCCATGTGGGGAAGGTGAATAAGTTCGTCAGTCTGGTTGAAAATGCCGAAAATGTGGTAGAAGAGAATGTGACTTATGACGAACTGGTGAAATAGACATGTAATCATTAGGGTAGTCTAAAGTTTGGCAAGGAAGAAACGCCTGTCGAACCGTAAATGTACCCCAAAGCTGTAATCCGTTTCGCGGCGGTTTAAGTCCGAATACACCTCAATTTGAGCTCCTATAAAAACGCCTTTCACGATTTGGCGGTTGTAAGCAAGTTTAAACGTAAGCAAATCCCTTTTCGGAACCTGTTGTTCAGGATTGTACGGGTCGAATGAACCGAAAAGCGGTTCGCCTTCAAAGGCATAAAACTTATCGGCGTGCCAGTATCCCGCCATGAATTCGAGTGGTCTGGCGTCAAGGTACAATACAGGATACACACCTATACCGCTTTTGTACGGGCGCCGTTGCGGATCGGGATAACGATCGTAATAACCGGCTACGTAAACATCAAGACCTGCCGACCGGAGCCACTTGGTATCAGTCTTCCAACGGGCGCATAAGCCCGATGCAATGTTACCAAGCACGATCATCGGATCTTCCGAAGTATCGATTTGTCCGCCCTGGTGGTGGATGAGCAGCTGTATCGGTATTGTCAGGTTGAATTGGCTTGACGGATCGGTGACCATGTAAGTTGCCGATGTTCCGAAAGTCAGGACTTCGGGTACCGAATCGCCGCGCTGTATGAAGTGTTGCCAGTTTACCCACACATCGGTAAACCAGTGCTCATTGTGTAACACGAATTGTAATCCGCTTTCGGGATGATCCGTAAATTGTCGTTCCCACTGGTATAATGGTTCAATCAGCCGATGGTTCACTCCACCATAGATATTCCCCACTACCATATTGAAGTTGGGTGTGATGGCATATTGTAACCGACCAAAAGCCTGTAGATTGGCTAACGATTCGCGTCCCGAATATTTGACTGCATAAGTGCCCAGCTCGATCCTGAACTTGTTCGATGCCTGGTAACCCAACGCCAGCGTTGACTGTATGCCTGGTAACGTTTGTCCCACAGCTACGGGACTGAAATATTCATTATTTTTGAAGAATCCTGTAATATCTGTATTTAACGAAAACCTGTTGCTATCAGGTGCAGACAGGGCAGGGGAGGAGAGGAGCGTTTCGGGAAACCATTGTGCATGGTTAGGTGATGACCACAACACCGTCATCAGGCATATCAATAAACAGATTCTTTGAATATTTGGCATTGGCTCTATTACTAAAACAACAATTCCGGGTCCTTGTACCGGCTGATCCCCAGGTTGGAATAAGCAATGGCTGTTACTTCACGTCCGCGGGGTGTCCGTTTCAAGTAGCCTTCCTTGATCAGGAACGGTTCGTATACTTCTTCAATGGTTCCGGGGTCTTCGCCTACGGCAGTGGCAATGGTTGACAATCCGACAGGACCTCCGCGGAACTTTTCGATCATCGTACACAATATCCGGTTATCCATTTCGTCCAGGCCGTGGCGGTCGATGTTCAGGGCATCCAGCGCATAGCGGGTAATTTCCAGGTTGATGGTACCATCGCCTTTCACTTGGGCAAAGTCACGTACACGGCGCAACAAAGCATTGGCGATACGTGGTGTGCCACGGCTGCGCGATGCCACTTCCACGGCAGCATCATGTACAATAGGTACTTTCAGTATCCGTGCCGCGCGTGTTACTATGTGGGTGAGGATATCTGTGTTGTAATATTGCAGGTGACAGGTGATACCGAACCGTGCCCGTAACGGACTGGTGAGCAGTCCCGACCGTGTAGTGGCTCCCACCAGGGTAAACGGGTTGAGCGTAAGTTGTATCGAGCGGGCGCTGGGGCCTTTGTCGATCAATATGTCAATCGTATAATCCTCCATTGCCGAATAGAGGTATTCCTCTACCACAGGGCTAAGACGGTGTATCTCGTCGATGAACAATACATCGTTTTTTTCGAGGTTGGTGAGGATGCCAGCTAGGTCGCCCGGCTTGTCAAGCACTGGACCTGAGGACAGTTTGAGGTTTACGCCCAGTTCGTTGGCAATAATATTGGCCAGTGTCGTTTTCCCCAATCCCGGAGGACCGTGCAGTAATACATGGTCGAGCGCTTCGCCGCGCATGCGGGCTGCTTGCACAAATACCCGTAAATTGTCCACTACTTTCGGCTGTCCGCTGAACTCCACAAAACCAGCCGGCCGTAGCGAACGGTCAATTTCCTGGTCTTCTTTATCCCACTTGTTGGTACGAAATTCTACTGTATCCGACATGAAACTTTTTTTCTGAGGCCAAAGATACAACCTTTTTTCAATGTGCCTCTAACCTTGAATTTTGAATTCGGGTTTTGAATTTTTCTATTCAGGCATGGATTTTGTTCAAAAAAGCATTACGTTTGTGCCTTCTTAAAAAAATAACTTTTTGTTTTGATAGAGATGATTTTCAGTACTTTAATTGAAACGGTAATCCGACGGAATATCCATCGGTTCCGATGCTTGTTCCGATGCCCTATCCGGGAATAATGGATAGTTTGCGCCAAAAGATACATCATCCGGATAAAATCGTTTTTTGAACCTTTCATTAAATTAACCTGATTATCATTATAGTCCAAATGAAATTTAATATTGAAGTAGCCAGCGAGAAACACTGCAAATATGCCGAAGAAATCTGCAAGGAAATGGAAGAATCTGCGAAGATTCGTGGCACAGGTATTGCCAAACGTTCTCCAGAATATGTAAAGAAAAAAATGTGCGAAGGGAAGGCCGTTATTGCACTTGACGAACAAGGCAGATTTGCCGGTTTTTCGTACATTGAATCGTGGAGTCACGATCATTTTGTAGCCAACTCTGGGTTGATTGTTAATCCCGAATACCGTAAGAGCGGGTTAGCACGTCAGATTAAGAAAAGAATATTCGAACTTTCACGTAAGAAGTTTCCTAACGCTAAGATATTCAGTATCACTACAAGCCTGGCTGTGATGAAACTCAATTCGGAATTGGGATACAAGCCAGTCACCTTTTCGGAACTCACTGATGACGAAACTTTTTGGAAAGGATGCGAAGCGTGTGTCAACTACGACATCCTTCAACGCAACAATCGCCGGATGTGCCTTTGCACAGGCATGCTCTACGACCCGGAGAAGGAGGATAAGTTCAATTTCATTAAGAACTTCAATGTGCTTGAACGCTTCCGCAGGCAAACCACTGCAAAAACTAACGGGAAAAAGTAATCAATATTCCGGTAAACTTTGACGGATAACAAAAACTTACATAATAATATGTTAAAATACGTCATCACATTTCGCCCCTGTCAGGGTCAAGACTGCTGACAGGGCACGTACTCCCTGACTGTGGAGGAGCCTGACAGATTTTTAACATATCACATAACAGGATAAATCCAGTAGACTTTTCAAAATTCAGAGTAGTTCTTCAAGAAATTAAGACTCAGCAGTTACTACCAACTTTTTCTCCATCATTTGTTTCAGGAAAGCCTCGACATCTCTCTGGCAAGAGGCTTCATCAATATCAAATTCCTGCATCAGTTTATCAATCAGTTGATTGAATGTATGTGGCGTTTCAAGTAGTTCCCAAATGCGGCTTGCTACAGGATTCAGGCCGTAATATTCGCCGGTTTCTATGCTCATCATCACCACCTCGTCGTCGATATGGCTGAATACCATGTCAGGTTGGCGTTGAAGCAACTGATGGGGAGTGATGAATGGTTTTTGATCCATGTGATATAAAAATAAAACCTACCAAGTCTCGACAATCGGGTAAGTTGTTAAAAATTAAGAACTCACTGACTATTTATTAAGACTTAGACTATACTTAATAAGACCTACCGGGTTTTGAAAACCCAGCAGGTCACATGCCAATATATATTATCCTTAAAGTAAACGACATTGAATTATCAATAATTAATATGCCCGGGCAAACAACACCCTGCGTTTTGATGGACTTCCGGTGAGGATACATTTTCCATCTTCTTCCGGAGCATCGAAAGGGATGCATCGGATCGTGGCTTTGGTTTCTTCCTTGATGCGTTCTTCGGTTTCGGAAGTACCATCCCAGTGTGCCATGATGAATCCGCCCTTGTCCAGTATCTGTTTGAATTCTTCGTACGAATCGGTCTGGTATGTATTTGCTTTGCGGAATTCCAAAGCCCTGTTATATATATTATCCTGAATTTCGTCCATCAGGCGTACCACCGTTTCCACAGCTTCGCTAATAGCGTACGTTTTCTTTTCGAGTGTGTCGCGACGGGCGATTTCTATGGTTCCGTTTTCCATGTCGCGCGGACCCATGGCGATACGTACCGGGATGCCTTTCAGTTCGTGTTCGGCAAACTTGAATCCCGGTTTAACGGTGTCGCGATCATCGAATTTAACGATCAGGCCTTTAGCTTCCAGTTCTTTTTTTAGCGGAAGAATTTTTTCTGCCAGCAGGGGTAATTGTTCCGGTTTTTGATATATCGGTACGATTACCACGTGCGTTGGTGCCAAGCGGGGTGGCAATACCAAACCGTTGTCGTCGGAGTGCGCCATGATTAGTGCTCCCATCAGACGGGTGGATACGCCCCATGAGGTAGCCCATACGTAGTCGAGATTTCCTTCCTTGGTGGCAAATTTCACATCGAACGCTTTGGCAAAATTTTGTCCCAGGAAGTGGGATGTACCCGATTGCAATGCTTTTCCGTCCTGCATCATCGCTTCGATGGAATAGGTGTCGAGTGCCCCGGCAAAACGTTCGTTGGCAGTTTTGCGTCCTTTAATGACAGGCAAGGCCATGTATTTTTCGGCAAACTCGGCATATACGTTGATCATTTGTTCGGTTTCCCTGATGGCTTCATCTTCGGTGGCATGCGCTGTGTGTCCTTCCTGCCAGAGAAATTCGGCTGTACGGAGAAACAGGCGGGTACGCATTTCCCAACGAACCACGTTGGCCCATTGGTTTATCAGGATAGGCAGGTCGCGGTATGATTGTATCCAGCCTTTGTATGTATTCCAGATGATGGTTTCGGATGTGGGACGTACAATTAATTCTTCTTCGAGGCGGGCTTCGTCATCTACAACAATACCTTTACCGTCGGGTGAATTTTTCAAGAGATAATTGGTTACTACTGCGCATTCTTTGGCAAAACCTTCGACATGGCTTGCTTCCTTACTGAAAAATGATTTTGGAATGAATAACGGAAAATAAGCGTTTACGTGACCGGTTTCTTTGAACATGCGATCGAGCTGGTCGCGCATTTTTTCCCAAATGGCATAACCATAAGGTTTAATCACCATACATCCGCGAACGGCTGAATTATCCGCCAAATCTGCCTTTACAACTAAATCGTTGTACCACTGTGAATAATTTTCCTGTCTACTCGTAACTTCTTTTGCCATTGAAACTTTTTTGGTATAAAATTTGTATTGTATTCAATAAAAAAATAATATTGCAAAAATATATATTTTCCCATTAACCCAAAAAATAAAGGAGGGCGAGTCATGAAAGCGAAATTTATAATCCCAGGTTTAGTTGCCATAGTAGTGGGCGCTTGTTCTTCGAGTAAAGTGGCATCGACTTCTCAATACGAAGATGATGTATACTATAACCCGAGTAATGAAAAGACCACTTTCGCAACCAAGTCTGCTCCGGCAGCATCTTCAGGGATGTCGACCGTGGCAGCAGAGAGTTATTCTGCAACTTCGCCGACAGACGATGGCGGTCTGAGCGATTACGAAAAGTATCGTAAGGCGCTGGACTCAGGGCAAACGGTTGAAGAAGCAACAGCAGCAGTGAAAACTGCTCCCGTGGAATATTATGATGCTCCTGAAGGTGGTGATGCGCAAAGCCAAGCTTATATCGAACCCACCCAGGAGAAACAGGGTAATACCTACATCACCAATAATTATTACGATGATTCGTATGCAGCCCGTATTTATCGATTCGACCGTCCGTATTACGGGTACAGTTATTTTGATCCCTGGTACTACGGGTCTGGTTTTGGCTTAGGGTATAGCTCATACTACGGATGGAACATGAGTTTCAACTGGGGTTGGGGTTATCCGTATTATTCGTCTTACTATTCGCCATGGGGTTATGGTTATTATGATCCATGGTATTCACCATATTATTATGGTGGTGGTGGCGGCTGTTGGAGTTGTTATTCTTATTACCCTTACTACGGGTCTGATTATCGTCAAAATTACAGGGCAAGGGTATCAGGGCCGGTAGAGCGCCGTGGTACAGCACCGATGTATTCGTCTTCGCGTAGCAGCAGCTCCTATCCTAATGGGACATCAGCCATCTCTTCATCGCGGAGGACATCTACCAGTAGTAGCAGCCCGGCATACCGGAGCGCTACCAGCAGTAGTAGTTATCGCAGCAGTAGTACCCCATCAACCTATACCCGGTCGTCTACATCGGACAGGAGTGCGGCTACATCAAGCAGTACTTCTGCACGTACCCGTGAAAACAGCACAGGAAGCACGGCATCTTCGACAACATCGCGGAGGACCTCTGACGCCAATAGTTCGTCATCTACTTATTCCACGCCACGGACAACGAATAGCTCAACAGCAACGCAGCAACGTTCGACTGCGAACAGTAGTAGTACATACACATCTCCCGATAATTCGACCCGTCGTGCAGCGTCCAGCAGCTATACTGCACCCAGCAATAGCTCAACCCGCTCATCATCGTCGAGTAGCTATTCATCGCCATCGCGTAGCTCAAGCAGTAGCAGCAATAATTATAGTTCGCCATCGCGCAGTTCAAGTAGCAGCTATGGTTCATCATCTTCATCGAGCAGCTACTCAGGCAGTAGTTATTCGTCTGGTAGCAGCTATTCATCAGGCAGTAGCTATTCTTCCGGTAGCAGTTCATCAGGTGGTGGCAGTTCGCGTAGTTCGTCATCTTCAGGATCATCATCGAGCAGCAGTTCATCGGGCGGTAGCAGAAGGTAACACACCGAGAGTTAATTATACAATAAAAAGGCTGATGTATCGTTCATTACTGCGCGTGCATTAGCCTTTCTTTTATCCATCATTAAATCCCTGACTTTATGAAAAAGATCGTCATTTCAATCGTATTTGGCGTTGTGTTGATCAGCAGCGCTTTGCCGCAGGCAGCAAGAGATGTATTGTCATTGTCGCAATATTATGCGACCGGGACAGCCCGTTCGGTAGCCATGAGCGGCGCTTTTGGCGCACTTGGCGGCGATTTGTCGGTGCTGAGTACCAATCCTGCGGGGTTAGCCGTATACCGGGGTTCGGAATTTTCATTTTCCCCGGCATTGAATTTCACCAAGACCAGCGCTTTGCTGGACGGAATAACATCTAAAGAAAAGAACTCCCGTTTCAATATCAATAATATCGGGTATGCATATACCTGGAATTTTTTCAACCAGAAAGGCGTTAAAAGTATTAATATCGGCTTGGCCTACAACAGGCTGAGTGACTTTAATGCCGATGCCTATATTACCACGCCGAGTCTGGGATCATCCCTGTTGGACGAATTTGTGATGTACTCCAATGGATTTAAACCCGAACAGCTATATGAATGGTATGAAGGGTTAGCCTATAAATGTTCTGCAATAGATCTGGATCCTGGTTCCACCACAGAATATTATAGTGATTATAATGATTTTGGATATGAAGAGGAGATGGTTCGATCTGTCAGTTATAGGGGCGGTATAGGAGAATATGACATTTCGGTTGGAACTAATATCAACAATAAACTGTATTTGGGTTTTACATGGGGAATTCACGACGTATATTACGGAGAATTTTATTCACATGAAGAATATCCTGATTTTAGAGATCCAAGTACATACACTCTTGATTGGTATGTATTTAATGAGGATTTTACCATCAAAGGGTGGGGTATGAATGCTAAACTTGGTGTTATTTATCGTCCTATCAATTTGTTGAGGTTCGGGTTAGCTATACATACGCCTACTTTTTATCACTTAACCACTGAGGACATGACTGATATGACGGTGCATTTTCACGGTATTCCCGAAAGGGCTACTACGGAAACGACATGGGGCGAAAGTCCGATTTTAGAAAACGATTTCAAGGTTTCGACCCCTTGGCGTTATAATGCCAGTGCAGCCGTAATCATCGGGAATATCGGGTTGGTAAGTTTGGACGCTGAATTTTTAAACTATTCGAAAAATGAAATGACGCCAAATAAAGACTATAGTGGGGTTAATGATATGATATCAAATGATTATAAAAATGCTGTTAACCTGAAGGCCGGTACGGAATTCAAGGTAGGGCCAATGTCATTACGTGCGGGTATGGCTTATTACGGCACTCCTTACAAAGACGATTTGGATATATTTGATGATGAGGTGAAGAACAAGTCAACTTTCAGTTATTCGGGTGGCATCGGGTTCCGTGCACGCAGTTTTTATATGGATGCGGCATATTCTTATACCAAATTCCCGAAATATTATTATGATTTGTATGAAAAAGCTAAATATCAGTTTGTTAGTTCTCCCATGCAAAAAATACGGAATAAAGTAGTGTTGACTTTCGGATTTAAGTTTTAAAAGTCAGTAATCATATTCAGAATAAGAAAAAGACCGATCGACAGATAAGCCGATCGGTCTTTTTTTATTTTAAGGTATAAAGCTTGATATTTGAAAATTTTACCTTACCCTGTCGGGCATAAAACCACAGGAAATCGCCTTTCTTTTCATGTAGGCGGTTGACAATACAACGTTTGCCGTCCACGCATACGTCGATGATATCGTCTTTCATTACAATATCCACTTTGATGACCTTGTCCAATCCCTGAACTGCTTCAATCCATGCGTCATTACCCAAGCGAACCGTTTGAGTATTAGGTGTAAAACTTAATTTGTATCCATCATTGGCTTTATCTTTGGCACGGAGGAACAAACCGTATTCTTCGTTGTTGCCGGCGGGTTCTATCTCCAAGGTTATCCGGCAATTGTAGGGAATATTCCCAATATAAGCTCCGCCGATGTCACCTGCTGCGTCTATCATCACCTGATTGGATGCTGATTTGGTGGCATTTCCGGCTGTCATAAGATTAATCTGTATTGGAGATTCTGTTGCGGGAATCACCTCGTCCGGAAATTTTGTAGCCAGGTCGCCATTGGGAAGTTGTACGGCTTCGCGCAGGACAACATTCCCACCAAACCGTTCGTGACCGTAATCCCTGTCTTCATTTTTGCTCGGTATCCATCCGGCAATGATTCGTCTGCCGCCCGTAAATTCTGCAGTTTTAGCCACATTTACCCATTGTTCGACAAGCGCTTGCGACCGGGGGTATTCCCATGGACCATAAGGACTTTTCGATTTCACATAATAAGTATCGCCGCCTTGTCCATATATCAGGTAGTACCAGCCTTTCCAAAAGAAATAATCGGGACATTCGGGGTCATGCCTTTGGCCGGAAATAAGTGGCTTTTGCACGTCCCAGTTTTTTAAATCTTTCGATGTCAAATGTACCAGACAGCCTCGCCCTTCGCTGATGGTATAATCGTCTGCAAGGCTGGTGATGAACAGGTGGAAAGTGCCATCCCGATCGATTACCACCTTGGGATCCCTGAAGCTTCGTTTACTGTATCCCGGCGCAGAGGTATAGAACGGATTGGGTTTCTGCTTTTCGAAATGTATCCCGTCTGTGCTGATGGCGTAACTTAACTGCTCGTTTATTTCATTGTTTGCAGTTATTAGCCGGGTGGCATAAAAAGCATAAAATTTGCCATTATGGTAGGCTACGGAACCTGTACAAATGGATTTTTCCCAATCTTCATCAATTCCAATGACAATGGGATAGTGCGTCCAATTTCTCAAATCCTTAGTGGTACTCACTACCCATTGGTGACCGCCCAGACCATTCAATGCCGAATGGTGCCCTTCATCAAGCAGCCAGTAAAGGTAGTAGGTACCTTGGTGGAAAAATGGGATGCAATCGCCTACGAATTGGTTGCCTACCGGTTTAAAATATTGCATGCTACCCACCGGTTGGATGGATGGGTCGTATTGTACACTGAATTGTGCATGGGCAAGTGTTGCACCAAGCAACACTTGCAGCACGGAAACCAATATTCTTTTCATCAGGATCGATGGATTTGATCACTTCATTATCTTTCCTTCGAGCATCTTAATATAATAGCCTCCCACCACCGAACGCGCCTGGAAGCCCCGCTGTTCGGGTTTATTTGTCCAGTACCAGTCGCTCATGGGGACACGTGTGGTTGTTTCGTTCATGAACAAATGCACAGGCCGGATAAATTGCTCGAATGTGGCTTTGTCCGGGGCAAGGGTGGCTGTCCACATAATCCAGTCGGACTTGGTATAAGCTTCACGGTTGTCCAATGGAATACCATATTTGTTCTGCTTGGTAAGGTAGTACGGTATTTCTTTGGTGGCAATCGTTTCAGGGAAGATGTTTAATTTCATCAACTTGTCCCAAACTAAGTTGTACTTTAGGCTCCAAGTACCGGGCTGGTCGAAAGTGAGCCGGTAGTGGTTGCCGTCATCAGCCATTTTCACCCATTCGGCAGCCATGTTACGGGCTTGCGAGGTATACTTTTCAGCAATATCCTTTTTTCCAAGCATTTCAGCCAGTCGCCCATAGGAGGCAATACCGAGAATGGCCTTGATAGAAAGGTTGGTGTTGTGGGCAAAATGTCCGGCAAAATCGTCAGTACAGAGTTGGTTTTCAGGATCGAGACCTTTTTCAACTAAGTAATCTGTCCAGATTGTCAATGTTTGCCAGTGTTTTTCGGCGTATTTGGCATTGCCTTCCATGGCAGCTATGGCAGCGGTGACGATGATCATGTTGCCGCTTTCTTCCACAGGCATATCGCCGCCGTAAGTCTGGCCATTGGCTTTCGGGTAGGTGCCTACGTCGTGTGCAGCAAAGGGCTTGGTCCATTTCCCGCTTTCACTGTAATAGAAGATATGATTGAGCAACGCCTTGGCTAGCTCTACGTTATACAGCAGGAATAACGGTGCGGACGGGTAGGTAATGTCTACCGTACCGATGGATCCATTGCTAAAATTTTCCTTTGAGAGAAACAGCAAGTCGCCGTTGGGCGCTTTCACTAATTTGTGAGCAGCAATGGCCTGCCGGTATGCCAAGGCACACAGTTCGGCATATTCCTTGCCCCCAGCTTCAGTTGCCCGGGTCATTAGTTCGTGATCGAAACGGTCGCAATCGGATTTCAATTTTTTGTATTCGGCAACAGATTGGGCAAAAACAGATTCAATGGTACGATTACCCGCTATATTCCAGTACGGACGAAGATTTTCGCCGAAGTATTGTATTGAATACAAATCGTCGTAGCCGATCATTAGTTTTCCGGTAGCTGTTTTTTCAACCTTACCGAGCGAACGGGTCAATGCCAGCCGGGCGTTGTCGGCAGCTTTGTCTGTTTGATCCACTAAGCCTTTTGTGCCGAAAGCAGCCCGCATATCCATGCCTTCGCCGGTTGCATAAGCTGTTCCTTCTTTTTCGGCGCACAGGTAAAAATGTCCCCAATCGATGCGGACGTTATCACCGCGTTTTTCGAGGATTTTCTGCGAGGTGCTTCCTGTTTTCAGGAATACAAGGCCTTCTTTTTCGTAGACTTCGCTATGACTTTGCTGATTGGATTTGTCCAATGCCCACGCCGGCGATGCCTCGAAATAGAGTTCCACCTGATGGGCTTGTCCGTCGGTGGATGTTACATCGTAAGTAATATAGTTGACCGGGCGCGAAATCAGCTCGAGGTCATGCATCAGGAGAGGTGCGGTGAAAGAGAGTTGCAGGTTTACCGGGCCGCAAGTGAACATATAACGTGTCTGCGTAGCCTGCACATCGGCCAATTGCTGTATGGCAGCAGTCTCCAGATGTTTTTTCACAGGAGCCTCAAACGACAGGCTGAAATCGACCAACGCACCATTAGTCCGGTTCAGGCAATGGGCTGCGATGATGTTTTTGCCTTTTTTAAGTGTTTGAATGGCAGCTTCGGGAACTTGGGCTACAATGTTTTTCCGCCATCTATAACCTGTATTAACAATCTCAATACCATTGATATATAATTCAAAATCATCATCGTGCGAATATTCCACGAATACTTTTTTCCCGGCAAGGTCTTCATCCAATGTAATTTCGCGGCGCACCCATATTTCGGTATTGTCGCCTTTCCAGATGGTTTGTACGGCAGTTTCCTCCGGAGTACCGAAAGCAGCGGGGCCTTCCTTCCATTTCGAATCGTCGAACCAGGAATTTTGCCAACCATCACGTGGTTTGGCGAGCGAATAACGTCCTGTCCAGTTACCGGTTTCTGCCATTGGGGCAACAGTCACTAGCAACGGTTCTTCCGTTCCCATGAAACGATATACTTGGCCATCGACACGGATAGCACCGATCAGGGGAAATTTCTCACCTGTCCAGTGCCGTACTTGACCATCATAAAGATTGTTGGTAAACGACCAGGCACTAGTATAAGGGTCGATGGTGACTAATGGATAAGCCGGTGCACGGAGATTGTTTTTAATGATTTCCGCTTGACGAGTTGTAGGCTCGCAAGCCATAAGAATAGCTGTCAGGATGGCTAAAGTGAAGATGTTTTTCATTGATGATAGTTTTAATAATGATTGTTTTCAAGCTACAAATATACTTACTTTGGTTTAAGTAGTTTGTATATTTTAAATGCCAGACACATGTTAACAGAGTATGATGATCGGATATCATGCCCAATGTTTGTTGTCCGAGCTGTTCGGTGTAGCGTTTCGCTACGTCGCAGTTAAAAGCAAGGTTCCTGCCTTGCAATAGGAAAGCAGGAACTTTTTTAACACGACGAAGTCTGGAGACTCCGCCGAACGCTGCTAAAATTATGATAGTTGGGTTACATCATTGATTATGCTCCCCGACCTTTCTCTCCGAACTTCATCAGGTCATAACCTTTCAAAGCTGCTTCCACTAATTCTGGAAGACGGTCGGGTGTACAACCGAAGCACGGGATACCCAGTTTGCTGATCTTTTTCGCCAATTGCTCGTCGTAATCAGGTTTACCGCGGTCGGAAAGGGCAAGGAGCGTGATTACTTTTACCCCGGCGGCATGCATTTCTTCGAGGCGGCGCAACAAACCGGCTTCCACTCCGCCTTCATAGAGGTCGGAAATGAGGATAAACATGGTTTTGCGTGGATCAGTAATCATAGAACTACAATAACTCACCGATTTGTTGATATCTGTTCCTCCGCCCAATTGCACTCCGAATAGCATATCGACAGGATCGTTGCGGCAAAGTTCTGTGAGGTCAACCACTTCGGTGTCGAACGCCACTACGTGGGTGTCAAGTGCCGGCATGCTGGCGAAGATGGAGCCCATCACCGATGAATAGATGATCGAATCGCACATGGAACCGCTTTGATCGATGTCGAGGATCACCGTCCATGATTTTTGCTTGCGGCTGCGCTCGAAGAACCAAAACTTTTCAGGAATCAGCCGTTTTGTTTTGGTGTCGTAGTTGCGGAGGTTCCGGTTGATGGTACGTTTCCAGTCGGTAGCCGAGAAATTGCTGATGGGCGAGTGCGCGCGTTTATTGAGTGCTCCCGTAACAGCACGACGTAAATCCTGCTCCATACGTTTCATGATTTCGTCCACCACTTCTTTGATCAACTGCCGCGCAGTTTCCTTCGACTTCTCGGGTATTTGCCCCTTCAAAGCCATTAGTGTGCCTACCATCGAAATGTCAGGTTTCACGTTTTTGAGCGTCTCGGGTTCGAGCAGGAGCTTGGTCAACCCTTTGCGTTCAATGGCGTCGGATTGTATCACACTCACCACATCGGGCGGGAAGAAGGTACGGATATCGGTAAGCCATTTGGCCAGATTCGGGGCCGATGGACCGAGGCCAGCTCCTTTTCCGCTGCTTTGTATACCGCTGGTTCCGTCGTATATCGCAGCCAATGCTGCATCCATAACCGAAGCTTGTCCTGTAAGTTCCATTTTGCCGAGTTCGCCTCCGGCTTGTCCGCCCAATACAAGGCGCCAACGTGTCATTTTGGGATCTTCCATGGTTTTAGTGACGAGTTACAATAGAGTTACGAGTGACGAAGTTACAAGTTACATGGCTTTGCCCACTTGTCACTCGTAACTCGTCACTTGTAACTATTTTTTCAGAAATCAAATTCAAAATCATTCAATTCGTCTAACTTTTGCGTTTCCGTTTCGGAAAGTTCGGCGGTGAGGTTTTCGGCTGTGTTTTCGGCTCCGGTTCCCCAGAAATCGCCCAGCAATTCGGCAATGCTGTTCTTGTGGTTGGGTTCAAACGATCCGAAGGCGCGGCGAAGGAATACCACCGAGCGGTAAAATTCTTCTTCATCCAAGCTTTGAACATACTGGTCGAGTTCCCGCCAAAGCGAAACACGCGATAGCAAAGCATAACGGTTGCGTCCCGAAAGTCCTTCGAACCATCCGGCGCCAAGTTCGGCAGGCACGCCGGGCGACAGGCGACGCGACACTTCTTTTGCACATTCGTCATCGTTTACCATGTTGCGCTCCAGCAGTATCGAAAATGCGATACCCGAAAGCCGCGTATTGCGGTCATCGCGCATGGCCAACTTACGCAATTCTTCCATCCAGAGGTTGGCGTCTACGGCATCATACTGTTCCTGCGAAATCAGGTCCATCGTGTTGATGGCCGTAGCGATATCGTTGGCGGCCTTGTCATCGCATGAAGCGGCATCGACAACCAACAGGGCGCCACGCAGGAAAAGCTGTTGCAGCAAAGGTATAAGCGGCTCAAGGTCGAACCGGCGTATGTCGCCGTATTGGATGAGTACCGATAATTCGCGGGCAGCCCCGGCTGTTTCCCTGAATGAACTGGAGTCGACGCCCAACTGTTGCAGGACACCCAAAGCGTTGGTGAAACTTTCGATCAGCCGACATTCGCAGGCTGTACGGATCAATGCAGCAGCATCCCAGATGTTGGTGCAGGCGTCCAACTTTTCTTTCAATTCGAAGGCGGCGGCTACTTCCACGGTTTCACCTTTCAGGTTCGACTCCACCACTTCGATTTCTATCTCAGGCGTCCATTGTAGCGACCATTTTTCTGACCATGTGGCGGCGGCCTGCGCTGCGGGCAATGGAGTGGAAAAATGGATACCGAGTAATTTCAGCCGGTGAAAGAAAGTGGAACGGTTAAGATCGAGGAAGGCGGCTTCTTCAGACTTCACCTGGCGATTTTCGCGAAGGTCGAGCGCCAGTTCCTGCGCCACAGTTGATTTATAATTGGTGAGTTTGAGGCGTTTCAGTTCACGGGCTACGTCATCCTGGACGGGCGTTTGGCTGAGACCTTCGGGCAGGCTCCCAATGGCAGTACCGATATCGGTCATGTTGATGGCCTCGGCTACCGATGGCAGGTCGCCGTGTCCAAGGCAGGTCACTACGGCATCATGCAAATCACGCAGCACGGGCATACTCCCGCCATGCAACGACGACAGCGAATTCGCCAACCGGACGGCTTCGATCACCGAAGCGGACGAGGCGTTGCTTCCTGTTGCGCGAAGCGAAGCGCCCACATGCGACAAATACACGGCCGGCAAGCGACCGAGATTGTCTTCCTGCATGCATTGCCACATCATTTCGTAATAATAAGGCGCACGATTACCTGCACCATACCCTGTACGGCTGCTCAGCCGGTGATATGAATACGGCATCAGCGTCATGCGGGTAGTGACACGGGGCAGGGCAGCCAGTTCGTCGTCGGCCATAGGCGGGAGACTGTCGTGCAACCCGGCAACATGGTAAGCGCCTACCACAGCAACGATCTGTTCGGATTTCACCCCGCTGTCGATCACGCGCTGTATCTCGCGGCGCATGTGTGCTTCGCGGATCAGGTTATAAGCAAAATCCGACGGGGCAGCACGATATTCTTCATCGGCTACCAACCGGCGCATCTCGCCCGATTGAAGACTCACACCTTCGCGGTAGGCGCCTGGGTTGAGGTTATGCTCGAAGTTACGTTCCCAATAACTATCGTAATCGTCCTCGCCATTGCCAGTGGACAACCGGTCGTACAGTTCGTTGTGAAAACGGTAATATTCCTTTCGTTCCTCGGGAATGTCCTCGCCGGTGCGTTCCTGTTTCAGTTTCAGGATCACATCCGACGGCAAGTCGATAAAACGTAAGTCGGCCTTATGACGGACAGCCCACACAATGGCTTGGTATTCGGGCGAATACTCGGCAAAAGGATAAAGCACTGTTTCGATAGGGAGTTCGGTGGTATAAGCCATCAGTGCAACAGGCGGTTTCACCCGTTTGTCGGCCATGCTACGAAGGATTTCCACAGCATCGGCCGGGCCTTCAATAAGCACACACTTCGGCTTGATCTCGTCCAAATATCGGTTGAGATGCCAAGCCGCAGCAGGCGAAAGATGGCGGACTCCAAAGATATTGATCATAGGGAATAGTTACGAGTTACGAGTTACAAGTTACAAAGTTACGTGGCTTTACACTCTCGTCACTTGCAACTTGTCACTCGTAGCTATTGATTAATTTCCGAACACGAATTGTACAATCCACGCCAATCAGCGCCACGTTTCTTCATCACGTTTTCGAGGTATTCCTTCCACACCAGTTTGTCTTTGTCTTCGTCTTTTACCACAGCACCTTGTAGCCCGGCAGCCAAGTCAGGATCGGCAATCTTACCGTTGCCAAAGCTGGCGGCAAGCGCCATGCTATTGGTGATGAGCGAAATGGCTTCGGCGGTAGAGATGACGCCACTGGGCGATTTCAATTTTTGTTTTTCGTCCAATGTCATGCCTTGGCGCAGTTCACGGAAGATGGTAACGATCTTTTCTACTACTTCGTGTGACGGCAGTGTGGCTTTCAGGCGATAGTTACCTGCTATTTCAGCAACACGCTTGGTAACGATGGTTACTTCGGTATCCAGATTGGCTGGGGCAGGCAACACAATAGTATTGAATCTGCGCTTAAGCGCCGCCGACATATCATTGACACCTCGGTCACGTGTATTGGCAGTGGCAATGATGGAGAAGCCGCGTTGCGCCATCTGTTCCCGACTCAGTTCGGGTATCGAGATGGTCTTTTCGGACATGATCGAGATCATTGCATCCTGTACTTCGGACGCACACCGCGATATTTCTTCGAAACGGGCAATCGTACCGGTCTCCATAGCCCGGTAGATAGGACTTTTGATGAGCGCTTCCTCCGTAGGTCCATTGGCCAGTAACATGGCGTAGTTCCATGAATAACGGATATGCTCTTCGCTGGTGCCTGCCGTTCCCTGAATCACCTTACCGGAATCGCCGCAGATAGCTGCCGAAAGGTTTTCGGAAAGCCACGATTTGGCTGTTCCCGGTTCACCGATGAGCAATAATGCGCGATCGGTGAGCAACGTGGCGATGGCGATTTCCACCAAACGATTGTGCCCAATATACTTGGGTGTGATGGCCGTTTTTCCGGCTTGACCGCCCACTACAAATTTCAAAACAGCTTTAGGTGACAGTTGCCAGCCTACAGGTTTTTCTTCGTTCTTATCCTCCGCTATTAATGCTTCGATTTCAGCGGCATAGAGCAGTTCGGCGGGAAGCCGTAACGCTCCTTTGTTTTCTGTTTCTTTCATTCAGTTACGAGTTACAAAGTTACGAGTTACGGGTAACGTGGCTTTGCCCACTTGCCACTTGTCACTCGTCACCATTTATTCATTAATCGTGATTTTTAAAATCTTATCTCCTTGCCGGATGTCGTCAATTACATCCAGACCTTCTACCACCTTACCGAAAACAGTATGCACGCGATCTAAGTGTTGGGTGTTTGTGCGGTTATGGCAGATAAAGAATTGTGACCCCCCGGTATCTTTCCCGGCGTGAGCCATCGACAATACGCCACGATCGTGATACTGGTTGTTACCCTGTGTCTCGCATTTGATTTTGTAACCCGGTCCACCTGTTCCATCACCGCGTGGGCAACCGCCCTGAATCACGAAATTAGGAATCACCCGGTGAAAAGTCAGTCCGTCGTAATATCCCGATGTGGCCAACTTCACAAAATTGGCTACCGTGTTGGGCGCATCGGCTTCGAAAAATTCAACTTTCATTGTTCCTTTTTCTGTCTGTATTTCTGCTGTTTTCATGTATCTATTTTTAAATTTTCGATTGATTTATTGAATGTCAAAGGTAAGTATGCCACATGCAAAATCCAAATGCAGTCCGGTCAATCCCACCTTTACTTTTTACTTTTTATCTCTTTCATCCGTTCATTTACATGTTTCACCACCAACGGGAAAGCCGGGGCCAACATATCGTGTCCGTACCCGTCGAATTCATATAATACAGTATTCGGGTGTTTGACGATTTTCATCATCCGCAACATGTATGCATTTTCTTCATAACGACCGAGCATTTCCAACTCGCGGTCGCCAGTCATTAGTATTACAGGCGGTGCATCCGGACGAACATGATACATTGGGGCGTATTCGTCTACATAGGGTTGGGTATCGGGCATGCCCCGTTCCTTGCGGATGGTCATGTGGGTGATGGCATTACCACTCAATGGAAGAAGAGTTGCTATGCGGTCGGGGTCGATGTTGTATGGTTTCAGCCAGCGTTTATCCAAACCGACCATTGAAGTAAGATAAGCGCCTGCCGAATGCCCTGCAACAAAAATCAGGTTCGTATCGCCACCATATTTTTCGATGTTTTTGAATGTCCACGCAACGGCTGCAGCAGCATCTTCGATGTATTTGGGACAGGTAACTTTCGGATGCAGGCGATAGTTGACTGCAACTACACAGAAACCTTTGTCCTTTAATTCCTGCGGAATATGTTTGCTGCCGCCCGTCAGTCCACCTCCGTGGAACCACACAATGGTGGCAAAACCTTTCTGCGCAGGATAATAAACATCTAACACGCAACGTTCTGCAATATAAGCATCCTGCTTGCGAACCGATTCATCATAATATGGAATATTTTCCTTGGTGATATAACCGGAGGTTTGTCCGAAAACAAACATGCTCACTGTGAGCAAAATCAAGGATACAAAATATCTTCTTACCATCATTTTTGGGGTATTATTTTTTAATGATGCAAACATAACAAAAACAACAACGTCAATTGTCAATTATCAACATCTTTAATAAAGAATATTTCGTAGATATATTTAGTGGCTTTGTTGAGACAATACCTGTATTGGTTGATTCGTTGTAAAATTGCCTATTTCCGGCATCACTATTGCATAACAATGATTATAATCAAACCATTTGTTAAATAAAATTAAATCATCATGAAAACATTAGTTACATTAGCCAGCGTTATTTTGTTAACCATTTCGGGGCAGTTTGTATCAGCGAAATCTCAAAACGGACAATTTGCTACCACCGAATATTTCCAATCCGTTCAGGAAAAACAAACAAATACACTTTCACTATTTTATTGTACCATTACAGTTGATGGAACCATTGTAATGAAAGGAATTGCGGAAGGATATTCGGCCAGGGAACTTGAAGAAAGGCTTAAAGTACACTATACCGGAATATTCCGTGAAGGGAATGACATACCGAAAATTAAAGTTACCTGTACCCCTGTTGAGAAGAAATAAGTAAAACTTTTTTACTCAGGTTATTCGAGCCTCTTTGTTATCGCAAAGGGGCTTTTTTCTTCGCGTATAAATGATCAATTTTTAGAATCCTTAACACACGAATAAGAAAAACCTGATAAAAGTCAGTTATTTGCCATTTCTATTTTTACTACATTGCAGTATCAAAAAACAAACCATACAACAATGAAAGAGGTCACTACCAACGATGTCCGCGATTGGGCAAAGAAGTTCCTTGTGATGAGCGAAAAAGAAATAACGTTCGATGAACTGAAGGAACAGAAAAAATATGCCATACTGGTGCAACGCCCCAACGACAAGGTGTTGCTGTCGAAAATGCTTGATGAGTCGTCACAGATACGCGACAACAAAAAATTGGCGCGACGCATGAAAATATTGATTGAACGCTATGGCGTACCTGAGTTTTTCCCCAAGTCGGATGCTTTTTTGTTGAAACTGTTTACCTCGGTAGGCTACCGGTTCTCGGGTATTGCTATGCCTATTTTCAAAAAACGCTTGCGAATGGATACCGAAAAGGTGATTATCCAGGAGGAACGTCCCGCTTTGGACAAGCACCTGGATTCGCGCCGCAAGGAGCACATTGGGCAGAATGTGAACTTGTTGGGCGAAGTAGTGCTCGGTAATGGCGAAGCTGACCATCGCTATTCTCATTACCTGGAAGCATTGAAAGACCCGCGCATTAACTATATTTCTATTAAAATTTCGGGGATTTATGCACAATTGCAACCGCTCAACTATATGCAGAGCAAGAAGGAACTTTGTCGTCGTATCACGGCAATTTATCAGCAGGCCATTGATCATCCTTATATAGATGAACAGGGCGTGAGTCATTCGAAATTCGTGAACTTAGACATGGAGGAATACAAGGATGCAGAGTTGACGTTGGATGTGTTCCTTACGGTGATGGCTTTGCCGCAATTCAAAAACTATACGGCGGGTATCGTGGTGCAAGCTTATTTGCCTGATGCATGGCTACTGCAGACCGCATTGCTCGACTTTGCCAAGAAACGGGTAGCCGAAGGTGGTGCGCCTATCAAGATGCGCTTGGTAAAAGGCGCCAACCTGTCGATGGAAACTATCGTGTCGTCGCTTCGTGGTTGGGAAAATCCTGTACTTCCCTCGAAAGTGGAAGTAGATGCCAATTACCTGCATCTTCTCGATCGTGCCCTATTGCCTGAAAATGCCTCAGCGGTGCATATTGGTGTGGCCTCGCATAATTTTTTCACCATTGGTTACGCTTACCTGTTGAGCCAGGAAAACGGTGTGGAGCAGTATGTGGATTTCGAAATGCTTGAAGGCATGGCCAATCATCTGCCACGTGTAATGAAGTCGCTCGGTAAACAGGTGATTCTCTACACCCCGGTGGTGAAGGACGAGCATTTCCTGAATGCAGTGTCGTACCTTGTTCGCCGCTTGGACGAAAATACTGGCAAGGACAACTTCCTAAGCTATTCTTTCAACCTGAAAGCTGATTCGGATCACTGGAAGTTCCTGTACGAACAGTTTTTACAAGCTTACGCGATGAAAGACAACATCAAGCCAGAGCCTACCCGGAGGCAAGACCGTGGTCTTCCACCGCAACCGGTAACGGATATTGATGTTTTCCATAACGAACCCGATACAAATTTTGACCTGCACACCAATCGGGGCTGGGCAGATACGATACGCCGCAAGTGGAAGAAATCTGCGGCCGATACGCCTTATGTCATTCCCGTACAGGTGGGTGGCGAAGAAATCCTGGATGGTAAAAAAAGGCAATATATGGATCGTAGCCAGAACGACGAAGTTTGTGTGTGCGAACTACGCCTGTCAGGTCTCGAACAGATGAAACGCATTGTAGATATAGCCCAGGCTGATGCTCCAGGCTGGCGTAAAACCACTGTGGACGAACGCAACAAGATACTGCACCGTGTGGCTGATAACCTTTGCGCTGCACGTGGCGACCTTATAGGTTGTATGTCGGCTATTACAGGCAAGACCTTTATGGAAGGCGATGTTGAAGTGTCCGAAGCTGTCGATTTCTGCCGCTTTTATCCGATTAGTATGAAACGGTTTGCCGAACTGGATACCATCCGTTGCACACCCAAAGGAATCATTTTGGTAATTCCACCATGGAATTTCCCGTTGGCGATACCTGTCGGCGGCGTAGCATCAGCGTTGGCCGGGGGAAACACGGTAATATTGAAACCGGCTACGGTCGCTTTTCCTATTGCGTGGGAGTTTGCCAAATGTTTCTGGGAAGCCGGCGTACCGAAGGAAACCCTGCAAGTGGTATGCTGCGATGGCCGTGAACCATTGAATTACCTTACTGCACATCCGGCTATCAGGCACGTGATCCTCACTGGCGGTACGGATACTGCTTTCCGGCTCCTTGAAAATAACCCGAAATGTCCGCTTTCGGCCGAAACAGGTGGCAAGAATGCCATTATCCTTACCGGTAGCGGCGACCGCGACCACGCCATTCAAAACATCGTGTCGTCGGCATTCAGCAATTCAGGGCAGAAATGTTCAGCCTGTTCGTTACTGTTGGTTGAAAAGGATGTATACGATGATCCTGAATTTGCAGCCAAGCTGAAAGACGCCGTCACCAGCATGCAGACAGGCAGCGTGTGGGAACCCAACAACATCATCGGGCCGATGGTGGACAACCATAACGATAAATTATTGCATGCCGTCGAACACCTCGAACCGGGTGAATCATGGCTGGTAGCGCCTGAGTTTATCGACGACAGGAAATATATCCTGAAACCTTGTGTGAAGTGGGGCGTTCGCCCGGAAAGCTATACCTTCCGCACAGAACTGTTTGGTCCGTTACTGGCCGTGGTGCGTATTGAAAACCTGCAACAGGGCATCGAATACGTCAACTCAACCGAATATGGCCTCACCTCCGGCCTGCAGACATTAGACGAAGCCGAACGCGAACTGTGGCGTAACAGTATTGAGGCGGGTAATCTCTATATCAACCGTGGTATCACTGGCGCCATTGTCAACCGCCAGCCTTTCGGCGGAATGAAATTGTCGGCATTTGGCGGTGGTATCAAGGCAGGCGGTCCCAACTATGTATCCTGTTTCTTGGATATTGAAGAAGCCAAACTTCCCGGAACCGGAAAAACCAATACCGCATTTACCGATTTTGCGGCATTATTGGATGGCGGCGACAAAGCACGGTTTGAAGCAGCGGCCAGTAGTTATTGGCAGAACTGGGAAATGGAGTTTTCGCAGGAAAGGGATGTAAATCATATTATTGGTGAAGAAAATACATTCCGTTACCTGCCGTTGAAGAACTGTGTGTTGCGCGTACAAACATCGGACAAGCTGTGCGATGTGTTGATGGTCGTCGCAGCATCGAGCATTGCCCGCACGCCAATAACGGTAAGCATCACATCCGACGATCCGAAATGTAAGACATTGCAACAGCTTGCCGGTAAGAAAGACAAACTATCAGTTGTGGTACAGGATGAGGCGTCATTCATTAACGATATGGCCAAGTACGAACGCATACGTGTATGTAGTCCCGATTTGCCGGAAGCTATTTATAAGAAAGCTGCCGGATTGGGTAAATACATTGCCACAGCACCGCCATTGGCAGAAGGAAGGGTAGAAATGCTCCATTATGTGAAGGAGCAGAGCATTGCATTCGAATACCACCGGTACGGGAGTATTACAGAATAGATTGAATTTGACATACTTCACTCCTCCTTTTCACTCCAAGGAGGAGTGAAGTTGATCATTTAACTCTGCATCAAGCGGCTGTATATGAGGATATTTAAAATAGAAAACACTCAAAAGAGCCTAAAATAGGCTATATGTATGCCTTACCGATAAGCTATTGCTTGGATATTTATCCTTATAGGTCGTGGTCAAGTCATTGTCTCTATCATCAATATAATGATAAGTGAATCTTAAATTGTAGTATGCATCAAGCCTGAGTTGGGGTGAAAAATAATAGGACATGCCAAGATTGATAGATGTAGTTGTCCATATGTTGCGATCGTTAAATATATAGTTAATATTTTCGGAGATACTACCACTTATCGAAGTTCGTGAATTTGGGTAATAAGCTATTCCGTATGTCGCAAATACGTCGGTATCGTACGAATCATCATGTTTAGGATAATCAGATCCTATCCATCCGATAGAATAACCTATGGAAAAGCTCCGTTGCCAATATAAATTCATAGGCTTTTCCGATTCATAAAGAATATTAAGATCTGCACCGTAATAGAATTGTTTTGTAGTGTCATTGATCGTATAGTTATCCCGATTGATATATACCTTTTCATTTTTTTCATTTCGATAATTAAAATGAGGACGAACACTCAATGTGACACGGTTGCCTGACCTTCTGTAAGCTTTGGCATACATCCAATTGTCATATAGTGTTGTGAAATATGCAGCCGAATGCTCCTCTTCGATGTATCCTTTTTCAACAAATAAGGAATCTATCGATGTGATTTCCTGAATCAGGCGAATGCGTGAATCAAACCGTCGTTTATATTTTGTTTTGGTAATTAATTGCGCCAGTTCGTTAATCTCTTCCTGTGAAAGATTTTTCTTTAAAACTCCTTGTTTCTGTAATTCCTGCAAAATGTAAACGGCTTGTCGCGCATCACCTACTTCCTCTATCCTTCCTGTTCCCACTCCTAGGCTAAGCGAACCATATGTTGATAAAGTAGAATTAGTTGCATCAAATGATTCGTCTGTTTCGTCGTCTAATTTATCTTTAAAATGATTATAAGAAAAACTCGCTGATGGAGCAAAAAGTAAAAATTTCTCATTGTTGCCATAATAATATCCGTTGTGATCAACATTTAATTGTACATTGTATGCATTATTTCGTTTCAAATAATCACGACTTGATGAGGTACCGTTGGAATGTTCAAAATAAGATGAATAACTATTATTGTAATATTGTTCCCCAAAAGATAATCCGGCATAAGTGGTGTTTTGAGTTCGAATTGAATTTTTAATCCTATTATAGTTGATTGACATTGATCCATTTATAGTCGCATAATCATTATTCTGATTATGCTTGAAACTTGGACTCGAGCCATTCTGTTTTGAGGAATTATTTTGTAATGTTCCGTCTAAGCTAAAATCCAGAGCTTGTCGTTTATACTCCGGGTTCACATAATCCTTCAAGGAATAGTTATCATACTGTGCAAATACAGAATTTACAGATAAACATAAAAGTACAAATAAGAAAATAAGCGTCTGTTTCATGATGAGAAAAGTTTTGTTTCTACAAAGGTATTATTTATCTGTAAATTGTAATACTTTTGGACATGAAAAACACATCGTCATTATTTAAAATCCATGTGGCCGTATTGCTTTTCGGCGTGGCCGGGCTTTTCGGTAAATGGATCGATTTACCGCCATTGCTAATCACATGGGGGAGATGCGCTTTTGCTTTTGTGACGTTATTTTTCCTGATCCTTTTTTCGAAGGAGCGTTTTGTACTCGAACAGGTAAGTCATTATTTCATTTTTACAGGGCTGGGACTGCTTCTTGCCTTGCATTGGTGGGCATTTTTCTATTCCATACAAATATCGACAGTAGCTGTTGGGTTGCTCACATTTTCCACATTTCCCGTTTTTACGGTGTTTCTCGAACCGCTATTCTTCAAGGAAAAAACCGGGTGGGCAGATATGATAGCCGCATTTGTCACATTCGGCGGTATTGTGCTGATTGTCCCCGGCTTCGATGTGAATAACACGATCACACTTGGGGCCATTTTTGGCATGTTGTCAGGATTGAGTTTTGCTATTCTGCAAATACTCAACAGGAAGTATGTTCAATCTTATTCGGGAAGACTCATTACGTTCTATCAGACAGGAGTTGCATCTATTGCCTTGCTACCTCTGGTGTCGTTTGCAAAAGGCGATTTTACAATGCATGATATTCTCTTGCTGGTAGTCTTGGGAGTGTTATGCACAGCCGTTGCACATTCGTTCTTCGTTAGCGGGCTCCGGTCGGTAAAAGTACGTTCCGCAAGCATCATTGCCGGACTGGAACCTGTTTATGGAATCATTGCCGCCATGTTGTTTCTTCACGAAATGCCTTCATGGAAAGAAATATGCGGCGGAATTGTTATTTTGGCTGTGGCAATGTGGGTTTCGGCAAAGCGATATTGAGGACATCAAAATACGATCAGTGCAAATGCAAATTGATTTACAACAGTAATATCAATGAAAAAAGACCTACCGGGTATACCCCAATAGGTCAATATTTAAATTATCCTGAAGCTATGGTGAATTTTATTTGCCGAACTCTTTTTTGATAACATCTACATAATCCAATTTTTCCCATGCGAAAAACTCGACATCCTTTGTGGTTTTGCCATTATAATCAATGGCAACCTCCTTTGTGTAAGGCTCATTCCCGAAATGTCCGTATTTTACAGTATCCCTGAAGATCGGGTTTTTGAGTCCGAAACGCTTTACAATACTGTAAGGCCTCAAGTCAAATATTTTAGCAATTTTTTGTGCAATATCACTGTCGGACAAGTCGACGTGTGAAGTGCTGTAAGTGTTGACATACAATCCGACCGGTTGGGCAACACCGATAGCGTAAGCCACCTGTACCAACACTTCGTCGGCAATACCTGCGGCTACAATATTTTTGGCAATGTGCCGGGTAGCATAAGCTGCCGAACGGTCTACTTTCGAAGAATCCTTTCCGGAAAATGCGCCACCTCCGTGCGCACCTTTTCCGCCGTAGGTATCTACAATGATTTTCCGCCCGGTAAGACCGGTATCGCCATGGGGACCGCCTATCACAAATTTACCAGTGGGATTGACGTGCAAAATGTATTTCCCGTCAAAGAGTTTTTGAATTCTTTCAGGTAATTCCTTGATCACGCGTGGGATTAAGATTTCCTGTACATCTTTACGGATGGCTTCCAACATCCTGGTTTCTTCGTCGAAATCGTCATGTTGGGTCGATACCACAATTGTATGTACCCTATGGGGTTGACCGTTGTTGTTATATTCAACGGTTACTTGTGATTTGGCATCGGGACGCAAGTATTTCATCAGCTTACCTTCGCGGCGGATGGCGGTCAACGTTGTTAACAACCGGCGTGACAATATCAAAGCCAACGGCATGTATTCGTCCGTATCACGACATGCGTAACCGAACATCATTCCCTGGTCACCAGCACCCTGGTCTTCTTCTTTGGCGCGTTCCACCCCCTGGTTGATATCAGGCGATTGTTCGTGAATGGCCGAAAGGACACCACATGAGGTGCTTTCGAACATATATTCGCCTTTGGTATAACCGATATCGCCAATGACATTACGGGCTATTTGTTGTACATCGACATATCCGCGGGTTTTTACTTCACCGCTTAATACCACTAGCCCGGTTGTTACCAATGTTTCGCATGCCACTTTCGATTCCGGGTCACGCCGTAAAAACTCATCAACTAAAGCATCGGATATTTGATCTGCAACTTTGTCGGGGTGGCCTTCAGAAACAAATTCTGAAGTAAATAAGTAGGACATAAAATTAATTTTTAAATATTTGCTAATTCAAACCTAATTAAACAATTAGTTTTTACAATGATTGATATAAACCATCGGATGCAAAGTTAATCAATGTATGGAAAATAAGAAATGATTTTTGTCTTACCGGCTTCATTTGTGTCAGGTTCCTGCAAGTACTTTTTTGTAGAGTTCCCATATTTGGGGACTCCGGACAGGTGATCCGATGAGTATTATCTTATTGTTCCTGTCTAGCAAAAATGTCCTGTAAGGGTCTGGAGCAAAGTTGTTTTTTTTATGAAACTCATCACGATAATCATAAATGACAGGATAATTAAATTCTGCATCGCGGAGTTCATATTCAAATCGCTTGTAACTTCCTGCATGCACTACAAACAAAAATCCAAGGTCGGGATATGCCACCCGGCTGCTGTCGATAATTTCTTTCCATTGAGCCAATCCCAAACGGCAACTGATACAACCGATGGAATCTATGTATACAAATATTTTATAAGGTTTGTTCCAGAGCTCTGTGCATGAGGTATCGCGCCCCATGATTTTATAAGTTAAATTCTGTTCGGGTAATATGACTTCTTTCCCAATCCATTCCTTGACAATACGTTGTGCTTCCCTTTTAGGTGAGTTGCAGGCAATTCCTGCAATCATTAATACGATGGATAGTGATATCAAAAAGTGATGTTTCATAAATAAGGTGCAGGTTTGTAAAAGAACGGCAATTACAGTGATACAAAGAACCACATGTAATTGCCGCTTGATTTTTCAACTGATTATGGATTTGATTGTACTTTTCCTTTATCCGTACTACCTCTTTGCGGCCTAGGGTTTCTTTGTTCCCGGGAACGATCGCTACGATCCTGATGTTCTTTTTGACGGAATGCCCGTGCGCCATCTTTGTTGGCAAAATGGGCGTCGAAATATACCCGTTGCTCTTCGGTGAGCATGCTTCTGATTTTTTGACGGTGTGCAGCCTGTGCTTTCATTTCCTGTGCCTGGATAGATGCTATTTCGTCAATTACCTTGTTGATTTCTTTCAAATCGGATTTATCAGCAGTTTGCAACACTTCGAGTTTGGCACGCTTCTCTTTTAACTGATTACGTGTCTGGGTGCGTTCTTTCATCTGTTCCATCCGGATTTTCTTGATTTCTTCACGTTGCTTTTCATCCAACCCCATTGGCGAAACAAATCCGTCGGGACGCATCACGCGTTTTACTTCGGCAGGACTTTTTCCCGACCAGGGTTGGGCATTTTTAGGTTGTGCCCATACGGCAAGGTTTGATACTGCTGCTATGGCAATAGCCATTAAAATTCTCGTCTTCATGATTTAACTTTTAAATTCAACATTTGATAACATTCCGTGTACACTTGGATTGTTTTTGCATTTATGACTTTGCAAAACGGTACAGGTTTAATTTGCACAGAAATGAAATGTATGAATTTAACATTTTTTGATATTTGCAGTTTACGTTGGTTTCTCTTTTTCTGTCCGCGAATAAGCGTATATCTCATTGATGATATCGGTATATTTTGCTGTAAGCTGTCGGCGTTTGAGTTTGAGTGTAGGCGACAGTTCACCTGTTTGTGCACTCCATTCGCCTGGAACCAGCCGGAAACGTTTGATATGTTCGGCCGTACCTAATGCCATATTCACCTGATTAACCTCATTTTGATAACATTCAATCACTTCCGGTAGTTGCAACAATTCCTCATTGTCTGAGAATTTGATTTCGTGCGCATAACACCAGTTGTGCAACTGTGTGAAATTTGGGGAGATCAGAGCGCTGGCAAATTTTTCGTTTTCGCCAATTACAAAAGCCTGGTCAATGAAAAACGATTCTTTTAGTCTGTTTTCAATCACCTGGGGAGATACGTATTTACCATTCGACAGTTTAAAAATTTCTTTTTTACGGTCGGTAACCGTTAGGAAATTGTTTTCATCGAACACGCCAATGTCACCGGTATGGAAATACCCATCGCTATCGATTACCTGTGCTGTCAGTTCCGGATCCTTGTAATAACCCAGCATGACATTAGGGCCTTTACAAAGTATTTCTCCGTCTTCAGCCAGTTTAACGTCGAGGCCGTCGAGTACGGGACCTACGGTTCCAGGTTTGATTTTTCCGCGCCGTAAGTCGCTGACGGCAATTACAGGTGATGTTTCGGTAAGTCCGTATCCTTCGAGCAGGTCAATGCCTATTGCGTTGAACAGGTTGGATAGCCTGATCTGTAGCGGTGCACCACCCGAAACAATGATCCGCACATGACCGCCCAGCACAGCCGCCCATTTGGAATAAACCATGCGGCGTGCAACCATCAGCCGGAGCCGGTATGCAATACTTTTTTTCTTACGGGGATCAAACTTGATGGCCACATCAATCGCATCATTAAATATATTTTTTTTAATGCCTTTCAATTCTTTACCTTTTCCTACGATACCGATATAGATCCGTTCGAGTAATCGGGGCACAGTAGTGAAAATATGCGGTTGTACCTCTTTTATGTTCTCCATAATGGAACCCATGTTTTCTGCATAATATACGGCAATACCCAGATATTGAAAATGGTAGTTTATCATGCGCTCATAAATATGACAGATGGGGAGGAAGCTCAAGGCGCGGCATCCGGTGGTAAGGTAATTACGTTCGCAGGTGGCTTTAAAATTGCTCACCAGATTGTTGTGCGACAACATGACGCCTTTGGGAGTGCCAGTGGTTCCCGATGTGTAGATCAACGTAACCATATCGTTAGGTTTGACGGAATCCTTTGCCTGCTGTACCTCCGGCATAAATTCGTCAGCACGGTCATGACCTGTGAGGGCTATTTCTTTCCAATTTTTAATCCCTTCAACGTTATTGAAGGTATAAACATGTTCGATGGTGGGACTTTTTTCGAATAGTGGTCTCAGCTTTTCCAGCAACAACTTGTCTGAAACGATCAGCATTCTCGGTGCGGCATGATTCAAAATATGCTGGTACTCTTCCAGACTGATGGTTGGATATATCGGCACGGAAACTACACCGATCTGCGCCATTCCCATATCGAAAAAGTTCCATTCGGGACGATTGTTGGAAATCATTGCGATCTTATCCCCGGGTTTATACCCCATCACCAACAAGCCACAACTGATATCGTTGGCATGTTGTATATACTCGTCACTGCTATATTTGACCCACTTACCGGCGGCTTTACAAGCCAAAGCATCCACCAGCTTGTATTTCGACCTGTATTGATCCAGTAAGTCGAATGTTCTTGTTACCATGGTCAATGAGTTTAAAAAGTTATGGACGACAAACCTACATGTTTTTTTTCAAATAATGATGTTTTTTATAGTTTTTGATAATATTACGAACAAAACCCACTGATTATCATAGTTTTAATTTCTATTATCCCAACATGCACGACTTATTTGGTGGCACAAGAGCGGCCAAAAGCCATGTGTATAAACAAAAAACTATCCCTGAAATGTGATCAAGGATAGTTTTTTTGAAATCAACGGATATCGTTATTAATCCAGAGCCTTTATTCCTTCTACGCTAAGTTTGGTTACAGGCGCATTGTTCAGATTATCCGATATGGATATTATGAAATCGTCCATATCCTTATCGCTGGTGCCACCGATGATCCATGTGTCTTCAAATCCCATAAATAGCGGATTCTGCCCATTAATCCGGAATAGAATATGTTGCTGAGACTGCTGTTGGTTATACTGTAGGTGGGTATACATTGTCGGTTTGGCATAATCCACTCCCCCGTAACCATCGTTTAAACTGGAGCTCCAACCATTGGGGATAAAATAAAACCCTATTTCCTGACCAGCTTCAAACTCTATGGCTTTTCCCTCCGCATCGCACATTGGTATGGTATTACCGGTAGTTCCTTGCAAAAGTGTACTTGGAAATAATGCCACTTTGGATAATCCGGAGGCTTCAGCCGGTAATGCGTTGCTATTGAATAAATAATATCCTATTGAACTTGAAAAAGTTGCATTCTGTTTTACTATGGATATATATATCTTGGTTTTACTTGTTGTCTTGATGGTCAATGGTATATCTTTGACAAACAATTCGGGATATTTGGTCTGCTTATCAACATTTGATGCAATCGTATTAGCCACCGTTTCCATTACCTTTTCCAATTCCAGCAAATAAATCGGGACTTCGGGCATTCCAAACGATACACGCCACAACATCTGTAATGTCCCGTCTTGGTTAGCAATAAGCGCAATATTATCATTTGCCGACAGTAGTGATAATGATTGTCCAACATCCGACAAATCCGAAATTTCAGTAACATCGGCTTCGGAACGGTTACGTAATCCACATACACGTACACCATTTCCGCCATTGCCCAAAATGAGCAACCAGTCTTTCATGACAGCGACATTCTTATACGATGCATTGACCTGAGTATTTTCCCCCGTCCAAGAGAATGGCTGTTGTTTCACAGAATAGTTACTGTTAAAAACCTGTACTTGATTTCCAGACCGGGCATATACCCGGTCTTTAGCCACAATGCCCATATTTTGAGACGCTTCAGTACTGGCAGTAACGGTACTCGATTGTCCGGTTGAAGTGACTTTAACAAGTGACATCGGCGTGCCGTTTTGCAATACAACCACTTCATTGTTTCCCGAAACGGGAGTCATTGACAATGGATCCTGAATGGGAACATAATGTTCCTGCACCATGGTTTCCAAATTGTGTATGTAAACCCCGGCATTTTCCTTATCCGCCAATGTATAAATCTTATTTCCGATGATAGTGATACCACTCAGGCTCGACGCCGGAATATCCACATATTTTTTTAATACCGGTTCCATACTTTCGTTCGGATTGTAGATGATCTGCTCAATAAATGCAGGTTTTTCTGCCGAAGAACATGCCAGAAGCAACCTTCCCAATGTGTAGCTAACAGCATGGATATCTATACCTTTCAAAGTTTCGGTATCGGCAAATTGGAACCTTGTCACACGTTTGAGGTTGGGAACATTTTTTAATGAATATACATCGACCGTTCCTCGATACTTTTGTCCCGGATCCATGTGACTAACAAAGACGTATTGTTCCCAAAAACAAATATCGGTCACTTTTTGCCCATCGGCTAAAGCATCAATCGTTATGATCCGTTTCAGTTTGTCTTTCTTAATAGGATCAATCTCAACCGGGGCGTCTAATTCTTTATCCAACGATGTATTAACTTCAAATGCCAAATCGTTATCCACACTATTAATGCCAGCTGTCATCGCAGCCCCCTGTGAAACAAATACAAAGTTTCTCTGCATTGCAGGTTCGTCCGGGTCGACCGGATCAATTGGATCAACCGGGTCTGGGTCGGAATTGCTTTTACAAGCGCTCAATATGGTTATGATACACGCAATAACCCAAATAAAAGAAAATTTTCTACTTATCATTCTTAATTATTTAAAATATCCCCCAATCAATTGGTATCAATAAAACATTCTAAAATTATACAAATATTTTACAAAGATACGTGCTTTTTATTTTTTTGTTTCATTTATTTTAATCAAACACAATTTGACAAATTCTCATTCAAAGGATTTAATACATTGTAGACAAGAGCAATATGTGTTATTTTCCATTTTTATAAATAGTTCAGATTTTGACGAACCACACATATGTTATGATGAAAATCATTCTATTTAGATTTTTTGCTACAAATCAACAATCCTAAAAAAGTGATCCCACCATTAACAATCAATAACTCAAAGCCAAATTTATAACCGCCGAACCACTGTACGGAATGGCTATCGAGAAGATAAGTGATAACAGGCGAGGCAACAGCTATTAAAGGAACAGCGCAGTCATGGACTTTCATGTGGGTAAACAAGCCAAAGCTATAAAGTCCCAGCAATGGCCCGTATGTATATCCTGCTATAATAAAAAAACGGTCGATGATTGCCTGATCGTTTAATTGTTCAAAACCAACAATCAATAACAGGAATAATAAGGCAAATGAAAAATGAACCGCGTAACGGATATTCCGTTTTTTGTTATCAGGAAGTTTTTGTTTATCTAATCCAATAATATCGATACAAAACGACGTCGTAAGTGCCGTCAAAGAACCATCGGCACTGGAATACGCTGCTGCCACCAAGCCGATGATGAATACTATTGCGGCAAAAGATCCTAGATGATTGATGGAAATATCGGCGAACAAACTATCGGTGGAGGTAATGGTTATCTGGTTAGCCTGGGCATATATAAATAATACCGCACCTAAAAACAAAAACATGAGGTTGATAACAACTAATATCCAACTGAATGTGAACATGTTTTTTTGTGCATCGCGCAAGGTACGGCAACTGAGGTTTTTCTGCATCATATCCTGGTCTAATCCGGTCATTGCAATGGTGATGAATATTCCGCTGAGGAATTGCTTCAAATAGAAACGCCGGTCTGTCCAATCAGAGACAATCATATCAGAATACCCGCTTTGTTTCACATTAGTAAATAAATCCGCAAAACTCCAATCCATAGCCTTGCCGATGAGGTATATGGTCATCGCCACAGACAACAGCATAAAGGTTGTCTGCAAAGTATCCGTCCAGACAATAGTTCGGATGCCACCTTTGAAGGTGTAAAGCAGTATGATCAATATGGAAAATGCTCCCACGCACCAGAATGGAACGCCCCAATGGCTGAAAACAAACAAATCCAAGACATATACAACCAAAAATAACCTTAAAGCAGCGCCAACGCCACGCGACAGCATGAAAAAGGATGCGCCCGTTTTGTAGGTGAAATTGCCAAAGCGCTTGTCCAAATATGTATATATGGAAGTCAGGTTGAGGCGGTAGTAAAGCGGAAGCAACACGGTAGCAATTACAGCATATCCCACAACATACCCAAACACCACGATCATGTACGAAAACTGTGTGTCGCGTACCCAACCAGGCTCCGAGAGGAAAGTTACACCCGAAAGAGATGCCCCGATCATTCCATAAGCCACCACATACCACGGCGATTGACGATTACCTTGGTAGAAAGTGGCATCGTTTGCTTTACGCGAGGTATACCAACTGATCAGGAAAATGAACAGTGTGTATACAACAAAAACACAAAGGACAACAACCGGGGTCATTAAGCGAATTTTCGTTGCCTCATGGCTTCAAAGGTTATCACTGCTGTTGAAACCGACACATTGAGCGAATCGATATAACCACGCATCGGTATTTTAATGCGGTGGTCGGCTTTGTTGATCCAAAAATCGGTTAATCCGTCAGCTTCGGTACCCATTACAATGGCTGACGGTTTTGTGAAGTCGATATCATGATACCATGAAGAAGCCGTAAGTTCTGCCGCCAGGATATTGATACCTAACTGTTTCATCCATTGAAAGGTTTCCTCCGAAGTACAGGCTACTACCTGCTGGGTAAAAACACAACCGACGCTCGAACGTATTGTATTGGGATTGTAAATATCCGTTTTGGGATCGCACACCACCACTGCATCGACTTTGGCAGCGTCGGCGGTACGCAGGATGGCCCCAAGGTTACCGGGTTTTTCAACGGCTTCCAGTACAATGATAAACGGCTGGGCGGATAACCTGATCTCATTTAACGATGGATACCGAGCTTCCGACAGGGCAATCATCCCATCCGATTCTTCACGGTAGGCCATCTTACTAAATACCTCGCTACTTATCTCTTCTACAGGAATGTTCAACTTGCCAATAACATTTTCTCCGGCTTTACTCAATAATTCTTTGCACACATACAGGCTGCGAATACGATAACCGGCTGATACGGCTAATGATAACTCGCGTGCACCCTCAATGACAAACAAATTCTGTTTGCGGCGTTCGCGTGCATTGCCTAATTTTACAATATCTTTTATTCTTTGATTCTGAAGACTGGTAATCAAATCTTATAACTTTTTACAATTAAAGCTTCCCTTTTAGCGCTACCAAAACACATAACCTAACGATAGTGTAAGCATTGTTGCCAATCCGTTACCAGAATATTCACCATATATATATCCCAAACCAAAACTTCCGTCAAAATAAAACCGTTGCCCCAAATTGCGACGCATACCCCACCTGGGCATCACGGAAAGCGTGTTTTGCCCGATGTGGTCATATTGAAAAATGCCGACACTGTATTGGTATGGCGTATATGCATAACGTAATTGGAGCGCAAAGTAACCGGAAGAATTACACCTTACATTCTTACCTTTCGATTGCCGCTTTTTATAATTATAATACCATCGCGATTCTGTGGATAAACCATATCCCAACATTCCCCACCGCTCCTTTTCATTATAGATGTTATCATACATTCCGAAACTATAAAATAACATACCTGAATATCGCATCGTCATAGCAGGCGCAACATTCATTTCGTAAGCGTATGCCACCCCTATAGGTGGAATGAAGAACTCAACACTACTAACACTCTTCACTCCATCAACAATTTGAGCAGATAACAAAAGGTGAACCTGCATGAAAACGCATACTGCGGCAAATGCCTTAAGATTCATGTTTCTGTGGTGAAATCAGCATTGCAATTGTTCTTAAACAATACTGTGTACTACTAATCCACTCCGCAGTTTTGGCTCGAACCAGGTTGTCTTGGGTGGCATGATATTACCGGTATCGGCAATGTCGATTAATTGTTTCATGCTGACCGGATATAATGCAAAAGCAACAGCCATTTCGCCGGAATCCACCCGACGTTTCAATTCACCCAAACCACGAATACCACCCACGAAATCAATACGTTTTGAATTACGTAAATCGGTAATGTCAAGGATCGGTGTCAGAATGAGATCGGAAAGCACCGTCACATCGAGACAGCCGATAGGATCATTGTCATTGTATGTGCCCGAACGAGCTGTGAGCGCATACCATTTGCCATCCAGGTACATGCTGAACTCATGCAATGCCACCGGACGGTATTCTTCTGTTCCCTTGCATTGCACGATGAATCCTTTTTCGAGACCTTTAAGAAACCCTGCTTCTGTCCGGCCATTGAGGTCTTTTACCACACGGTTGTAGTCAAATATCTTCAACTGGTTGTCGGGAAAGTGTACGGCGAGAAAATAATTGTATTCCTCGCTGCCGTTATGATTGGGGTTTACCTTGCGGCGTTCGGCGCCCACCAATGCTGCGGCTGCGGTGCGGTGGTGACCGTCGGCAACATACGTGTTGGGGATAGCGGCGAATAATTCGGTAATACGGCTGATCGTTTGCTGGTTATCAATTACCCAGAACTGGTGTCCAATACCATCTTCGGTTGTAAAATCATACTCGGCAGGGACTGACACCACTTTAGCCACAATCTCATCAATCTCATCTATCGCCGGATATGCAAAAAACACAGGTTCGTAGTTTACATTGCTGACACGGATATGGTTTTTACGGTCTTCTTCCTTATCGGGACGTGTCAATTCATGTTTGCGGATAACGTTGTTCATGTAATCATCCACCGAGGCGCATCCTACAATACCATATTGGGTGCGTCCGTCCATGGTTTGTGCATAAACATACAATTTATCCTTGTCGTCCGTAAAGAAAACACCATCGGCAATCATTTTCCGGAAATTCGCACTACCCTTACGGTATACTTCTGCATCGTGTTCATCCAAAGTTGCCGGAAGGTCAATTTCGGGCTTGATGACATGCAGGAATGACAATGGATTACCATCGGCTTCCTTGAGGGCTTCGGCCCTATTGAGCACGTCGTATGGACGCGATGCTATCTTTGCTGCTTTATCCTTTACGGGACGAATCCCTTTGAATGATTTAAGTGTGGCCATTTTTATTTTCGATTTTTGAATATTATTTTTGTGGGCAAAATTAATATTACTTACGATAAGTGATGTAACTTTCGGGGATTATTCATGCATATGTTTATGAAAGCACGGTTTAACCATAACCTTTTTTTGTGTTATTACGTATATACTAAATATCATCATCTCGAAAATGGCCAAATTTCGTAAAATGACAGTTAGGATCATACTTTCTTTTTTGTGGATAACGCTGTGTTATAGCGCAGTGGCATGTCCAAATAATGGCATGGTTCCTTTATTCGTGGAAGATACTATTGCGAAGATTACGGATAATCCGGTTCTACAACATGCCAAGCAAAAAACCGATTCGGCAAAATTTTACATGAATAAAGGTGATCATCAAACTGCAAAAAAACTGATCGAACAAAGCATATCAATCGTACGCAGTGCAAAAAAAAGGGAATTGGCTTTATCGAATTACGAAACATTGATTTTGATAGACTCATTAACAAATGATTACAAATCGGCATTTGAACATTTGAAGGAAAAAGAAAAAATAACCCAAGGGATATATACGATTCAAAAAGAGGAAATTATCCATGACCTCCGGGAACGCCACCACACAGAAACCTTGCAGGAGCAAATCGAAGATTTGGAAGCAAAGTTGCATGAAGCGGAACAGGATTTGAAAATACGCAACCGTATAGCCATCGTATCGATTCTTTTAGCATTCATCGCGTTGACGGGAGGTATTGTACAGGTATGCCTATACGGACGTAAAAAGCAGACCGATAACATGTTGTCTTATGAAAACGAGGAAAGCAAACACCAACTGGAACTTTTGACCAAACAAGTGGATAATTGTTCATGGGTAAACCAGCAGCTTTCCCAGAAAAATGCCGTTTTGGAAAAAAGTAATACGGTAAAGGACAAACTATTGTCGGTTATTTCGCATGATTTACGAAGCCCCATGTCATCATTGCAAGCTCTGTTAAGCCTGTTTAATACCAACAATATTGCACGTAAAGATTTGGTGGACTTTTTTGGCAAGCTGCTCTCGCGTGTAGAAAATACATCTACCATGCTCGAAAACCTGCTCCACTGGTCACAGTATCAATTGAGTGGCATCGAACCGATTTTCGAAAGTGTTGACATGCAAAAAGTAATCGACGACAGCATCAATTTTTACCGCATGCAGGCCGAGCAGAAGCATATTGTGATTGATAACTCGCTAAAAACGGCAGTACGCGTGCGTGCCGATGTGGAAATGCTGAAAATTATCCTCCGGAACCTGATTTCGAATGCTTTGAAATTTACCCATGCCGGGGGAATTATCACTATCAAGGCATTGACCAAGGAAGGTTCAGTAATCGTGTCGGTAAAAGACACTGGTGTGGGAATCAGTCCCGAAGACCAGACTAAAATGTTTGCTATGGCCAACTTTACTACACTCGGTACTGAAAAAGAAAAAGGAACCGGACTGGGTTTGGCGCTCTGTAAAGATTTTGTGGAACACAATAGTGGCAAGATATGGTTGGACAGCAAGGTTAATGTCGGTACCACCTTTTATTTCAGCGTACCGCTTGCTGAAGGATAGTTTCGAGGTTTCCTGCCGTTCTTTGTACTCCCTGTAAAAGACACATCAAAATTTTCAAGACCCAAAGCCTTCGAATACACCTAGTGTCGTGTCATACATTAAAAGTCGGATAAAGTTTCTTCAATTTAATCCGAGCATCTTCAGTGGTGAACTGCCAATTGATTTTAGCATTCTTATTATTACGGGCCTCCTGCCAGGCTTTTACTTGTTCTTTAAT